>JAKJFO010000086.1:7258-16081 GCA_022704885.1 Candidatus Rifleibacteriota bacterium | reverse complement strand
CTGGTTTTGCGTGAGTTCGCCAAAATACTCAACGAGTCGGTTCGCTTCGGAATTGATGTGGCTGCACGTTTTGGCGGCGAAGAATTCGCACTGATACTGCCCGGCACCGATGAGAATGGCGCACTTTGCGTAAGTGAGAGAATTCGAAATGTTGTCGAGTCATCACCTTTTGAATTTAACGGGCAAACCCTCAGGGTTACTGTCAGTGGTGGCGTTTGCCAGCTTGAACCCGGCATGATGCTCGATGACTTCGTTAAAGAGGCCGACCGCGCTCTTTACGCCGCCAAAGAAGGCGGCCGCAACCGCATTCTTTGCTGTTCTTCCCTGTAGCTCCCTGCCCCGCCTTCGAACGCCCAGGAACAGAAGAACAGCCTGAAATGCCATTACCAGGAGCGCAGCGACGAAGCAGCCAGCTCTGAGCTAATCCTGTTATTCATGAGATTGCTTCGTCGGGCTGAAGCCCTCCTCGCAATGACTGCAAATCACAGACTCAATATTGACAGAGCAATAGAATTACTGTTCTATTTAACTACCTGTTGACTATGTCATGGTCAAACCTTATTATAGCTGCATGAATTTATCAGACATGACATCTGCTGAGATCAGCGCACTTGACCGTGAATCTACGGTCGTTGTTGTACCGCTTGCCTCGATTGAACAACATGGGCCACATCTTCCGCTTGGCACCAAGTGTTTTCTTGGCGAATCCATCGCTTTTGCGGCCGCCGCGAGATTACGCAGCGAACAGGTTGAATGCCTGATCACGCCGACGGTTCCGTTCATGCCCTGCCAGAGCAGCACCGGCTTTTCGTCAAGCTTCTCCATGGGTGCCCGCACCTATTCTGACGCTTTGTACGAAATCGGCAGTTCTTTCAGCCGCGATGGCTTTAAATATCTGTATTTCGTTAACCTGTCGCTGTCGCCAGACGCGATCAAAGCCGTCAGTGTCGCCGTCGAAGATCTCAATACCCTGAGAGACTTTCGTGCCTTCGACCCGATGCCCCTCTGGAACTACTCACCAAACGAGGCAATCGAATCTTATCTGCGCGAACGCAACATCGACCCGGCCAGCGAAATTCACGGTGACATCAAAGATACCAGCGCAACGCTGCATCTCGACCCTGAGCTGGTGCGCAGCGAACTTCTGCCCGGGCTGGCCCCATGCGTTATCAATTCGTCCTGGGAAGTGCTGAAGGGCAATTTTTCATTTCAGGAAATGGGCAGCAAAGATGGCTATCTTGGTTCGCCAGCCCTTGCCGACCCCGAACTTGGCCGCATTTACCTGGCCGAGGCTGCTTTTGCCCTGGCTGAGGCAGTAAACTTCACTCTTGAAGGCAACGAACTGCCCGAACTGCCTTTGCAGATCAGAATGTTGCTGAAAATGGTCGATCTCGACGAGATGTAACGATAATATTTTCCGCTCGCGGCAGATGTTATGTAAACCATGAGCAGATAATCTGCTGATATTGCAAAAAAAATCAATTTGCCAGTAGAAATATTTGAACATTCGTGATAGAATAAGTTTTCCCACAGTATCTCAGCCCTTATCTGTTACGCGGTTTAACCTCGAAAACCTTGATTACACTCAAAACTGGGAGTAAAGAACAAATGTACGCGATTATCGAACTCGGTGGAAAGCAGTATAACGTCGAGAAAGGCACCCGCCTGCGCTGCGAAAAACTCGACCAGCAGCCCAATGAAACCTTTGCTGTTGACAAGGTTCTCATGGTCAAAAACGGCGAAAACGTCAAGATCGGCAACCCTTACGTCAGCGGCGCTGAAGTAAAGGTCAAAGTCGTCGGTCATGCCCGCGCCAAGAAAATTGTCGTGCTCAAATACAAGAGCAAGAGCAATTATCGCCGCAAATCCGGACATCGCCAGCACTTCACTTCGGTTCTCATCGAAGACATCAAGTGCTGAATGATTCTCGTCGACTTCACTGAAGACGACAAGGGTGTCAGCCTTAAAGTCAGCGGCCATGCCGGCCACTCCGACAAGGGAAAAGACATCGTCTGTGCAGCGGTCTCGGCACTGATACAGACATTCGCAGGTGGAGTCGAAGGCGAACTGAAAGCGGTTCTAGGTGGCAATCTCGATGCAGGCAACTGCAACATACGGGTAGAAGTCACAAAGAACAGGCTGCAGGAGCTTAAAACGGTTTATAAAGTATTTAAATTCGGGTTCCGTAAGATTGCAGAATCTTACCCGGAACGAGTTAAATTGAATTAATCACCTAAGGGGGATTCTGGTATGGCTCATAAGAAAGGACAAGGCTCAACCACCAACGGTCGAGACAGTAATGCGCAACGCCTGGGCGTTAAGAAATATGACGGTGAAGTCGTAAAAGCCGGCAACATCATCATCCGCCAGAACGGCACTCCGATTCATCCCGGCCTCAACGTCGGCAAGGGCAAAGACGACACTCTGTTCGCCCTCACCGAAGGCAAAGTCAAGTTTGGCTGGCGCAAGGGCAAGCATTGCGTAAGCGTTCTGCCGCAGACTGCCGAAGCCGTTAACTGACCTTTTTTCATCAGTTTAAAAGAGCCGCCCACGAGGCGGTTTTTTTATTTGCCCTGAATGCGTTTTTTCGGCTGCGGCAGGTCGTAAAACTGCTTTTCACTGCTGATGCTGCTCAAATCGTAATCAGCGATAATGCCGGCGATGTTTCGAGCTGCATCGCGCCCTTCATAGGGGTTGGGAAGCTGACCGCATTTTTCGCGCCAGCCCGGAGCCAGCAGCTTTTTGAGCGCTTTTCTGATAGAGGCTTCGGCAAACGTAGCGGTGACGACCGCCTTGCTGCACGGGCGCCCGCTCTGCCGACTGCCGAGGTTGAGAACCGGTATGTTGAGTGACGGCAGCTCAATAATACCGCTTGAGGAATTGCCAATTACACAGCGTGCCATGCGCGCAACAGACAGGTAACGTAACCGGCCTAGATTGCGATGAAAGCTGACAACCTCAGGCTTGTTTTTCGCGGCTTCGGCCAGATAGTCATTGATTTCGCCGCCTTCGGGGTCGGCGTTGGCACCGGTGAAAACCAGCCTGGTATCAGGATATTCCTTGAGCAGAACATGCAATAGTCGAAGCATTCCTTCTCTAACTGAGCCATGGTTGCAGGTCTCAGGGTGCAGTGTAATCAGAAAGAAATTGTCGAGCCTGTGTTTGAGCTCTTTTTCGAGCTCTTTTTTTGAGATGAATGCCGTCTGGTCGAGATCGGCAAGCGCCAGTTCGCCAGTATTGAATACCCGCTCTGGATCTTCTCCAAGTTGAATGACGCGTTGCCTGAATCCTTCGGTGGCAGTGAAGTGCAGGTCGCTGAGCTTGGTCAGGCAGTGACGTAGAGTATCGTCAAAAGCGCCGCGGGTTATTTCACCACCTGAGATGTGAGCACTTCTGATGCCGAGAAGCCGGCAGACTGTCGCCACCGCGTATATCTCGAACCGATCGCCATAATAGACGACCAGATCAGGTTTTTCGTCTGCAAAAAACGCTGCGAATCTTTCGATTGCTGCCGCCATCGATGCGAACATCAGTTCATTATCAGACAGCGATCTGTCGTCAGGTGTTATGTAAACCTTGGCAAAAGTATCGCCAATATCAGCTTCGATTTCTTTGGCCGAAAACCCGCTGCTGGCATTTAAATGTGCGCCAGTTACGACGAGACGCACGGCCACGCCAAGATGCTGTAGCTCTTTATAAAGAGGCCGCAAAATCCCCCACTCTGCTCGTGAACCTGTTATCAGACAGACTTTTTTGCTCATACGCTGATTCTACTTAAGCCTTAACTGCCATGCAAGTAAAAGGTTCAAGTTTCGGCAATTCCTGGTCAAATTGTGGTTTCTCCGACAAAAGCTTACTTATATGAACTAATGCTTTGCCAACATTGAACGTGTGGTTTTCCGTCATTGCGACTGCGAGGCGAAGCCGAAGCAGGAAGCAATCTCATTGTTTCAGCGCAAAAACCTGTTTAAGACAGTGAGATTGCTTCGTCGCTACGCTCCTCGTAATGACAATTTTTAACCTAAATTCAAAATTGTTTATACCTGCTGATTTCTTTAGATACGAGCACCGCTGCGCTGAGCACGAATAGTTGGGCATGCTCCTGCTTGAATTGCTATAAAGTATGGTCAGGGTACTGCCGATATACTTATTAGAGATTTTATATTTTATGCAGGAGGTGCCTTCATATGTGTGCTCAGGAACTCGTGGCGCTGTTTCGCTTCTCTGGTAATAACTGCCCGGCATGCCAGCGTATTGTCAGCCGGTATGAACGCACCCTGAATCTGACCGACGAAGACATGGAGCACCTCGAAAAGTGCATTCTCAGTCGCTCCTGAAGTAGTTCAGCAAAGGGGCTGCCGCAATCAGAGCGGCAGCCCCTTTTTCATGAAAAATTCAGGGTCGGCGGCATGGCGCGAAACGAAGCGTCCCCCACCCTTCTCGCCCTGCCAGCCTTTTTCATGGCTGTAAATGATCTTGCCGCGCAGAATGGTCATTTCGTTGCAACCACGGCAATGCAGTCCCTCATAGGGAGAATAATCGGTTTTCATATGCAGGGCGGCCGCGGTTATCTCAAGGTTACAATCTGGATTGTATACCATGATGTCGGCATCGGTTCCTGGCACCAGGCTGCCTTTACGCGGGTACAGGCCAAAAATCCGTGCCGGATTTTCTGAAATAGCCTTAACTGCTTGTTGCAGCGATATCTTTTCGGAATGAACGCCGTTTAAAACAAGCAAAGGCAGGGTTTCAATGCCGGGCAGGCCCATGGGCAGGCTGGTGATGCGATTTTGCCAGGTGTTTTTGTCAGTTGTTGTAAAGGGGCAATGATCAGTAGCGACGACAGCCAGGTCATTGGCGGCAAAGCGTTGCCAGAGAAGCTGCTGTTGAGTCAGCGGCCTGATCGGCGGGCAACAGCCGAAGAAATGTCCGGTTGGCCCGGCAAGTTGACGATCGTCGAGGTATAGATATTGCGGGCAGGTCTCACCGGCGATATGGGCGCCGCGCTGGCGTTCACAGCCGATAATCTGCGCGCCCTCGCCACTCGACACATGAACCACATAAACTTTGCAGCCGGTATATCGTGAGAAATCAGCCAGACGGCGTATTGCTTCGGTCTCACTGAATACTGGTCTGGTGTTCGGCAGGCTTTCGATGCCAAGATTGCCGCAGGTGGCGGCCTGGTCTGTGAGATAATCTATCAGCTCACCATTTTCGGCGTGTACCGTTACCAGAATGCCGTTGTCGCGGCAGGCATCGAGAATTCTCAGCAGGCTGACGTCATTCTGCATCAATCCAGAGCGCCTGTAAGCCATGAAGATTTTAAGACTGGTCACACCATGTTCAGCCAGTTTTGGCAGCTGTTCGATCACCTGTTCAGAATAGCGGCCGATGCAGGCATGCAGAGAGTAGTCTATGGCAACCAGCCCGTCTGCTTCTTCCCTTCGTCGTTTCAGACTTTCCAGAACCCCCTCTTCGCCCTTCTGAGCGGTGAAGTCTATGAAGGTCGTCACGCCGCCACAGGCTCCGGCAACGCTGCCCGAATAAAAATCGTCAGCCGAGACGGCTCCGGCAAAAGGCAGTGAAAAGTGTGTGTGAACGTCTACAGCACCAGGTAGAACCCAGCGACCAGAGACATCGATTTCGCTTTTCCCTTTAAGATTATTGCCGATGGCTGCCACCTGCTCGCCGGCAATTGCCAGATCTGCCTGCACCAGAGCGTCGTTCCAGAACACCTGGCCGTTTTTCAGTACCTTATCAAACATAATGCTTCCTGTAATCATTCATAAATTTTAAAAGTCTGCCGAAGAAGATACCGCAAAACATCGAATTGGGGGTAGAAATTTTGAATCTTAATTCATTAGTGGCGGGTTTTCTTGGGGGATTGGTATGTAGTACAGTTCTGTTTGTCTGTAGTCGCGCCTATCTGCTGCACAAACTGATGAGACGCGAAAAATTACAGGATCTGTCTTATTTCGGACGCAACGCGCCGCTCAAAAAGCGGCATTGATTGAGTAATTACGACAATCTGGGATGTTTTGCACTTCCGGCATCGCCGGATTTTTTTTTGCGGTTTATCCTGTCGTCGGTTTATGTTATTTTACTGACTGAAAATGGACGCACACGAAAAGAAGATTTTAGAATACAAGCGCAAGGTTATCTCGCTCATGCGAAGTCGCGAGCATGCTTCTGCGCTGAAATTATATCACAGGTCGTTTTCGGCAGAGTGCCCTGCTGACCCGGAGTTTCTCGACAGTTTTTTTATCGAGCTGAACAAGGTCAACATGCATGAAGTGGCCTATGAGGTGCTTAAAGAGGCTTCGAGCTGGCATCCGGACAACGACAGGGTCGAGGAACTGCTCAAGAACGCGACTGGTATCTACTTTGACAGTCTCGTTTTGCACGGCAACAATCTGCTCTACGAACGCGACGACAAAGAAGCGAAGTTTACCGAAAGCATCAAGAAGGCAGACTCGCTGGCGCGCGAAAAAATGCGAGAAGAGAATGACAAGATTCTCTCGGCTGTAGTTCAGAAAGCTATGGAAACCTACCGCAAAGCGCTTGAGCTCAAAGGCGACAGCGTGCCGGCTCTTTCTGGTCTCATGCGCTGCCATCAGATATTAGGTGAGAACGACCTGGTCGAAGAACTGAACGCGCGTATTGAAGAGCTTTCTCCAGCTCTTAAGTCGCGGGAAAAAACGCGACAGGAGCTGGCCAGAGAAGCTGAACTTGCTGAAGAAGAGCGCAAACGACAGGCCGCTCGTGAGCTTGAACTCGAAGAGTCGGCTATCAACAACGTTAAGAAGCTCTTTACAGAGAAAAAATATCATGATGTGATCAGGCAAGTTGATGAATTGCACCTTTCTTATCGAACAACCGTGCCTCTGCTGCTGCTGAAGGCCAGATCATTCGCGGAGCTGCGAAGGTTCAGCGCGGCTGACCAGATAATCCGCGAAGCTGAGCATCATAATCGCAACATCAATGAAGTACTTGAGATAAAGAACAACATTAATGAAACCAAATATGGCATTCTCTGCAAAGCTGCCGGAATATATCTGCATAAAGGATTGGAACTTGGGCTGAGTCTTGGTGAAGGACATTTTCGCAGAGCTCAGAAGTGCATAGTAAAAGCTCTTGAATACGTTCCTGAGAATGTCGATCTTCTTGACCAGCTCTATACCACCCAGAAATATCTTGGACAACTTGAAGATTCGTACAAAACCAAGGCAATGATATATGTCATCAACAAAAAGTACGTAACTTCATTTGACCGCGAGTCCTCATCGTCACTCTGTTTCATTGCCAGCTTCGCCTATCGCGGTGACCCTGAAGTGGTCAACGAATTCAGATGGTTCAGGCGGGAATTTCTTTTGACTTCGCGAGTGGGTATGGCTTTAAACAGCGTGTATGTACGGACCAGTCCGCCGATTACCCGGGCGGTTGAGAATTACCGCTTTTCGCGACCGTTTTTTCGCGCATTTCTATATCCTGTCCGGCTGATGATCGGGTTATTGCAACATTTTGTTTGCTAAATAGCGCCGCCTGCATTATTATTTTCACATGTTTATGAACAAGATTTTTACAATACTCTCAATAACCATATTTCTGGCTTTTTCGCTTCCCTGCTGTTCTCAGACCATAGATAAACAGAATATCAGAATTGGCATAGACCCCGAAGAAGAATTCACGACCCTTCGAGTGCAGTCGTTCAGTGGCAACTGGAGAATTGAATTCGGAGGGGCGACCTCAACGCGTGATCTGCTCAACGAGGGTGAAGATTGCACTATTATGCTGGTTCCCAAGGGCATGGTAGCCAGAACTTCTGATGGAAAAGAGTTTAGCGCCGGCTATGAAACTATCAGCATTCATGGTGGCGATCTGCTGAACCTTGAAATCCCAGATCAGCCGCCAGTTCTGCTGCAGGGCACCCTGACTGTTTCATTTGCAGAAAATTCACTTCGCCTCGTCGATACTGTCAGCGTTCATCAGCACGTTGTCTCAAGCATTTCCAGACTCGGTATCACCAATGAACCTGAAGCACTTAAGGCTCTATGTGTCATGGCACGGACCCGTCTTGCCTGGCTTCTGGAAAACCCTCAACACAAAGATTCTCCTTATGATGTCTGCGATAGTTCGCATTGCTTTCCATTTGCCGGGTGTGGCTACAATCGCGAACTTGTCGATATTCTTGCAAGCATGACAGCAGGTCTGATGATAAGACATGGTGGCAAACTCATTTTTCCGAGATATCACAATACATGCGGTGGCCGAATTTCTTCTGCCAAAGATATCTACGGCGTTGAAGAACCTTATCACCCCGCTCATTCAGATCTTCTCGAAGGAAAGGGATCCGAAAACTGCTTTCATAGCCCGGGCTTTCACTGGTCGATCGAATTGCAGAAAGTCGATGTTCTCGATTTTCTTTCAATGGCATTTGCCGGCGGCGCCGAAAGAATTTATAACGGCTGGGAACCTGAAAAGGTTGACGCAGCCGGTCGCATACAGCAGGTTACATTGCGAGGTCGAGTGCCTAAAAGCGTGGCTGGCGTCGACTTTCATCGTGAGTTGAACGAGTTCTTCGGACCGAACGGCATCAAAAGCATGAAATTTACCATGGAGTTTTTGCGTCGCAGTATAATTTTCCGTGGCATGGGTCAGGGCGACGGTGTTGGCCTTTGTATGTACGGTACCGATGGTCTTGCTAAGAAATCACAGAAGTATCTCGATATTCTCAAGTTCTACTATCCCGGCACCGAAATTAAATAGTCTGCTAAAATGAAAAAAGCGCAGAAATGCATGCGCTTTTTTCATTGTACACTCCTT
>JAKJFO010000086.1:0-7248 GCA_022704885.1 Candidatus Rifleibacteriota bacterium | reverse complement strand
AATCAGAGCTCGGCACCAATTTCAAGAGACAGTACAATCGTCAGAACGGTAGCCAGAAACAAACCCGCCATAATTTTTCTCCATACTCATAATACAACTGATTACAGTTATCGGCAATGATTGCGCTGCAATTTATGCAATCGCAAAGTTTGATTGTGATCACCCGTTTGCAATCCTGTCCCGGATTACAGTAAACTGAAGTGACGGAGGTGCGAAAATGACAGAATACAGAGTGTGCATGGTTACAGTCCCTGACCGTGATACTGCAATAAAAATTGCCGAAGACATCGTTCCGGCAAAGCTTTGTGCCTGCGTTAACCTGATTCCGGGAATAGAGTCGATCTATCACTGGCAGGGCAAAATCGAATCCGGCGCTGAAATAATCATGGTGATCAAAACGCAGCAGGCACACCTTGAGGCTCTCGATGAAAGAATCAGGCAGCTCCATCCATATAAAGTCTATGAATTCATCGCACTACCTGTAGAATACGGCAACAGCGATTATCTGAAATGGATTCATGATTCGACAACCTGATGACCAGAACCTATCAGCTGAACACCGGCCATATCGGCGCCCAATCATTCAAAATCGACTACCAGTCACTGCTTAACCAGCAGCAACTGGCAGCAGTGACGCTTTTTAAGGGGCCTTTACTCTGCATCGCCGGTGCCGGTTCAGGGAAAACGCGTACGCTGATTTATCGAGTCGCCCGCATGCTCGAGAGCGGCATAGCGCCAGACAGCATTCTGCTGCTTACCTTCACCCGCAAGGCCGCCGCCAACATGCTCGATCGCGTGGCAACTCTGGTCGGCGCTCAGGGTAAAGCTGTTGCCGGCGGAACTTATCACAGCTTTGCCGCGAACATTCTGCGCAAATACGGTCATTATATCGATCTGAAGCCTGCCTTTTCGATTATCGACGATGGCGATGCTTCAGATATCATCAATTTTCTGCGCAGCGAACTTGGTTTTAACCGGAAAGAATCTCGCTTTCCGCAGAAAAAAACGGTTGCCCAGATGTTTTCAAAGGCGAATAATCTTGAGAAGTCTGTATCAGAAATAATCGCCGAGCTTTACCCACAGTTCGCCGAGCATGATCAGGACATCTGCCGACTGCACCATGAATTCACCGCCTATAAACAAAAAAATCTGCTTCTTGATTACGACGATCTCCTGATATACCTGCACCGCCTGCTCAGTGAAAGTGAACCGGCAAGAATGCAGATCACGTCACGTTATCGTTATGTGATGGCCGATGAATACCAGGATACCAACGGGCTTCAGGCAAAAATTACCTTTCTGCTGTCGGGACCGAACCGCAATGTAATGGTTGTCGGCGACGATGCGCAGAGCATCTATTCTTTCCGAGGAGCCAGGGTCAGCAATATTCTCGAATTCCCCGAAATATTTCCGGATTGCCAGGTGATCAGACTCGAGCGCAATTACCGCAGTACCCGACAGATTCTTGACGCTGCCAACAGTCTGATGGAAAAGGCCGGCGAAGGTTTTAAAAAAAAGCTGTTCACCGAAAGAGAGAATGGTGAGCAGCCGGCCTGCGTGCGTTGCGAAGACGAGCAGGAACAGGCGATGTTCATAGCTGCCCGCGTTCTTGAGCTTCGCGAGCAGGGTATCGGGCTCAACGATATTGCCGTGTTGTTTCGCTCGAGTTTTCATGCGTATCAACTTGAACTCGAACTGAAAAGACGCAATATACCCTATGTTAAGTGGGGTGGTTTCAAATTTCTCGAAGCAGGCCATCTCAAAGATGTCATAGCTCACCTGAGAATAATCCAGAACCCTTACGATCAGGTTTCATGGCTGCGTGTGCTTTTGCTGATCGAAGGCATCGGCACGCACAGTGCCGGCGAAATCTTCGCTCATATCAGGCAGGCGTCAGATCCTTTCGATTTTTCGGGGCTTAAGGTTCGGGCAAAAGCAGCCAACGGCCTTAAAAAACTTGGTCAGATGCTGACAGCTGCATCGAAACTGGTTGCTACTCCCCCAGCCCGACTGCTCGAAATGGTCGCCGATTATTATTTCCCGATTCTCAAGGAACGTTTTGATGATTATCCGCGTCGGTTCAAGGATATAGATCAGCTGGCCATCATTGCCGGCAAATTTTCTTCGCTCAACGATTTTCTTACCGACCTGGCGCTTGAGCCGCCTAAAGACGCGGTAGATGAGGCTCTGGCACCAGAAACCAGTGAAGACGAGACTCTGATTCTCTCGACGATACATTCTGCCAAAGGCCTCGAATGGCACTCCGTGTTTGTCATACATGCTCTCGAAGGACGCTTTCCGTCTTTCAGTTCGCTCAAGACTCAAGCCGATCTCGAAGAAGAAAGGCGTCTGATGTATGTTGCCATCACCAGAGCCTCGGAAAATCTGGCGATTACATATCCATCTCATATCTGGGATCCTGCTACCGGCACGGTTCTCGGCAGGCAATCCCGTTTTATCGACGAAATCAGCCCCGAACTTCTCGAGAACTGGCAGATTTCTCGCAGCTGACTGCACAAACCATAAATAGTGCCAGGGCAAACGCACTAAAATTCATGCAAGTAGCACCTGAAGCAGATATTGCTCGTCCCAGCCAGCCTTTAAACGTTTCGATTTGATGCCATTTTTGATGGATTTTTCTTTTTTCAGCTGATTTAGAGCTATGTGTCGCAAGATTGAGAAATTCTCCGGTGCATTATCCTTTCTTATGCGGCATTTATCTTCTTTGAAAGCGACGTCTAGCACCCAATGCAGCTGATTCTCGACATTCCAGTGTTTCCGAATTCCACGTGCAAAGGCTTTCGCGTCAACTAAAGAAGTGCAATACATTCTTGTCTCATTTGTTTCCTTGCCTTCTATTTTTCTGGTTGATCGAACAATACCTACGGCTTTTAACCCGCACCATTCGGCTGCTTTTTTGGACCAACTCAGATCTGTTATTAAGTGATAACGACGAATGTCTATTCTCCCATGCCCTTTTTCTGTTGTCTGAAAAGTTTTCTGGTCTATGCCATCGAAATCGCTGTTAATTGCATCTTCGCAAAAGCTTTTCACTTCTTCGTGAAAGTGCCCTTGGTTGCCCTTCAGGGCAAATATGTAATCGCCACCTTTGCTGATAATCTTTGCTGCATGCTCCTTTTGACAACCCATTGCGTCCATTGTGACAACGCAATCAGACAACTCAAGAATCTCAAGTAGCTTGGGTACCGCCGTAATTTCATTGGACTTCTCATCTACTTTTACTTGGCCAAGAACGCAGCCATTGTTGCTACTCCAAGCACTGACCATGTGTATCGCAGCCTTGCTAGAAGCTTTGTCGAATGAATTTCTTACTGTTTTGCCGTCAATCGCAATAATATCAAGGCTGGTTGAGCTTTTCAGGTAATCTAGCCAGCTCAAAAAACACTTCTGAAACTCTGCCGGAGCGAGGCGGGAAAATACTCTGGAAAAAGTATCGTGGGACGGAATGCCATTTGGTATCTGCAAAAAGCTTTTAAACCACTTTTTCTTGGCTTTCCCGAACAACTCTATCTCTGACCACTCTTCTGCTCCGCAAATCACTGCACAGATGGCAATTATGAGAATATCTGATAATGAATGAAGCTTCTTTCTATCTATTCGCGGGTCTTTCAGCTCAGCAAAATGTTTCTTGATAGCTTTTAGGTGGAGTTTTGATGACAAGATGAATTCCTTTCAAAGTAAGATTCAACCTGCCTACCATAGCCGAACAAAAAGTACAACTGCATTTTTAATGCGTTTGCCCTGCCAGCGGTGGTATCTTCTGGCAGAAGGTTTTGAACTGTGGTATATACGTATACCCACAATCGGAGAAATCATCTGGCAGCAGGAAATAAATTGAACGGTTATCTGTGCGCGAACGGCTGGGAGGCAACTCTTTGCCGCGAACTGGCTGCCACCGGAGTCGGTGAACATTTTCATTCACCTGCGGCAGGCCTGGTAGTAGGAGAATCACATGCTTCCGGGCTCAGATACGAACCAATTTTTGCGAGACAATGGCTGCCGAACTGCAGTGCGGTTAAAGGCGCATCGCTGGCTGATCTTATTCAGTCGCTTGGCGCGGCACTCGACCCGGTTCTCGACAGTAATCCGCTGCCCTGGACCCTGCACTGCTGCACACCTGACTTTTACAGCGAAGACTCGACGCATTACGAATTCATGAGCGGGCGCGCGGCGCTGCTGCACGAAAAGTTCATGCAGCGCATGGCAAAATACCGCAAGCGCACTCTCGAAAAATACCAGCCCTGGGAAAGCATCGACGAAAAGCGACCCTGCCTTGTCGTTCAAGTCATTCTTACCGACACTGATCAGCTCTGGGTCAGCGCTGCAAAAAGATTCAAAACAGAAATGGGCCGCTTCGTGCCATTCATGCGCAGCATGACTCCTGGCTCGATTCCGCACGATTCGCAGGCCCCCTGCCGCTCTTATTACAAACTCGAAGAAGCCTGGCAACAATCTGGTGTTTCAGCACGCAAAGGCGATGTCTGCATCGACCTCGGCGCCGCTCCCGGCGGCTGGACCTGGGCAGCACTCAAGCGTGGCGCCAGAGTGATCGCCGTCGATTTCGCCGATCTCAAAGCGCATGTCGAAAGCCACCCGCGCTGCGAGCATTCGCTCGACAACGGTTACGCTTTTATGCCGACCAGGCCCGTCGACTGGATGTTCTGCGACATGATCGTCAGGCCGCTGGCCACCCTCGGCCTGCTCGACCGCTGGCTCGAACAGAAGGCCTGCCGCAAATTCGTGGTAAATGTTAAGTTCCGCGGCAAGGAACCCGAAACGATTCTGGCTGCCATCGAAGAACTCAGACAGAAACACCAGCTGTCGCGTCTCATCATCAAGCATCTTTACTACGACCGCAACGAAATCACCCTGATCGGCAGCCTCTGACAATCCGATCGATCAACTCCTGCGCAGCTCAAAGACCTGTCATCGCAAAGAGTCTGAAAAATCGCCTTTGAGATATCGCAAAGCCTCACATCTGTCTTTACTTGACAAACAAGACTAGTCTGACTAGACTGTATGTGGTGGCTATGAAAATTTGGGAGGCCGAAAATGAAATCATTCTGGAAACTTCAGGATGCCAAGGCAAAATTTAGCCAGATTGTTGACGAAGCAATCAAGAATGGTCCTCAATATGTTACCAGACATGGAGCTGAAGCTGTCGTTATTGTTTCAGTCGAAGAGTTTGAGAAATTGCAATCTGCAAAACCTTCTTTCAAGGATTTTTTACTTTCTTGTCCAAAAGCCAGTCTTGAATTAGAGTTTACTCGACAAAAAGACGGCCCAAGGAGAATCGACCTTTGAAATACCTTGTAGATACC
The DNA here is from genome assembly GCA_022704885.1 of Candidatus Rifleibacteriota bacterium. The sequence goes on along the minus strand of JAKJFO010000086.1, from coordinate 1,906 downwards.
TGCGTTGTTTCAGAGATTGTAAAACCTTGTCCAAGTAAGCTGCTGATTGAATGGCTTCAGGAGACACCATCTGACAGGCTTTATTTAAGTGTTTTAACCATTGGCGAAATCAGAAAAGGTGTTTCAAAGCTACCAAGTTCCAGGAAGAAAGCCAGGCTTACGGAGTGGCTCAACACATTGATTGAAGATTATAATGACCGGATACTTTCAGTTGATTTGACTGTTTCTGAAAATTGGGGTGAAATGCAGGCTACTGCTGAAAAAGAGGGTCTTACGCTTGCAGCAATAGATGGTTTGATTGCATCAATTGCCAGAACTCACAATTTGATTCTGGTAACAAGAAATGAAAGTGATTTCCAGGGATGTGATATTCCATTATTCAACCCGTGGAAAACTGAAAAAAACGATAAATGAAGACCATCGAATCGGGTAAAGAGGGGGCTTTCCCCCCTCCTTCCAACACCACCGGACATGCGGTTCATGAACTTAATCGGGCCGTGGCCGGATAATGAATTTTCACCCACTGAGAAACCCGGATCGAAGATAGGCATGAGAATCTGGCATATAGCCTGTTGTATCAGCCGGTCAAGAACACATGGAATGCCCAACGGGCGGGTTCCGCCAGATGCCTTTGGAATATCAACCCTTTTTACAGGTGATGGGTTATAACTGCCTGCCAGAATGGATTTACGAATATCATTCCACTGTGGTCGGAACCGATCCGGAAACTGGTCGATGGAAACATTATCCACTCCCGGTGCGCCTTTGTTGGCTCTTACCCGTTCCCAGGCGGTTCTTACATTTTCAGTTGTCAGTATTCGTTCCAGCAGGTGAAGATTTGGGTCGGGCACTCCTTTGACGCGCCTTACAATCGCTCCTCCGGTCGGATTCTTCGCGTTATAAGAGCTCATCGGTTCCCTCCCCGGGTTCATGTTCGGCCCTTCGCTCAGATCGAGCTACTATGGCCTCTGACAGACAGAAACATTTTGTCCGGGGTTGTTGCCGCACAGCTGGCTTTTCTGTAGGAAAAACGGGAGTTTTAGAATACAATCAAGCGACAGACGTTTTTGACCGGGAGAGGGAGTCATGGACAACCAGGAGAAGAAATCTGCAAAACAGTTTCACATTGCCATTCTGACAAGTCTGCTCATTAATCTGATATGTCTGACAGTCATTATTTCAGCGGTGGTTCTCGTTGTCTCTATCGCAGCAAGTACCATTGTGGCTCGCGATCTTGAGAAAAGCTATTTCGAAAAAACTGGCGAGGTCATCGAAGAGAAACTCGATTCTTTCTTTCATCCGATCGCAAACACGCTCAGACAAACCCAGAAATGGGCAAAATCAGGGGTAATGGTGCCCGAAGAAATCGATCGCTTTCGTGCGCTGGTGCTGCCTATTCTTCAAGGTTATCCGCAGATCACTTCGCTTTGCACCGGCAATAAAAAAGGGTTTTCCAATCGAATTGGAGCTGAAAACGACGGGTTTCTCTCAAGAATTGTTGGCCTTTCTGCCAAACCAGGATACGCGAAGTTTGCGTTTTTGAGCGCCTCTGGCGAAATTCTCAGAGAATGGGAAGACGCAGACGATTTCGATGCCCGAACGCGCGACTGGTATCTTGGCGCAAAAAGCTTTGCCGACAAAGCGACCACAGTTGCGTCCTGCCCGATTTTCTGGAACGACCCCTTTATACTGCATACCAGCAAACAGCCAGGAATAGCGGCTTCCCTGCCACTGGAAAGCGCGAATGGCTCGATGTTCATTCTGACCTTCAATCTCATGCTCGAAAAGCTCTCTGATTTTACTTCCAGCCTGCAGCCCAGCCCTCAGGGCAAAACATTCATTCTGACCCACAACGGTGACGTAATCGGCGTTCCGAGCATCACCGGCCTCCAGACCGCCCGTGAAA
>JAKJFO010000085.1 GCA_022704885.1 Candidatus Rifleibacteriota bacterium | reverse complement strand
TTTTTACGATCTCGCGGTATCGGTGCTGTCGCCATTCGAAATGGTCGGCCGCCTCGAACCTGAAGAGCGCATACTGCTGGCCCGCGCCAGCTATTATGAGAATGACCTGAACTCGGCAGAACGCATACTTGAAGCCATGGTGCGCGAGGGCTCGAAAGACGGAATGGTCTATTTTACCTACGCCAATCTGTTCGATCGCCGCGGCGATATCGAACGGGCAATAGAGTACTGGGAAAAAGCGATAGAGCTGGCACCAAACTATGCTGAAGCTCATTTCAATATGGGTGTCGGCTACTACAAGCTACAACAGATCGACAAGGCGCGCAGCTGCTGGCAGAAGGTTCTGCTGCTGCGACCCTATCCGGAAACCTTGCGTGCGGCCGAAGACGCCCTGCGCTCAATTGATTACTAGCCGAATTACTACACAGGAGACACCGATAATGGCGAAAAAAAGACTTGTCAGCGGCATGCGAACCACCGGTTCACTTCATCTCGGCCACCTCGAAGGCACCCTCAAAAACTGGGCCGCATTACAGGAAACCTATGACTGCTATTTCTTCGCTGCAGTCTGGCACGCGTTTACCGATCGCCTTAAAATCGATAATCTGCCGGCGATAATCAGAGAGATGATCGTCGACTGGCTCAGCGTTGGTATCGACCCGGAAAAAGCCGTGATTTTCAGGCAGTCGGCCATGCACGAACACGCCGAACTTTCGACCATTCTTGCCAACTGCACTCCTCTTGGCTGGCTCGAACGCTGCCCAACCTTCAAAGACGCCGTGCGCGATGACGAAGCGAGATCGGGTGTTTCTCTCGGCAAACTTATGTACCCGGTTCTGATGACGGCAGATATCGCTGTCTACAACGCTGAAGCGGTGCCGGTCGGCAAAGACCAGCTGCCGCATCTAGAGCTCAGTCGTGAAATAATCCGGCGATTCAACGGAACTTTCGGCGACATTCTCACCGAACCAGAAGCGGTTCTTTCGCAGGTTCCGCTCCTGATCGGCATCGATAAGCGCAAAATGAGCAAATCCTACAACAATGGCATCGATCTGCGCGAAACGCCAGAAGGCCTCAAGAGCAAGATTCAGCAGATGATCACCGATCCGCAGCGGGTGCGTCGATATGACCCGGGTGACCCTGAAGTCTGCACCGTCTATGCCTATCATAAAATTTATACGCCCGATCGCCTCGAAGAGATCGCGCAAGGCTGTCGCACCGCCAGTCTCGGGTGTCGTGACTGCAAACTCATACTTTTCGAAAGACTCAATGCCATGCTCGAGCCCATTCGCAGCCGCCGTGCTGAAATCGAGGCACGCAAAGGCTATATCGAAGAAGTGCTCGATGCCGGTGAAAGGCGGGCACATGCGGTAGCCTCTGAAGTGCTCCAGCAGATCCGGCAGGTAATGGGGTTTCTCCTGTAAATGAGTGGTTATCAGGTAAAACTGCCGGTCTTCGAAGGACCATTCGATCTGCTCTATCACCTTATCGAAGAGCAGAAAATCAATATTTACGATATTCCAATCGCGCATATCGCGTCACAATATCTCGAATATCTGCAGATGATGGAAATTCTCGACATGGAAGTCGCTTCCGGCTTTCTTGTCATGGCAGCAACTCTGCTCGAAATCAAATCGAAGATGCTGCTGCCGCGAGAAAAGCCTGAAGAAGTCAGCAGTGGCGATCTCGATATTGACGAAAGCTTCTACGAAGAAGACGCCCGCGCTGGACTCGTAGAAAAGCTGCTGGAATACAGAAAGTTCAAAATGGTTGCTCTTGAGCTGCGCGAGATGGAGCGCTGTGCATCGCGCATCTATACCCGTAGCAGCGATCTTGAGCGCCAGCCTGAAGAAATTCTCGAAATCGATATCGGCCCTTCTGAGCTGTTGAGCATTTATCATGCTCTGGTGCGCCGCCGCATCAGTCCTCCGGTGCATCGGGTAGTTCTCGAAAAAATCGGAATCATCGAGCGCATTAATGAGATCAGAGCTCTGCTCAAGGCTTTTAAGGGCGAAATGACCTTCGACCGCCTGATAAAAAAATCGGCCAGTCGCTACGAAACCGTTTTGTCGTTCATGGCTGTTCTCGAAATGGCCAAGGCCGGCGAACTCGACGTTACCCAGAAAGCGAACTTCAGGCCGATTGTGCTGCGCCCGGCCATTGCCGGCAGTGGCAAGAACATTGCCGTCGAAGACCTGCCCGAAGATAAGCCCGACGAGGTTGGCGGCGAGATAATCAGTTATACCTCAGGAGACAGCGATGAATGAAGAAAATATACAGATAAACGAAGAACCGGCAGTAACCGAAACTGCTCCGGTTGAGGTAGCAGTTGAAGTCGATCCGGTGCTGCTGGGTGCAGCTCTCGATGGTCTGCTGCTGGTGCAAAACCGCCCCATTTCATGGGAAAAGCTGTCTGCTGTTCTCGGGGTAACCCAGGAAAAAGCTGAAGAGATAGTTTACACCCGTAAAAAGACCTATGATGAAGACGAGAGCAGTGGTCTGCAGATCGCCATTCTTGAGAATGGTATTCAACTGGCCACCAAAGCCATGGTGTCGCCTTTCATTCAGCGCCTCGATGGTCAGAAGCTGGTTTCGCTGTCTCTGCCGGCTCTCGAAACACTCGCGGTGATCGCTTTTAAACAGCCGATCACCAAGGCCGAGATCGATGCCATACGTGGGGTTAACTGTGATGGTGTGGTCTCGAATCTGCTCGAAAAGAAGCTGATCTACGTTTCTGGCGAAAAACAGGTAATTGGCAAGCCCAGACTTTATTCAACCACTCAGGATTTTTTGTATTATTTTGGCATGAAAAATCTCAAGGAACTGCCGGTACCTTCGCTGGATATACCAGAACAGCTGACCCCGGAAGGCCAGAAAGCCGAGCTTTCTGGTGAACATAAACAGGTCGAAAAAGATTTCAACGACAGTCAGGGACTTATGCCGATAACAGAAGAAGAGACCGACAATTCACCGCAGGCGGCTGAACCGGATAAAGACGGGCAGCAGCATTCTGACATGGAGTAATATTTTGTCACCATACCTTAAACAGACGCTGGATAACGGAATTCAGGTTATTGCCGAAAGATTCGATACCGTTCAGAGCGTTTCGATCGGAATGTTTCTCAAAAGCGGCGTTCTCTACGAAACCGAAGAGCTGCAGGGTGTTTCGCATTTTATCGAACATATGCTGTTCAAGGGCACTAAAAAACGCTCTGCCAGAATGATTGCCAGTGAATTCGACCGAATTGGCGGCTATCTCAACGCCTTTACCGCCAAAGACTACTGCTGCTACTACGCCAGAGTGGTCAAAGATCGCCTCGATATCGCTGTCGACGTTCTCTCAGACATGATCATCAACTCGCAGTTCGTCATCGAAGAGCTCGAACGTGAGCGCCGTGTCATTCTCGAAGAAATCAAGATGTACGAAGATTCTCCTGACGAAATCATTCATGAACTGTTGAGCCAGAATATCTGGAAAAATGCCCGTCTCGGCAGTCCGATACTGGGTACCGCGCAAACCGTCGCTTCGATGCAACGGGATGGTATTTTCTCGTTTTTCAACCGGCAGTATGTTACCGAAAACCTCCTGGTTTGCGCTGCCGGCAATTTCGACTGGGATGAACTCAAACAGATGCTCGAAAAGAAGCTCAAAAAAATGCGGTCAGGGAGCTTCAAGCCACGTGAAATGCTGCCAAAACCGACCTGCGACATCACCATTCACCAGAAAGATATCGAGCAGGTTCATCTTACCCTGGGCACGCCCGGCGTTTCATTCTCAGATGAACGGCGTTTTGCCATGACCATTCTCAATGCTGCTTTTGGTGGCGGCATGAGCAGTCGTCTTTTTCAGGAAATTCGTGAGAAGCGCGGGTTGGCATATACCGTGTATTCTTATCATACCTCATTCAAAAAGACTGGCCTGCTCGGCATTTATGCAGGTACTTCAATGGAGCATCTCAAAAAGGTTCTCGATCTATTTCATGCCGAGATCGAAAAAGTCGCAGCACGCGGGTTGACCGCGCGCGAACTCGAAGATACCCGTGAACAGCTTAAGGGCAATATGCTTATCGCGCTCGAAAGTACGACAAACCGCATGAACCGGCTTTCTACCGGTTTTTTGTATGGTGTCGAGCCGAAGCAGCCCGAGATTACACTAAAGCCTTATCTTGAGACAACTTCAGAAGACATCAAGGCGGTTGCCCGAGAGATTCTCGATCTGAACCGCATGGCGATAACCATGATCGCACCAACACCAGAGGCGGCGGCAATCTTGGCTGACAGTCCTTTCGGTGGCCGTCCGGTCGTTACTTATCCGACTCTCAAAAGCCAGAACAAGGCATAAACTTATCGGCAGAAGTGCAAGGAGAAAGGCAATGAATCACATCGAACGAATCAAACGATTAAGAGGCAGCTTTACTGAAGATTTTGAGGCGATGCTGATCACCAACCCGAGAAATGTTCGCTATCTCTGCGGTTTTTCGGGCTCATCCGGCACTATGCTGATAACTCGCGACAGGGCCGTGTTTTTTACCGACTTTCGGTATCAGGAGCAGAGCGCCATTCAGGTTGGCAAGACTGCCAGAATTGTAGTTTTTAAAAAGAGCCTCGTTGATTCACTGCGTAAGGAAATCAAGAAATTCAAGATCACCAGCCTCGGAATCGAAAAAAGTATGAGTCTCAATCTTTTTCTTTCTTATGCTGAAGAGCTCAAAATTGACCTGATACCGACACAGTCACTGGTTGAAGGGCTCAGGGAATACAAAGATGTTGATGAACTTGTTTGTCTGAAAAAAGCCTTTGCGATCGCAGACGCTGCCTTTGCCGACCTTATGAAGGTCATCAAGCCAGGCATGCGCGAAACCGAAGTTGCGGCACACCTCGAATTCTTCATGAAAATGCGTGGTTCCGAGATGCCCAGCTTCGACACCATTATCGCGTCCGGTCCGAATGCTTCTAAGCCGCATGCCCAGCCTTCTTCGCGCAAGATAAAGGTCGGCGAAATGGTAAAGATCGACTTTGGCGCCGTTTATGGCGGTTATCATTCCGATATGACCCGCACTATCTTCATGGGTAAGGCAACAGCAAAATTCAAAAAGGTATACAATACGGTACTTGAAGCTCAGACTGCAGCAGTCAAGGCACTTAAAGTCGGAATCGCCTGCAACCGCGTCGATGCTGTCGCTCGCAAAGTAATCACTGACGCCGGCTATGGCGAATATTTTGGCCACGGGCTCGGGCACTCTCTTGGTCTCGATGTGCATGAAGCGCCTGCTCTCAATAAAAAGTGCAAAGACAAGGTCGAGCCAGGCATGGCTTTTACCGTTGAACCAGGTATCTATCTGCCAGGGTGGGGCGGCGTCAGAATCGAAGATGTCTATGTAGTCAAGCCTGATGGCCTGCTGCGACTCACCGCGACCCCGAACAAGCTGCTCGAACTCGATTTTTAAGCACTGACGACATATTTCTACAATCGGTTAACAAACTTGCATGCCCTGCCGATAGGCAGCGAAGAACGAGATTGTAACGGAGGTATGTCATGAAATTAACGATACCGGGTCTCAGATTCCTTGTTCCACTTGGAATGATGGCTGTTCTGGCCGGCGTTTTCACTTTTTCGGTCAGTGCTGACTCGACTATCAGCATCCCCGTTCCTGAAGACATCAAGGATAAGCAGGTTACGCTTTCGCTGCGCATTCCGCCCAATACCGAACCGCTCAAGCGCGACCAGTCGAAACCGAGTCTTTCCTCGAAGCGCAGTCTGATAATCTGGAACAACAACCCGTCACCCAAAATTGCCAATAATGACGAGCTGCATGACGTATTCAACAACTTTCTGCGCAAAGGCTGGTTCAAGAATCACGCCTCGCGAACGCTGGTTCGTGTGCGCCCGATGGATAAATACTATGCTATCAGATTGATGCAGAATCTTGTCGAAAATGTCATCGAAATTGGTCTGGCACCCAACTTTGGTCAGGTCGTCAAGAAATGTAATCTTACCGTGTCCGATATCGAAGATCTTCGCAGAATGATCAAGCGCTTCGAAAAGGATCTGATCATCTTTGGTACCAACGTTACCAAAAGCGATAAAGATCTTCTTATGCTGCAGGAACGCTTCAAGAAGTCACGCCAGGGCATTCTCAAGGTATTGCGCGTCGAAGGTGGCGAAGACGGTGGAACCGTCATACACCTCAGCGTCGATTAAGCATTAAAACTGCAAAGACTCCCGCCGAAATGCGGGAGTTTTTTTTATGCACATTTTCTGGCATAAACGCTGACGCTTTGGGTTAAAATGAGTATAATCATAAAATACATTGACAACCTGAACCTGGAGGCAAATGATGTACAAGACTTCGGCAAGAGGTTATTTATGCCTGGCTCTGGCTTTACTGGTTTCGGTAACGCTTTGTGCGGCCGATTTTAACAAGCAGCTTGTTGATAATATCAACCGTATGGCCCGGGATATCCATCTTGCCGGCCGTGCTATCAGCGAATCAGGTCATGAAGGAGCTGTTGCTGCTCTTTCGCGTGAATCGGCAAGTGTTGATAATCTGAAACGGCTGATGGCAACTATTGAATCACCAGAACAGGCTGAAGCTGCCGCTCAGCAGATCAGGCTTTATGGCTACCGCGTCAGCAATCAGGCCGAGAAGCGGGCCTTCGAAGAAAGCCTCAATCTGCTTGAGGCGAGGGTAAAATACCTGGCTCAGACCGAAAACCCGCAGTTGCTTGGCAATCTCAAGTCAATGCAGGCATTACGCAAAGAATTCGCCGGTCATCAGGCACGCCCCGACACTAATGTCAGCGACCGCGTGCAGCTGCTGGCCAGAACGAGCGCAACTTCTTCCCGCCGAACTTCACGTAACACCACAGGCGGCATGTTGGGAGCGCATGTGGTAAACGGCAAAACCATATTTTCGGTATATTCGCCCGATGCAACCGAAGTTAAATTGCACCTGTTCAAAACCGCCACCGAAAAACGGGGCGTTGTTCATGCCATGAAAAAGAGCGACAATGGAATCTGGAGCGTTGCTCTACCCGGTTCTCTGTATGGAACCTACTACGCTTATACCGCTGACGGCCCCAAGACCCCCGGTTTTCTTTTCGACCCTGAACGTCTGCTGTCTGACCCGTATGCTTTCGCTAACGTAGACCATGACGGCAAAAGCATCGTAGTCAACCATTCATTCAAATGGACAGACCAGGGCTTCAAGCCACCGGCAGGCAAAGATGCGATAATCTATGAAATGCATGTCAAAGATTTTACCGCTCACAAGAGTTCGAATGTAACCGGCCCGCATAAAGGCGGCTATCTTGGCATGCTGCACGGCAGAGATACCAACATTGTTCTTGGCCATCTCAGACAACTCGGAGTCAATGTCATCGAACTCATGCCGATTCACGAGTTCGACAACAACTTCGCCGGGGTAACCAATCACTGGGGTTACATGACCAGTCATTTCTTCGCTCCCGAAGGTTCATTCGCAACCGGCAAGTCCGGTCAGGCGGTCAAAGAACTCAAAACCCTGATCAATGGCCTTCACAATGAAGGATTCGCCGTGATTCTCGACGTGGTTTTCAACCACACCGCCGAAGGCGACCATCGCGGTCTTGCTCTTAACTTCAAGGGCTTCGACAACCCGGGCTATTATCGCCTGATGGATGACCGCAAATTCTACTGGAACGGCACCGGCTGCGGCAACGAAATGCGCACCGAGAACCCGATGACCGGCAGAATGATTCTCGACAGCCTGAAATACTGGATGAAAGAATACCACGTCGATGGTTTCAGATTCGATCTCGGCACCATCATCGACAAGAAGACCATGCAGCGCGTCATTGACGAACTACCTGAATCGACGATTCTTACCGCCGAGCCCTGGGCTGCTGACTGGCAGCGCAATCAATGGGGCAAAAGTGATTTCCGTAATACCCGCCTGGCTAAATGGAACGACGACTTCCGCGAAAAAATGCGTGCTTTCATTGATGGAAACGGCAATCGTAACGACGTGATGACGGTCATGGCTGGCAGCTGTTTCTGGTGGACGGCCAAACCGGCCGAAAGTCTCAACTATCTCGAAGCACACGATGGCTATACGCTCAACGATCTTTATCACGGCGACAAAAAGAAAACCCGCCTGGCCGCGATAGTTCTGCTCACTGCTCAGGGTTCCGATGATCCACTTCGGCCAGGAATTCAATCGCAGCAAGAAAGGCAATCACAATTCCTACGACCAGGATAACGATATCAACTACATCGACTGGACTGTAAAAGGCGCCAATCGTGACATCTTCGACCTCTACAGCGGCCTTATCTCACTGCGCAAAAAATACCCGAATTTCAGACATGCAGTTGCGCTCAACAGCCAGCATATTGACTGGATTCAGCCGGCCAACAGCAAAGGTCTTGGCATGTTTCTCAAAGGCAGCGACAATCTGCTGGTGCTGCTCAACGGCGATCCCCACAACTGGGTCAACTTCCGGCTGCCGATGAGTGGCGCCTGGAAAGTCATCTGTGACGGCGAAAAAGTAAACGATATCGGCCTCTACGAAGCCGAAGGTGACTACAACGTTCCGCCGACGACTGGCGTGATTCTGCGCAAATAAGTTATCCATCAGTTAACTGCTGAACGCGACAGCGCCCTTACCGGGGCGCTGTTTCATTTATTGAGGTCTGCATAATTAAAAAGGACTCAAATGGTCGGTAAGGGCGCAGGCGGGTTTCTCATGAGCGAAAACTTCGAGCCAGGCAATATTGGCGCAGAGCCATAGCTTTGCACAATCAATTTTCGCCTGGTGAGAGTTGTAGCGAATGAGATTCCGCCGAGAGCCCGAATATACGATATAACCTTTGATATCCATTTTGTTTTTACAGGAGCCAATAGCCAGATCAGCCATAGACTTAACTTCTTTACGACATTTTCTCGTAAAATAAAGAGCAGATCTAGACGATAGATGCAGCAGTTTTAGAATGCTGGAGGCTGAGAGTATGAAACCTGAATCTGGCAGCAGAGCCGGGCTTGCCGGTCTGGTGCTTCTGTTCGTCGTCATTTTGGGGCTGGTTGGCGTATACTTCGGCAACCAGTGGTTCAATCAAAAATATTACATCAGGCTCTTCGATGGCGAAAATATTCGCTATGTCGATATGCCACCTTATGGCGAGCGCGTGACTTCTGCCGAACTCGAGCTGGTCGGGACATGCGACATCAATGTTGGAACGAGCAAGGACCAGGTTAACAATTTCCTCAAAAGCATGTGCAACAGCTATGGTTACCTTTGTACAGTTGGCGAAAATGAAATACGAATCGAAATTCGGCGCCACTATTTTATCGATGGCAAATATGAAGGAAATCTTTTGAAGCTGCGCTGGACACCTGTTCTCCCGGAAAAACTCAAGGCCCGCGCTGAAGCTCTTGGCAAAAAAAGCGAATAGCCCTGTTTCAGCCGCCGGCTGAGGTATAAGCTTTTATTGCTCGTTGCCACAGCCAGGTGCAGAACAGAACGGCTGCGGCTGCCAGCACAAACCCCTGCCAGACTATGGCACTGTCGCTGCGTCCGAGCAGAACCGAAGCAGGAACCGTCGCGATGAAAGCCACCGGCAGAAAGCTTATAAAAGCATATCTGATGCGGTCAGGGTAGATGTCGTTAGGATAGCGGCACAATGCAAACAGAGACCAGAGCAGCTGCGACATGTTATCGAGGCGTTCCATTATTACTGCCAGGCTGATTAACAGCAGAAATACGCAATATACCAGAAGCAGCGATGAAATCATGCTGACAGCGAACAGCGCGAAGTTTCCGACGTCAAAAACGATGATGCCACGATAGATCTGCCAGCCGAGCAGAAGCATCGCGGTGCCAAGGCTGCCAAGTTCTTCGAGCGAAATGCGGCGAAACGATATGACGAGTTGTGAGTTTATCGGTTTGGTCAGCAGCAGATCGAGATTGCCGGAATTAACCATATCGCCCATGGCCACCAGATTAGGGTAGAGCAGTATGAAATGCAGTGCAAAAACCAGCATGAACACACCATACAGAACCAGCATCTGATCTGATTCCCAGCCGGCAATGCTTTTTGCCGCCGTAAAAAAAACCAGATACTGCAGCAGTCCGAAGACAAAATCAAAGAAGTTGGCGATTATCGAAAAAACAAAGCTGGCGCGGTATTCCATCGCCTGTATCACCGTCGCCTTCCAGAGATTGAGTATTATTGAAATCTGTCTCATAAATTCGTAAGCGTGCTCGTAATCGTAATCGTAATCGCTACCCCCCGTATGCCGTATACGTTTTCAATCCGCTTTTCCAGATGATGCGCATGATTACCGAGAACAGGACAATCCACATTATCGCTGTTACAAAACCCTGGTAAATCTCGGCAGTCGACAGACGGCCGCTGAAAATCTCGATCGGAAAGCTCAGCATGTAGCGGTATGGCAGCAGTCCGGCAATGTATCTGATCTTTTCAGGAAAAGTCGCGACCGGCACGATCATGCCGCCGAGCAGCGCCCAGATCCCGCCATTAAGCACGAGATTGAGAGTCGTAACGTCTTCGATCCAGAAGCTGAACAGCGCGATTGAACCTGAGACCACCAGCCGCGCCAGCCAGCCGACGATAATTGCAATCAGGAAGAACAGCAGAAGAGAAGGTTGCAGATGCGTAAGAACGATGCGGTCACGTACAAACAGCCAGAATGCAAAGCTGAATGGTATCAGGTAGACAAGCTGCAGTGCGTTGTTGGCAATGCTTTCGAGCAGGTAACCCAGCAGTGGGGGAAAGGGTTTGAGCAGGTCGCGGTTGAGCGAGCCATCTTTGACTGCGAGCGAAAACTTGAAAACGATGCGGCTGTCAGTGAGGTTCATGATCAGAGGTACAAGCAGGTAATACAACAGGTAATCTGAATCGCCATAAGGGTTGCCTGGTGTTTTTTCGATCGAGAGCCAGGCCGAAGCTAGTACCATTGGCAGCAATAAAAGTCTCAGTCCGTGAATGAGCAGCATGCCACGGTACGTCAGAATGATCTTGAAATAGGCCGCCAGAACTTCCAGTTTGCCACTGGCTGCGAATATGTTCATATTCAGCTGTTCCTGGTCTCAGATGTGAACAATTGCCCGATCAGGTCTTCAAGTGGCGGGTCTTCGATGGTGAGGTCTGCGATATTGCCGGTCGCGTAGAGTTTTGCCGCTATTTCCGGCACCCGGTTACGTTCCACCAGAAAGCGGTAATGTTGGCCATCCTGATGGATCAGTCGGCAGCCTTCTTCAGGCTTGCAGGCAAATTCACCGTTGTTCAGCACTACTGATACTATTTTTTCGGGATGCAGCTTGTGGGTGAGATCGCTGAGGTAGCCGTCAAAGACCTTGGTGCCGTGGTCGATTACGATAACCCGTTGCGCGAGAGCCGCCACATCGTCCATGTAATGTGAAGTCAGCAGTATCGCAGGCTTGAAGCGCCGATGGTAATCGAGCAGAAAGTTGCGGATCTTTTTCTGCATCAGTATGTCGAGCCCGATAGTTGGCTCGTCGAGAAAGAGTATTTTTGGCTGATGCAGCAGTGATACCGCAAGCTCGCAGCGCATGCGCTGGCCAAGCGAGAGTTTGCGTGTCTGGGTTTCCAGGCAGTCCGCAATCTCGAGCATTTCGACCAGTTCGCGGATACGTTCATTGTATTCCTGATCAGACAGGCCATAAATGCGGCGGTGAATCGCAAAAGTCTCGATTGGCGGCAGATCCCACCAGAGGTTTTGCTTTTGCCCCATTACCAGTGAAATGCTGCGCAGAAAATTGTGGTTACGGCTGAACGGGGTGTGTCCAAGAACCTCTATGGTTCCTGAAGTTGGCACCAGAAGGCCAGACAGCATTTTCAACGTAGTGGTTTTGCCGGCACCGTTGGGACCGAGAAAACCAACGATTTCACCCTGGCCGATCTGCATTTCAAGTTGGTTTACCGCGTTAACCGTTTTGTAATCAGGCGCAAAAAAATTGCGTATGCTTGCAGCCAGACCTTCAGTTTTCTGTCTGACTTTGAACTCGCGGTTCAGGGCATGGGTGAGTATAACGTATTTCTGCGACTCTTCTTTCATATCAGGCATATTACTCATCAATCACTGATAACGCAAGCCTGCAGGAGATTTCTACATTACCATTATTCGTTGTCGTAATCGTGTTCGTAATCGTAATCGATTAGCGCTGTTGATTTGTCAGCGGTTATGGAGTATTTTACAGCAATAACATCGCGACCCGCGAAAACAGGAGATTGCCATGACTCATAGCACTATAACCTCGTTCATCGAAGAACATTACCTGCATTTTAATTCGGCTGCCCTGGTCGATGCCGCCAAAGGCTACTGCCTGCATCTTAAAGAAGGCGGAAAAATGATGGTAACATTGGCTGGCGCCATGAGCACAGCCGAACTCGGCAAGTCACTTGCAGAAATGATCAGGCAGGATAAAATAGCGATCATCTCTTGTACTGGTGCTAACCTCGAAGAAGACATCATGAACCTGGTAGCTCACAAGCATTATCGCCGGGTTCCGCATTATCGTGATCTGACCCCGAAAGACGAATGGGATTTGCTCGAAAAGGGCCTGAACCGGGTTACCGACACCTGTATTCCCGAAGAAGAAGCTTTCAGACGCCTGCAGGCTCATATTTATAAAATCTGGAAAGAAGCTGAAAGCAAAGGTGAGCGCTATTTTCCGCATGAATATATGTATAAGATGCTGCTTTCGGGCGTGCTCGAGCAGTATTACGAAATCGACCCGAAGAACAGCTGGATGCTGGCAGCCGCACAGAAGAACCTGCCGATCATCGTGCCCGGCTGGGAAGACTCGACCATGGGCAACATCTTCGCGTCTTACTGCATCAAGGGTGACCTCAAGCCTTCGACCATGAAGAGTGGCATCGAATACATGATGTGGCTGGCTGACTGGTATATCAAGAATTCAGGCGGCAAGGGCGTTGGCTTTTTCCAGATTGGCGGCGGTATTGCCGGTGATTTCCCGATCTGCGTCGTGCCGATGCTGTATCAGGACCTCGAAATGGAAAAGATTCCGTTCTGGAGCTACTTCTGCCAGATTTCTGATTCGACTACCAGCTATGGTTCATACTCTGGTGCCGTTCCCAATGAAAAAATCACCTGGGGCAAGCTCGACATCAATACGCCGAAGTATATCGTCGAATCAGACGCAACTATCGTGGCGCCGCTGATTTTCGCTTACATTCTCGGCTGGTAAAGACTAGCGCTCAGCGCATTTCCATCAGCTCATAGAGAGGGAAGGTTCGTGACCTTCCCTTTATTTCTGTACGCTCGATAAAACGCAGGCGGGCCTGACCTTTCAGCAGCCTGATCGTGGTCGGGCAGGCGATGATGCCAGTATTTTCAGCTTTGTAAGCCTGGGCCTTGAGGCGGGCTGCCAGGTTAACCGGGTTGCCGATCAGAGTGAAGTCCAGTTTGCCGGTTCTCGAGCCGATTTTTCCTGATACTGCCGGCCCCGAGGCTATACCGATGGCAACTTTTATCGGCGCACCGGCATCGGTAAAGGCGCGGCTGATTTCGAGAGAAGCCCGGCAGGCCGAGATTACATGGTCGTTGTCG
This sequence comes from Candidatus Rifleibacteriota bacterium, assembly GCA_022704885.1. Next base: position 2,645 of record JAKJFO010000085.1, on the reverse strand, counting down.
CTGCTGTGCTGCCTGAACACCAGCATAACCGTGTCTTCGACCAGTTTGTCCATGACGCCGCCATGGTTTACCGCAGTTTTATCAGCGACTTCGATGAGCCGGCCGAGCGTCGCAACTATCGTTTCAGGGCTCGCCTGCAGGCTGAGTTCTTTGAACTCTTTCAGTGCGCAGAAAACAACACTGGCTTCAACCCGCTTGCCACCGGGTATCAGCGTCACATCGCTGCTGACTTCGGCAATGACATCCTGCGAAACATAGCTGGCAAGCAGTTCGCGTTGATAGAGACCGGTGGTCATCTCATTAAATGAACTTGTCAGCGGCTCAAACTCATCGCCGGACCTGTATACAATTCGATGCTGGTAGTTGCCGGCGGCAACCAGCCCGGCACCACGTTTGAGCATGTCGATTGGCTCAATCAGAACTTTTGCCATGAAGATGACAGTCGTTGTCACCATCAGCAGGAAATACATCAACGCCGGCAGGTAAACAGCAGCGCTAAGCGAGGTCTGATTACCATCACGCTCTGACGTATGAATTATTATGCATTGCAGCCGGTTATGAAAGCTGGCTACCGCTGCAGAATCAGCATCAGACCATGATGCGGTAGAACGGTTGTGCAGAACATGGCGGGCGAGCTGTGACCATCTGGCTGGTGAAAAATCCGGGTCACATATGGCATCCTGATCTGGCGGCAGTCGAAAAGCCTGCTTGATTGGAATAAAACAGCTTTGAACGCGATAGTTCCCTCTGATTTCGCTTTTGATGAATTCAGGATGCGCTTTGAGAAAGTCGTGGATCAGGTCTGCTGTGTAGTATTTTATCAGAATAAGTGATTTAGGCGCGTCGAAGCGTCTGTTCTCAGCAAAAACCGGGAATGCTGAAAACAAGGTAACCGCGTTGTCAGAGAGAGTTTCCTGCAGCCGGCCGACGTTTTCGAGAATTACGCCAAGCCCTTTAACCTTAATGCCGATGCTGCCGACACTGCCCTGCGAGCCTTGTGGAGTTTCAGAAATCGGCCTGATCGCATTTCTGATCGACATGAAGCTGATTGTTTTCATGCTCTGTTCTGTCTCATTAAGCGTTTCTTCAGGATCATTCGTATATATCTTTTCGCGTTCATCCTGGCTGTACAAGAGCAATGCCGCGACACTGCCCTTTATCCACTCGCTGAGAAGCTGGTCGGCTTCATTCCAGTTCAGCCTTCCCAGAGTTTCTGCGAGTTCAGTCATTTTGCGTTCTTCAAATTCTATTCTGGCATTCAGTGATTTATTGAGATAGTTCTGCTGCAGGTTGAGATACTGGTCTATCTCTGATTTTTCGAACTCACCGGCAAAATGTTCGTGATAAGCCAGGCTGGCGATGAATGTAGAAAATGGCAGTATCGAAGCGCCAATGACACAAAGCAATAGACGGCTGCGAATTTTAAGACCACTGCCGTAGCCAAACAGAGAAATGCGCAGCAGAACGATAGATGCGACCAGTATCAGAAAAAGACTCGCCTTTTCTACCTGACCGGTGACTTCGCGCAGAGGGTGTCGTTGTGATGATTCGGGCGCTGAAATCTGTAAAAGGGGCAGGTTTTCGAGGGTTTCTGTCAGTCTTACCGGCATAAGAGATCCGTTGGTGACAAGGCGCAGAAGAAATTCTTCAGGAGCGATTGCCTTTACTACGAGTGCCCCATGCTGATCGAATGCGAAATGTTGCATTTCATTTTCCAGCATATAGACAGCCTGTCTGCCTTCTTTCGACAGGGTAAAACTGCGTTGCAGATCAGGGAAAAGCTGGCTGGTCCGGGCAAATTCGGCGAGTTGCTGCAAAGATATGTCTGATTCTCTGAAAACGGTTATGGCAGCGCCAGAATCTGCAAGAGGGATCGCATAGAAAATCAGACGGCCAAGCTCAGCATTACCTGAAAACGAGCGTACTGCTCTATTCAACTGCACCTCGATTTCTCCAGCAGCGCTGAAAAGGTTGCGAAAATACTTCATACTGCGTGAATAGCGAGAAGAACTCTTTGTTCTGCCATAATTGTTGGTCGAAGATGATTTTGGAATTCTTTCTGAAAGGCTTTCCAGATAATTTCGCAACATGGTGCGCGATGTCATTGAAAAATATGGTTTGACCGGCTCTGAAAAATAATTTGAGACTTCATGCTTTTCGGAATTCAGATAAAAAACTGCGCTGACAGGTATCTGAACCCTGCTGTTGACAAGTTTTGCCAGACTGTCGGCATCAAAGCTTTTTCTGGACAGATCACTTTCGCATTGCCGGATTCTCAGCTCGATCATTCGGCTGAAGTTGAGTTTGCTGCGGAAATCACTCATTTCCTGGAGCATTCTGATTTTTAAACGGTCAATGATGTATTTTTCGCTGTCTGTCAGAATCAGGTCGAAGGCAACCATTAAAAACATTGCCGGTAACAAGATGAGAAACAGCCAGATCGCTAACAGCCTGCCTTTATGTGTCCGGTTACTGCTGGTGAATACTTTTCTGGCTTCAGACATTTGTCAGCTCCAGGCAGATGCTCTGAACTTCTTCACTGGTTATGCAGACCTTTGCAGTTTCTTCAGACAACAGGTCGGCAGTAGCCTGATCAACAAAGATCCCGGTGCTTTTTCCCCATCGAGTCTGTGTCTCAAGTTTTT
>JAKJFO010000084.1 GCA_022704885.1 Candidatus Rifleibacteriota bacterium | reverse complement strand
AATAACCAGCCATGTCGATATAGTTCCGACACTGGGCCGGTTGCTGGGCTTTTCAGCTGTCGGGGCTTATGGTGATGACGTACTGACAGATGTCGAAAAAGGTGCGGTGACCTTCGATCTGGCAGGGCCTGATCGCGTGATTTATCGAGACCGTCAGGCTGCCAGTCTGTTTCAGTGGTCAGGCAAGCTTGCCTGGATCGTTACCTCTGCTGCGGATTTTCAGCTTGACGACAATCTGGAACTTCTGTATGCACCGGAAAACATTGCGCAGACGTTGTCTATAGCAGAAGGGCACGCAAAAAAGCTTCTGGAAACCCTGACAAACGAATAAAAAGCAGATCTTCTTCAGTTGTGTAAAAAAATTTGTACGCCCGTATAATTTTTCTGCAAAGACGAGTCTTATGGTATCATTAAATCAGAGGATTTCATCTCTCTTCAGTGGTACAGAACTTGCTCCATAAAGATAGATGACTGAAAACGTGAAATCATGACTGTCTGATACGCGAAAGTAAGCGGAGGTATCGATTGCGTTTATTTTTGAGAGCCTGTAGCCGTGGTTTCACCTTAACCGAAATAATGTTTTCGGTTCTGATACTTGCTGGCACCATGATTCCGATTGCTGCCATGATGGGGCAGGGCTTCGAGGGCACTCGCCGCGATCAGCGTCAGATCGTCGCGATACAATTGTGTCAGGCCCGCCTCAATCAGGCGTTGTCTGTTCCTTTCGATGCGCTGGTTTCTTCAAATACCAATATCGCTTCTAATGGTCAGATTATTCTGCCGCTGGGCGATGTCGTGCTCGAAAATTTCAACTTCAATGTCAGTCTTCGCGTAGTCGAACGCGGTGTTTCCTATTCTTACCGGTCGGTCGATGTAAATGCCGCTGATTATGCAGTCGATAACCCCGCGACCTGGAATTTCGGTGCGGAAGAGACTCTCAATATTGCGGCCAACGTGGCCAAGACCGCTACTATAGTTGTCACCTGGAACGAAAGAGGCACGCAGCAGAACGTAGAAATGTCCACTTTCAAGGCGAACCTCGAACTATGATACATAACAGCAGAAAAACTGAAGGAATGGCCTTGATCATCGTTCTGGTCATGTCAATGTTTCTGCTGGTTATCGCGGTCAGTTATATCAGGTCGAATGCACAGAACCGGCCGATAAACGAGCGGCACTTCGAGCGTGCTCAGGCCGATTTTCTCGGCCAGGGGATTGTTCAGCTGGCGGCGATGAAGTTCAAGAAAAGGCCGGCCGAGTTCTACTATGCTTATCGCGCCATGCGTGCCGGTCTTGGTGATGCCGCGATGCGCTCTTATCTCAACAGCGACACCACTCTGAACGGTGAGTTCATCGACCAGGTCAATCGCCGCTATCTCTACTCTACGCAGATGCAGTTGATCACCAATCAGCTGTATCAGACCGACGGAATTCGTATCCTGGTCACGGTCGAACAACTCGATGATGCCGGCAATGTAGCCTTGACCAGAGTTCAGGAACACGTAATCGAGGCGGTCAGGAGGCCGATGCAATGAAAAGGCGCAATGGCTTTACTCTCATTGAAATCATCATTGCATCAGGTATTTTGAGTATGTTCATGGTCGGGGTTTTTCAGCTGTATCGCTCTGGCAGCCAGAGCTTTCTGCTCGGTTCCTGGAAAACACGCGCTCAAAAAGACGCTCAGATGTTTCTCGAAGAATTGCGCACAGTTCTCGAAGTTTCAGGTAATGCGCTGGTTTTTCGTGACAACGTCATCGACCCGCCTTTGCAGTTGCCGATACGTCTGCATAATGGCGCCAACAACGCGGCTCTGCCGATTGCCGGAGTAAATGGCATCGTGGGCTATGCTAATATGCTTACGCCATGTACGCTTTATTCAAGTCTGGCTCCTGAGCGCCTTCCTGGCACCTGGGTCGGTGCCGTTCTCAGCGCCGAAAATGGCTCACTGCATCTGAGAACCTACGTAGATCCCTCGTCAATGCCGGTGCAGGCGATGGCCTGGGCGCCGGCGCTCGGCGGTGATTTTATTGCTGCGCCAGAAACCAGTTTGCGCAGCACCAGGGTCTTGCGTGATGTTGAACTGTTCGAGGTGCAGTCTGTGGCAGTGGATGGCAAGATTCAGCTGTTGATAAGAGTTACCATGCGCCGCCAGGATCATGAAACCAGAATGGTTCAGGAAGTCAGGGCAAATCTGCTGCGGGAGGTGTCGATAGAATGGTTTTAAGATACCTGTTTGTAGCTTGTCTGGTTTTGCTGCCAGCCATTTTACCGGCCTGTGATCCGAATTCGCTGCCGGAAGAAATTTTTACAACTTTTCACGTGCCTGCAGTATCACCAGGAGTGATCGTTCTGGCAGCCAATATGGCGTTGATTCCGGGTCTATCTTTGCCGTCAACCTGGGAAAGCGTCACCACAAGTGATTCAGGCAATAAGCCCGGTGAGTTCGATACGCATCTGTTTCGTGCTGTCCTGCCGGTATTTGGCTTTATGGCCGACAAATTGCAGGATGATCTGGCCGGCCGGGTTATTCTCAATGCTTCTCCGGTTCTGATCAGGGCATTTCGCGATGCTCTGCAGACCGGAGGCTGGCAGACGCTGGTTTTTCAAGTATCTCTGCCAGTAAGTGGAAAGGTGGTTGTGTACAGGAAAGACGGCAAGATCGAGTTTGTCGACGAAATAGATTCGACCTTGAATTTATCCTTGACCTCGGCCTGGCCACCTGTTTATTTCAAGCATCTTCGCATCTGGGGCAGGCAGGGTATGATATTTGCGTGGCCAGAAGAGGAAGCAGTTCTCCCGGAAGGAGTGTTATCAGCTCAATGAGGTTTTGCAGCCGAAAAGTATGTCAGGTTTTTATGCTGCTGATCTGTCTGATGGCGCTGTCTGAAACGGTTTCAGCCAGCACTTTCGGTACGGTTCGCTATGTCGAGGTTATTGCGGCGCACCCGCGTATGCTCAAGTTCGATTTTACGGTTAATCGCTTTGCCGATGGGCCTTCCGCTCAGATTCCCATCGAGCAGCTGCAGACAAAGGGGCGTGAGCTCGAAGCCCGGTTGCAGGAGCTCAACAGCCGCGTCAGCGCTGGGGTGGCAGACCTCGAAAAATCGCTTGCCGATTCCCCAAAAGCTAAACAGGCGGCCGAAAAAGATTTCTGGGCGCAGAAGGAACAGATCGATAGCGAACTGGAAGGGGTGCGTGCCGAAATTGCCGCCAACATTGCTGCCATGGAATTTGGCGGGCGAACCATCGAAACTCTGGTATTGCCAGAGATAAACCAGATCATGACTGATGTAAATGCTGCGGTCAACAACGCTGCCAGAGCGCGCGGCTGCGTGATGGTGCTGAGTGAGCCAGCTCCGCTGCCATACGAAGTTACTGCTGATGACTGGATTGAAGAGGCATATTCGAAGCACCTGCGCCAGGGCAATCCTGCAGACCCTCAGTTGATCAAACGGTGGGTTTCTTCTGCGAACCGCATCACGCCACGTCTGGGCGCACAAGTGAATTTGCTCAGGCCGGTAATTACCAGTTCGGTCGACATTACTGCCGATGCCATAAAACTTTTGACACGACCTGCTCACAAAGGAGGAGCTTCCCGAAAATGAGAGTGATGAAGCTTTTGTTGATGTTATGTCTGATCACTGGTTCTGCTTTTGCGCAGAACGTAGCGACGCTGGATTACCCGGTCACCTTTATTCTGCATCCTCTGATGAGTAATTACCGTTTTGAGCGCGGCGCTTTCGAAAAAGCTCCCCTGTTGATCAGCGAAAAAGAATACGAAGCCTGGCTGATCAAGGCAGGAGCCGAAATCAAGGCCCTGCAGACCAGCCACGAAAAAGATCTGGCATCGGCCAGAAGTAAGGTCGAACGACTGCGCTCAGCTCTTAACCGGCTGGCAGAGCGAAATCATTCGACCATCAGTTCGTTGGCGACCAGATTCGATCAATTGCGTACCTCAGATAAAGCCGAAGACAAGGCAAGACTGGCCCGTGTCGATTATGGAGCCCAGATTCGTGAATACGAAGAAAAATTTCAGCGCGAAAGCCTTGAAGCCCAAAAGGCCCTTGACCAGGCTTTGATTGAGTATGAACACATCGAAGAGCTCATTGAATCGCCGCGTTACACGACAAAAGAAGAGACCAGGCAACAGTTTGCACTGATACAGCAGGATATAATGAATGCTGCCACCTATGTGATGCGCACAAAAAACTGCAGCATGGTCATGAACAGTGCCGGCATGGGCTGGCCCGCCCCGAACAAACCGGTTCATTCGCTTGATCCGGCATTGCTTGCCCGCAGCAGCGATCAGGAGATGGAACTCTACAAGCGCCTGCTGGTAGAAAGTCCTGAACCGCCGCCGCAGGACGCACCTAATCCTGAATATCGCGAACAGCTTCGCGACAACTTTTTGCGTAACCGTGTAGGCAGTCTCAGACGAACGGTTCATGCCCGTTCTGGTCTTCGACTCGTCGAACCTGACATTGTTCCGAGAGTTATTGTGGGTGGCACATCCATCACGATCGAAACGGTAAATTATCTTCTGTATCAATACAAGGTCAGCGAGGCAAATCGCGGACTGATCGCGCAGGTGCTCAGGGAGATGCGGGTCTACTGAGCCGGCAGGAATATCTTGGAGGTGACGACATGAGAAAGTTCTGCACTGTTTTATTTGCCCTGTTGCTGGTGTGTTTGAGCAACCCGGCCGTAGTGCATGCGCTGGATCCTCTATATGAGAGGAACGGCATTGCTTTCCTGCTGGTTTCTGATGATAACTATGTTCAAGATCCGCTCGACGGAGTGTATCAGATTAATCGAACTCCCAGCGGCGATCCCGAGAAGCTTTTTTATCCCGGGCTGACGTATGGTATCGGTGTCAATCTCAACCTGCATCTGAATACCTTTTCAGAAAAGAAAGACAACCCCTGGGTCAGCTATACTGGACCACAGGAAAAGGTCGTTAACTGGAAGCAGACCAGCGGTTATTACACCGGTCAGGCCTGGTGGCATCGATGTATCAACCAGCTCAACGGCTCAAGCCGAATCGGCGGTAGTATTGGTCATTTTCCCTGCGAACGCCATCTGCATGCAGCTGACAAATGGTCTATCATCAATGATGCCGTTGGTGGTGATTCCGGATTTAAGCTGATGAAGATCCCTGGCGGTCAGTGGTATCACTGCACGTCGCCGGCGGCTCTTGGCTGGCCGGCCCCTGGCGGCTGGATGGCGCCACACGAAACCAATCCACATCCTTTCCAGAACCCTAATCCTAATTTCTATAAATCGAATTCCTGGAAAATGTACAGTGACGTCGAAAAACGTCTGTATCACGAATATTATCGCCACACCTGGAAACCTGGTGACGGCCCCGGCACACCGCCACGCGGCCCGAAAGTAGCTGAGTCGTTTGAGGTAGATATCAAGCGCAACATCCGCAACGGCTGCTTCGACGGGTGTGGTATCGCCCAGAGTGTAGTTCCGCTGCCGGCCGATAAATGGCATACCGCGATGGTGTTCAACCGCTTTTCAAAGTCATATTTTTATGCGCGTAAGATCGGTGGTACCGAGGCTTATCTCGATATCGACGGGGTGAGACATACCAGTTACCCGGTAATCGGCACTATGTTCGATACCACTTCCGTCAATATCGGCGTATCGATGAAAAGCAACAGCGAAGACTATGTTTACGTTCTCGGCAAGGCGGTTGCAGACAACTGGTTGAGCACCTATTATGGTTACCCGGTGTCGATTAACTACGGCGGCTCGACAGTGTCTGACCAGTGGTACATGAAGGGCGGCACCGTGTTCTTTTATGACCGCAATACCGGCCGCGTTTACCAGATCGAGCGCGATGAAGGTCTGCCGATAGTGCCGGGCGACACTCTTGCCGCGAAGAAGATCGAGAAGGTCGTGATTCATGCCGGCCTGGGCAATGATCTCGATGACATTGCCACTGACGGTCACGGTAACCTGTTCTATACCAAGTCGCACCGGGTGCCGGCCAGTCATCTCAGCTTCACTTTCCCGATGCGTTCTTCGGTTGTGTGGGGTTCTGTCAGCGGAACAATCAGACCAGGAACGGTTAAATACCGTCAGAATATTTATAAGACAGTATTCAAGAAAGACATCAGCGGCGTGCAGTCTGAAGAAGGTAATCTGCTGATCGGCTACCGGTTGTATGACCAGAATATACAATATGAACCATATACTGCTGCCTCAGACCTGGCCGATACCAGTTTCTGGAAAAAACTGGCTGACCCATACCTGACATTTTCCTCTATCGGAAACGCTTCTCGCACCGAAATGGCTGTTGTTAACGTTGCTACACCGCCTGAATTGAGAGGTGAAAGAGTCGCTAAGGTTGACATCAACGGTCCGTATAAAGATGGCGGGTCAGGCGATTATAAGATTGCCGAAAGTTCTGGCAACCTCTCTCCGACTTTGACCTACAAGTTCGAAGTCGAAAATTATCCGCTGCATAACGGTAAGGTAAACCAGCGCGTTTATACCGATCTGGCTGTTGAAGAGCGTTTTCGCCGCATCGATCGTCATTCTGGTGAAATAGGCGTGCCAAACGGCTTCGTCGGCGGCTTTGTTTCGACCCTGCGTGTGCTGGGCAGCGACAATACCGAATGTGTCAAATATACCTGGCGCATCTACCAGACCGTCAATGCGGCCAACCAGACCTTGCCAGATCGCCTGTTGATCTATGAGCGAGGTGTTGACGCCGACTACTATCGTCCCTATATTTTCGCGTCGTTTGATTATGGTGAATACGATATCGAGTTGTCGGCAGCATATCAGTGGTATGACACCGATGCGCTTCTGTATGGCTCAACAGTCGCTTCGCTTTCATCCGTTCTCAGGCCTAACGACGGAACTCTGGCCATGGGTAAGGCAGCAGATGGCACAACTATAGCCAAAATGCACGTCGTCGTAAAAGGTGCCATGCCGGCAATGGAAACCGTTGCGAATATCCGCATCCGGCGCCAGAGCAGCGCCGGAACGTGGGTAGAGAGTGACGCCTCTGAAGGTGGCGCGTTTGGTAATTATTTTGTTACCGATGAACTGAAAACCGAAAACTGGATGGTCGATGACAAGAACGCCAGCCAGCTGGTCAAGGCAATACGCAGTATAGAGCCGCCGCATCCCGGCGATGCAAGAATGAAACCGGGTTCCAAACGCTGGCTCGAAGCATCGGTACAGGCAAACTGGAGCGCACGTATCATTGATCCCAACAACCTGAACTTCGGCAAGTATTACGTTCCGCCAGACCAGACGCAGACGATCGGCTCAGGGAAGATACAGAGTATCGCGCAGATCGATCCGGCTTTCCCGTCGACGAGTGATAATCAGTTCACTATCAAAACCGGTGTTAGCATTGCTGACGGCCCGGATCAGTGGAAAGACGCCTTTAAAATACCTTCCGATCCCGGTCTGTATGAACTGCGCTGCGCAATGAAACGCCAGATCCTGTGGGAGACCGTTCCGATTACCTACGAACTCGACGCTCTGGGTAATCTGATTGCAGTGCCGGGTGACCCTGAACCGAGAAGCAAGGATATAGTACTTACCGGTCTGGTCAAAGTTCTGGTAAAAGATATGAAGCCGCCACAGATCGAACTGGCAGAGACTTCGCACAAATATCTCTATGCCGAAAACCTTGGTTATATCTACAATTCAGTTGATGGTAAGACTCCTAATCCTAACGAAATCATCATTTCGGTGCCCGACAATAACCCGATGGCTTTTTTGAACTGGGTAAGACCTGCTTCGGTAAGAAAGCATTCTCTTGGAGTTCAGACGGCAAGCGCTACTTATCAGGCTGCTGGCATCAACTCAGTTTCTGAACTGCAGGATTACCCGCTTTCTTTCGCTGCAGCAAGAATAACCGTTGAACCGCTGAATTTCGGGTCGGTCTATCGTATCAAGGTCGACAAAAATGACTTTGCCCGGCGCATGCCGCAGCATAAGGCGATTCATCGAAAAAGTCCGAGCGAAATCGTTGCTGATCTGACACCGGCCGATCTTGAAATGGATCCGTTGTTCTTCGGCATTTCGGCAATTCGTGACACAAGTGGCAACCAGGTCGCTACGTCGCCTTATTTCAAACTTGGTGAAATTCTGCTTATCGATACCAGGCGCCCGAATCTCATCATTACCGTTCATGATGAAAAGCATGACATCACCCGTTATGCGCCAGATTCTTCGGTTTTCGGTCTGTTCTCAGACTACGTTTTTGTCAATGATAACGAGATCTGGAGCGGCAGTCCGACGCCTTCGAATCTTGGCAGCGTTAATGTCGGCAATACGCTGGTCAGCCCGATGCTGGCCAGGTTGCAGGAAACACCTGGTCAGGAACTTGAGGTTGACTCGCCGATCACCTTTGCCATGGGTGGCATTGATAACATAACTGCCAGCAGTGCACTGGGGCTGGACTGGTTCAGGCTGCAGAAGATAGAGCCGGCAGCCGGGTCTCTCGATGACATCAGTGCACCGGTGCATCGTCGCATCTTCCGTATGGATGCCGGTGGCGGTCGTGAAACCTGGGCAATCAGCGGTCAGATAAGTGACAAGGCTGTCGGCCTGCCGACCAACCCGGTATATTATCAGGCGCCATACAATCCAGCTGCAACCTATCCCAAAAAGCATCGCATCCGCATTTTCAACAACCTGATCTTCGAAATCTACAATACATCTCTCGATGTGAGAGTTATCGATAAAGGCCAGAGATAAGGCTTTTTGCCGTTCTCAGAATCAGGCCGTGCCATTTGTGGCACGGCTTTTTTTTGAAAAGATTGCAGCTGAAAAAATCGCAGTTCAGGTATATTATGAACGCAGTGACGCCCGGTGAGTCGTTAGGCCGGCCGGGCCTTGTGTATTCCGCTTTTAATGGGAGATAAAACTTTGCAGAACAATAACAGCGAGGCAGTGCGAAACAGTCTTATTTACGGCGTTCATGACCGCCCACCCTTCATGGAAGCGTTGTTTGCAGCACTGCAGCATCTGTTGGCGATAGCCGTCTCGATCATGACCCCGGCGCTGATTATCTGCAGCGTTCTTGGCATCAATCTCGCAGATACCGGCTATATTGTCAGCATGTCGTTGTTTATCTCAGGAATTGCCACTTTCATTCAGGTCAGGCGTATCGGTCCGGTTGGATCGGGTCTGTTAAGCATTCAGGGAACCAGTTTTGCCTTTATCGGAGTGCTTATCGCTGCCGGTCAGTCGAAGCTTTCAGCCGGTGCAGCCCCTGAAACGGTTTTGCCGCTGCTATTCGGTCTCAGTTTTGTCGGTTCTTTCATCGAGATCATCTGCAGCCGATTCATCAAGCCCTTGCGCATGCTTATTACGCCACTTGTAAGTGGCGTGGTGGTAACTTTGATCGGCATGACGCTTATCGCTTCAGCAATGAAGAGCTGCGCTGGCGGCCAGCCGGTTCTCGAAGGCTTTTTTGCCGGCGCAATCGATGCAGCGGTCGTTCGTCAGAATCTGATGCTGGCCGGTCTGGTGATCGTGACGATCCTTGTGTTGAACAGCTTCAATAACAGGTGGGTGCGTATGAGCTCGATATTCGTCGGCCTGCTGGCAGGTTACATTGTAGCGGCATTCATGGGAAAGGTCGACTTTTCTTCGCTGGCGCAGACCAGTCTGATAGCTGTGCCGGTGCCTTTTAAATACGGCTTTCAGTTCGATTTTTCGGTGTTTCTGGGTATTTCGCTCTTGTATCTGGTGACCATGGTAGAGACGATCGGTGATATCACCGCCACATCTCTGGTTTCTGGCGAACCGATCGAAGGTGATCTATACCTTGAGCGCGTTTCCGCCGGAGTTCTTGGAGATGGCTTCAACTCGATGCTGGCCGCAGTTTTTAACACATTTCCAAATACGACTTTCAGTCAGAACAACGGAATAATCCAACTTACCGGCGTTGCCAGCCGTCATGTCGGATATTTTGTTTCGGCCATTCTGGTCGTTCTTGGACTGATTCCTTATGTGGCCGCCCTTGCCGCTCTGATGCCGGCTGCTGTTCTAGGTGGTGCCACCTTTTTGATGTTTGGCACTGTCGCATCTTCCGGCATCAGAATAATTGCCTCACAGGTAATTGACCGGCGCGGCACTCTGATTCTCGCCGTTTCGCTGGCTACCGGACTTGGTGTCAGTTTTGAACCCGGACTGGTCAAGGCCATGCCGGTCTGGCTGCATGGCATCATGAGTTCTGGCATCATTGCCGGTGGACTGGTGGCGATCATTCTGAATTTTGCTCTGCCTGGCAGCCCATCGGCATATTTACCCGACACGCAACCAGAAGTCGGCATCAAACCAGATCTGGATTAAATCTGTAGCAGTTTTATCTTACCGGCTCAGGATTCGCTTTTTCGCGCAATTCTTTTCCAGCTTTCTGCAGCTCGGCGACGCGACGCTGCAGGCCGGTTATTTCTGCTCGGATCTGCGCCAGCTGGTCTTCTTCGCGTCGAGCCCGGTTCCGGTAGATGTAAAAGCGGTTCAGCGCAACATCACCAGTTGCGCCGGTAACTGCCTGTCCGGCATAAGGATTGGTACCCTGGCCCATTCTGATTGAACTGTCACTGCCGGAACTTCCTTCAGGCAGCATATTGTCGGTCGGATCTGGCGCGCCCTGTTGGAAAGAGCCCGGGTAGTAATAGCGACGGCGGTAACGTGCCGCACTGCGCATCGAAGAATACATGTCTTCCATTACTTCCTTTTCCTGTTTCTGAAGAAAGGCAAGGCGCTGCTGAAGCTCTTCGACCTCGTCAGAAATGTCTGTGACCTGGCTTTGCAGTTCTTCACGGGCGGTGCGCTGCAGATACTGCTGCTGGTCACGTTCCCGCGCAATGCGGTTCTCTCTGATCACGCCACGTTGCCATTCGCGAATGTAGTTGAGCTGTTCGCGCAGTCGGCCGGCTTCGTCAGCGGCCAGCTGTGCTTCGTCAGGATCTTTTGCTATCGCCGCCGCCTTCTCATAAAATGCCATGGATTCTTCGAGATTGCCGATCAGAATGTTTTCAAAAAAACCGCGACGACAGAGCGCCGCCACGGTCTGGGGCGCATCTGCCGCCCGGTATTTTTCCAGAAGAGACATGGCCAGGCCATGATCTTCGTGCCGCAATACGCTATGATCGGCAATGATCGCGCGCTCGTAGAGTTCTATCGCTTCGCTGCGCTGGCCGAGGTGCCATGCTTTGAGAGCATCGCGCAGCAGATTGCGCGCCTTGGATGGATCGGCTTCCTGACCGATTACCAGACATTGCAGGTAACTCAGGTCTTCAGCTACAACTGAATTGCAGCAGAATGCCAGCAACAGGCACAGTATGAAAATGACTTTCTGCATTTTAAAGCCTCCTGTATCACTTTTCGTCCGCTGTCGTTCTAAGTGGCAGCAGAACAGCACAAATTGCTTGTTTAACCGTTGATGTTCATTTTTCCTTCAGAAAAAATGGCCGGGTTCATCAGTTTTGGTGAAGCGACAACTCTCGGTTTGAACTGCATGCGGTCGAGGATATCGCGCTCCATATCGATGCCCGGGGCGATTTCGGTCAGAGTCAGGCCTTCTTTTTCCAGCTGGAAGACTCCCCTCTCTGTAACGTATTTGACAACGGTGCCTTTTTCAAGGGCATATTTGCCGCTGAAGGTTATCTGTTCAACTTTTTCGACAAACTTGGCGGTTTTGCCTTCCTGCGCTATCTGCAGGCGGTTGTCAACGGCCGCAATCTTCAGCCCATCGGCGGTAAAGGTCGTACAGAAGATTACCTGTCGGGCATTCTGGGAAATATTGATGAAACCGCCGCAACCGGCGAACTTGGGGCCGAATTTGCTGACGTTGACGTTGCCGGCGGCATCAACTTCGCCGGCACCGAGAAAGGCGATGTCAAGGCCTCCACCATCATAAAAATCGAACTGTGACGGTTGCGGCACAACGCAAGATGGACTGTAGGAAGCACCGAACGAGAGTCCTGATGCCGGCAGTCCGCCGATCGGCCCTGATTCTACGGTGAGGGTCATCCTGTCACGGATATTTTCTTCGCGAGCGATGTTGGCGACGCCTTCCGGCATGCCGATGCCGAGGTTGACCGTACAATTGCCGAGCGGCAACAGTTCTAATGCGCTGCGCCGGGCGATGATTTTTCTTATGCTCATATCCATGGGCTTGAACAGGGAATCTTCCGGAAACTGCACCTGGCCAGAATAGTAAGGGTTATACTGTTCGAGAAAGGTCTGCATGTGAAGATGCGGCTCTTTAACCATGTCTACCAGCACAACATAATCGACGAGAATACCGGGGATCTGCACGAAAAGGTGATTTATGCCGCCGCCGCGGGCGAGACGCATGACCTGGCAGATGACAATGCCACCGCGCTGTTTGGTTGCCATTGCCTGCGAGAGCGCGTCGAGCGGAGCTACTTCCTGCTCCATGCTGATGTTGCCGAATTCATCGGCAGTCGTGCCGCGAATCAGGCAGACGTCGATATCGAAGTGCTTGTAGCGCAGATAATCATGGTCGTCGAGTCTGATCACTTCGACGATATTTTCGGTGGTTCGGCTGTTGACTTTGCCGCCGTCAAGGCGCGGATCGACGTAGGTCTGCAGACCTACGTGAGTTATGGTACCGGGCTTGCCCGCTGCGATATCGCGAAACATATGCGAAATTACGCCCTGTGGCAGATTGTAGGCTTCGATTTTGTTGTCGAGTGCAAGTTTGCCAAGTTTCGGTGCCAGACCCCAGTGCCCGCCGACAGCGCGTTTGACCATACCTTCGTTGCCGAAATGGTTGAGCCCGCGGTCTTTGGCGTCGCCCTGACCGGCGACAAAATACAGTTCGAGATTGCGCGGCTGCCCTTCTTTGAGAAAACGCTGCTCGAGCGCTGAGGTCAGGGCTTCCGGGTGCCCGCTGCCGACAAAGCCTCCGACTACCACTTTGTCATCATTCTTGATCAGTGATACTGCCTGCTCAATACTGATAAGTTTCGATTTCATCGGATGCTCCTTGGCTTCACTGGCTAATATGGCGGGCGAGGGGGTCCTTCAGGTAATCGGTCTCGAAAAGGCACGAAAGGTGCCCATTGCGGCTGTTGTAATAGCTGATTTCGCAGTCGTTCAGCAGCGGTCTGGCTTCTTCTGCCTGTTCGCGGGTGAACATCAGGTCTGAATCGTCGATGATCATGCGAACCGGAGTCTTTATCTTTGCCAGTGCATCTTTCAAGGTTTCGCCGGGTTCGCACAGGTCGAACAGTGTGTTGGCCTTGGCGATGTAGATGTAGGCGTTCGGGTCAAAATACTGCATGCGCGCGATAACCGACTTTTCGATTTCGCCCTCGACGAGAAAATGTCCGCGAAAGCTCTGATATGGGCTGGCGCAGGTCATGAAAGTCGGGTCGAGAAAAGCGCGGTTGAAATTACTGTAAGCCCAGTGGTCGGTGCGGGTTTCGGTCAGGAGTATCTTGAAAGCGAGCAGCAGGCCTTTATAAGGCGCTTCGCTGCCATAATAATCACCGTTCTGCCACCTCGGGTCGAGCATGATTGCTTCGATGCCGAGCTGGTTTGGCACCATGATGCAGGAAGGACGCATCATCGGGGTAGCTACTATCGAAATGACCTTTTCAACCGACTCAGGAAAATATTTTGCCCAGAGAAATGCCTGTAACCCGCCCATTGACGGGCCAACAACGAATTGCAGTTTTTTGATGCCGAGTGATTCGATCAGGCGCTTCTGCAGTATCACCACGTCATCGAGCGTGAATATCGGAAAATTCATGCCATATGGTCTGCCGGTGGTCGGGTCGATGCTGCCGGGCCCGGTAGTGATGACGGTAGGACTGTTGAAATTGATGTTACTGATGACATCTGAGCAGATGACGAAATATCTGTCAGTGTCGATTGTTTTGCCGGGGCCGATCAGGGTATCCCACCAGCCGGGCAGCGGGTCGCTTTCGGCATATCTGCCGGCGGCATGGCTGGCGCCGGTAAAATACTGGCAGACGAGAACGGCATTATCAGCCCGTTCGTTCAGTGTGCCGTAAGTTTCGTAACCGAAAGTTATCGGTATGGTTCTGCCAGAATGTTTGAAACAGTAATTTCCGGCAGCAAAGCTGCGCTTTTCGGTTAACATCCTCAAAGTGTCCTTTCGCAGATTGTTTTTCAGGCAAAATTGTAACACAAATTGCTTTGCCGGTGCAGCCCGATTTGCTGAAAAATGTCTGTCAGTTCTCGAATACTGTGATCGGCGCTTATGATTTCCTGTTTGACCTGTTTAAATGCTATAATATATTCAGGATAGAGTTAAAAGTGTACGCTCTGTTGTGTGCAAATGCTGTAATCAACGATCCGTCAGGAGTTTTCGATGACAACGGAAAACATATTCTGGAAGCGCCGCGGCGCAATGATGCTGATGCTGCTCGTGGTTATCATCATCGGCAGTATCATCGCCATGCAGATTCTCCCGGGAGAAGAAATGATCACCCGGCGTTCGGTCGAGAAGAGCTTTGACGTAGAGTTGAGCCAGCTCCGCGAAGCCATAGACCTTGCCTACATGGCCGGCGACATGGATGGCTCTGCTGTGGCTACGATCACATTGCCGTCAGCTGACCTGCCTGATGCAGAGAAGATGGCAGGCATTGCTTCGGCTATTGCGAGTCTGACTCTTTATGGATATCTCAGATCTGACTCGGTGCGTGATCCTACTGTGCCGGCCTACCAGTGGGGGACAACTTATGAAAATTACTGGCAGGTTCGCGCAAACATTGCATCAAATCCAAGTTTTGAGATTACTGAATCAGGCGCGGTTTTAAGCTGGCGTGACCATGAGGGCAAAGAGATAGATGGTGTTGATACCACTCACGTCGCTTCGGTTACTACTTTTTTGCAGAGTATGCAGATCGACGATTACCCTTATCAGAACAAGCTTGGTAATATGCTGGCTTCAGGTGGTTCGGCACTGCGCCTCACCCGATAATCACACTCGCTTATTTTAAATCGCCACAACGAAAAAACCCGCTGAATCAGCGGGTTTTTTCGTTCCGGTGGAGCTGATCACAACCGAAGTGGCGCCGGCAACGCTGGCCATCAGTGAGTTTGTTGAGAGGGTAAATGGGTTGTTACCCCAAAAAGTTACCCCAAAAAAATATTTTCGCAAAATTTTATTTTTTCTCGATCTCGCCATACCATCGGCAAGAATCTTACCGGCCGCCACCTGCCAAAACCATACCTTTACACTTTTGCTACTGCTACAGTTGCTACTCTGCTACACTTCTTCGCAACGCTCAGGCGTCATTGTCTTTCTTGCCCGGCTTGAATCCGATCTTCCTTTTACTCGGCATCGGCGATTCCAGAAGCGGCAAAATGATCTCGTGAAAGATTTTGAACTGGTCATCATGGCCAGAAAGCCGGCTTTCAATTTCTTCAATCTTGGCGGCAATGTCGGCATAACTCAGGCTGACCTTGCGTAATCTGACAAACGCCCGCATTATCTCGATGTTTACCTGAACAGCTTGCGGGCTCCTCAGAACGCTCGAAAGCATCAAGATACCGTGCTCAGTAAAAACGCGGGGCGGGTGTCGAAAGTGGCCGCCAGTCGGTAAGGTCGCAATTTGCGACATTACACTTTTTGCCTCATCTATTGTGAGTTGAAACATAAAATCTTCAGGGAAGCGCTCAATATTGCGTGTCACCTGTTCATTCAATCGCCGGTTTTCAACCCCGTAGAGCTCGGCAAGATCAGAGTCAAGCATGACTTTCTGGCCTCTGACCTGATAAATCTTCTGCTCAAGGTGTTCATGGTCAACCTGCATTAGCTTTGTCATTCTCTGTCACTCTCTATCATTTGTTGTCATTATGGCCCGGTATCATGTGGCAATCATTCCGGCCGCCACCTATCAAATATACGCCGATCTGTTCGCCAGTCAAGACAATGCCGGCGCTTATTATGCGCCGGCTGTTGTCTGGACGTTGAGCTCTCCATTGTTGCCAGTCATTCCGGGGTAACATTAACGCCAGTATGAACAAGCGCCAGCCGTGGCCATGCCTGAGAGTTTGTATAACGGCCTGCCCCGCTCCCGGAAACTTTGCAGGGTTAAGAGTTCGTGGCGGCCGGTGTAGCCTGCTTTGAGCCTGCAAACCTTAGCTGGCTCCGGTTCGCTGTTGTTGCCTTCGTCTATAATATGGACAAAGCTAATCTAATTTTGCCGAGTGTCTGAATTATCGAGCAAAACCAGAGGGATAAACTTGCAATATCTGGACCACTCTACGCCCATGTCATCAG
>JAKJFO010000083.1 GCA_022704885.1 Candidatus Rifleibacteriota bacterium | reverse complement strand
CGAGAGTTCTTCGAGGTCAATCATGACATGATTGAATATTTCGCCCATCGAGCCAAACTCGTCGCGGCCGAGATCGGGCAGACGATGCTTGAAATGCTTGTTTTCGATTGCCTGTGCCCCGGTTGTCAACAGCTGCAGAGGCACAAGAAAGCTCTGGCTCAGTACCTGCGACAGAATCAGCGTCATCAGCAGGCTGAGAATGGCAAAAATGATCAGCTGTCTTTTCTGATGGTTAATTATCTTATCGATGTTTTCGAGCGGGTAAAGGCCAATAAGTTTGTATTCTCTGATGTATTTTCCTTCAAAACCCATGGCCAGATAATCTTTGCCGGTCTTTTTGATTCTTCTCAGCTCTTCGAGCTTTTTCTGTTCTTCTGCATCCAGCACTGAATCAGGTTCTGGTCTGCCAGATTCTGTGGCTTTATCTTCTACTTCTTCTTCAGGGTCTTTATAGTTCACGATCGTGATTTCTTCGCCCGGATAAGTCGTCAGAGTGCTGGCAAATTTTCTTATGTTATCGTCCTTGTATGCTTCTTCCGGCACAGAAAAACGGTTGCCGTGAATGGCGATGACCTTCAGTCCGAGTTTGTTGCGATTGGCCTGGGGTATATAACTGGTCAGAAAATCGAATTGAAACTGCAGTCGGCGAATGGTTGCGATAAAGAAGTAATCGGCTGATTTCGAGCCCTCCAGGCTGAAAGTATCGAGAATAGACGGGTGTATGTTGCGGCCGAATCCCCATTCGATAAAACTGCCGCGGTTGCGCAGCATATCAAAAATGAAGTTGACCATGGGCTTCTGAGTTACCGATTCAATTAGCATTTCGATTTCGGTTGCGGTTTTGTCAGAAATTTTTGCGCCATTGATCTTGTCAAGAAAGAACTGGCCGACTTTGCTGGTATATTCTCTTTGTTTAAGACCCTGGTCATTATGGCTGTCATAATTCGCCGGGTATATCTTTTTTTTGTCGTCGATGATACCGTCTTCGGTGCCTATGATGTGGCTGCGACTCGCGATCAACACTATTTTCCAGTCGGCATTTTTTGACAGGCTCCGGGCAAAATTCATGACAATGTCATCGCTCATGGGTTTCTCAGAAAGCTTTCTGATCATCTCTTTTTCGGCAGTTTTCTTAGATGCCAGAGCTTTGGCATATTCAATCTCGATTTTTTCGTCGAAGTCCTGAATGAACTGTATGCCCTTGCCGTGCATTTCACGCAGCAGGTTGTCGCGCTTTTGATCGAGGTAGTCGGTGCCGATGAAAAACAGAACGATCAGAGGCAGACCATTGGCGAAGAAAAACAGAAATCGGAGTTTCCAGCGCAGAGACAGGTCATCTGGCCTGTCGCCGACAATCAGGCCAAATGAATATCTGCTGATGGCAAAGGCGGATACGAGAAACAGCAGGACTGCAATGACGATTGGCACTGCATTGTGCCCGCTTTCCAGACTGTCTTTATTTATGTAACCAAGCAGCGTCATCTTAGGGTTGATGAACTTCGGAAACACGATCAGATCATCGGTTTCGATCAGTGAGATCTTTTCGCTCTCATGCTTTTTAAACGACTGCTCGATCTGCTCGCGCACTTTCGAGGTGAGCTCGGGATGACGGAATCCGGTTTTTTCGGCGACCGAAAAACGATAGAGCGATTCTGAATCACGACTGAATTCTTCGGCCTGGCTCCACAGACCATCGCTTGAATCAAGTCTTTCCGGGCTGATCAGGATCAGAATCTGAAATTCAGATATCGCTCCGGTCCAGAACATCGGCTTTTTAAAACTGCTGTCAGGATAGACAAGATGCGGTTCGTCTGGAGCTTTGCTGCGGTCGAGGTGTGACAGGTTCAACTGCGGGCCCAGAGTTCTTCCGCTTGCCAGAAAATTTGCTTCGCCGATCGGCAGATTGATGTTGGTATAAAATCTGCACAGTAGAATCATGGTCAACTCCCAGTCATGGGGGTTTTCCATGGCGAACGAACAGCTCGCGATGCCGCGGGTGCGATCATACAGCAGATAGTCGAAGCCGAATTTCTCCTTGATCTGCGCCAGCTTGTTCTCGAGTTCATCTTTAAGAGTGGTGCCCTTTTTCTGTTCGAGCGCTTTCTGTCGTTCTTTCTTCGAAACATGTTCGTATGGTGTGAAAAGGAGGTTGAGATGACTGCAGAAATAGGCTTCAGCATTGGAGAACTGCTGCAGGCTCTGGTAAAACCTTCTCAGCTCTTCACCATGCTTCTGCAGCTGATTCTGCCGGTTCTTCGACCCGGCATAGACAAA
Source organism: Candidatus Rifleibacteriota bacterium (assembly GCA_022704885.1). The sequence continues at coordinate 14,028 of JAKJFO010000083.1, read as the reverse complement.
GCCGAAAGTGATGAGAAGTCCGGGTAGACCGACGAAACAAAGCATGAACAGCAGCCAGTAGAATATTTTTTTGTAGATCGGCTTTCCGTTCATGCATTTTTCTCCGGGGCGGAAAACTTGATCAGAACCAGAGTGATGTCGTCATCGGCTTCGGGCGACCAGTCGAGATAAGCCGCAAAGATGCGTCGGTAATAGGTTTCCAGATCGCTGCTGTATGAGTTTTTAAGAATGGCGTTGAAGCGGTCGAATCCCATTTCGTTACCTTGCCGGTTATGCGCTTCGATAATGCCGTCGGTGTAAAGAAGCACGATGTCGCCGTCGGCAAGCTTGCCTGCGACGTTTTCATATCTGGCTCTCTTTGATACCCCCAGCGGCGAACCAATCGCCTCCAGCATGGTGACCTGCTGTCCGCGATTGCTGATGACCGCCGGAAAACAGTGGCCGGCGTTCGAAAAAAGATAATCACCGCTCAATGAATCGATGCAGAAATACTGACAGGTCATCATGCGCCGGATTTTGCTGCTTTTTATGCGGAAGATGACCTTGTGTAATGCTGCCAGAAGCTGGTCTGGCTGCGTTTTTGCGTCGCCGCTGATCAGAACCGAGGCTTTGGCCATTGCCATCAGCAGGGCTGCCGGCACACCATGGCCGGCGACATCGCCCATCAGAACTCCTGCTTTGCGATTGTCGACCGCAAAAAAGTCGTAATAGTCGCCACCGAGCCGGCTCATGGTAACGCTGCGGCCATAAACTTCCAGGTGGTTGAGTCTGAGATCTTCGATTGGAAAAAGATTTTCCTGTACTACTTTGGCTACTTCCAGGTCTTCAAGGCTTTCGATTGCACGGTTAAAAACCGACCCGAGATGGCCGAATTCATCCTGTGACGCTATCGCCAGGCGGTAGCGGAAATCCTGGCGACCAATCGCCTGTACGCCTTCTTCCAGCTGCTTGACCGGCTGCATGAACTGAGCTGAGAGAACCCTGCCAATTCCGAGAGTGAGTAACAGGCTGAGAAGGCCGAAGACGATCAGTCTTGTTCGTAGCGAATCGATCTGTTTATTTATCGCGGTCAGCGGAAAAAGCCCGACAATGGCGATTTTGTTGAGCTGCCTGCCGATTGTCGCAAAAGCCGCGTAATCAATGCCGTCCAGCTGCAGATAATCGCTTTTTACCATCTGCAGGCCGAACGCCTGGCGAAAGAGATTGAAAACCTCGCGGTCGGGGTACTGGTTTTCAGGGTAGGTAACGCCATTGTTCTCGACAATTGCGAAGCATTTTATCTTGCCGGAATTGCTGTCGAGATCGGCGATTCTCTTTTTAAGATAAGCCTCCTGAAGAACTGAATGCATCCAGGAAACGACCAGCACGTTCGAAAACTTTCGCTGGTCAGCATTGCCCAGGATATTCCAGTAATACTGTCTGGCTTCGGCGCCCATTTGTTCGGGGTTGATCTTGCGAATCCGGCGCAGAAACTGGTGAAAAACTATCTTTTTGGTGCCAAGAAAGTCAGCAGCAGAGTCGCGTCGTGACAGCTGCACATCACGAAACATTTCGAGCGGTGTGTATGAATTGATATTGATGTATTCGAGCAGGTTACGGCCCATGTTGGTGAAAAACGTACCAGAGCGGTTGCCACCCGCATAACCTGATTGAAATCGACCATTCTGATCGATGAGAACAAAGTCATAAGGATTCGTTCCGTTGATCCAGCTCACCAGCTTTGAATGATCGGCAAGCTTTACCGTCTCTCCACTGCTCTGTTGATTGATTTCATCGACAGCGCGGTTGATGTGTTCCAGGTATTCGGCTTTGATGAGTTCGTAGCGCGAATCGAAATCTCTGATCAGAGAAGCGGTCTGTTCGTGGGCCTGGTCGATCAACAGCCGGCGGGTCTGCTGAAGGTATTCATAACCGAGAAACCCCAGTATCATCAAAGGCAGGCCGTTGGCATAAATGAACAGTATGGCGAGTTTGTGTCTGATCGAGATGAGCCCGCTTCTTTTGAAAAACTGGTAGAATGCTGTGCCAATCAGCAGCAGCAGAAATGCTGCGCCTGCCATTATCTGCCGCCGTGCCGTCGTCGGGTCGATTATTCTGCCTTTTTTTTCGACCAGACTGAAGCCCATTATCGACTGTGTCACCATGCGCGCCAGAATCAGGTAGTTGCTGGTTTCGAGCCTGGGCTCGGCAAAATGCTGAAACTTTTTGAGCTCGATGAGAACTTCTTCAGAATTGCTCAGCTCGCTGCCGGTGAACATGACGTTGGCGCTGGTCAGTTCGATGATGCCGACTCTGAAACTGTTGTCGGATTCTTTGTTTATGCCAGTAATCAGCTTTTCCAGATAATCGGTCGATTCGATTGCCTCGTGACTTATCTGTGCAAAAAGACCGATATTTTTGCCGATCTGAAACCAGAAGTTAGAGCGGTCGTGTTCTGACGACGCAATTACACATTCTCCCAGACTGGCGCGCAACATCGGCAGATTCATGAATTCGGGCACCAGAAAAGCGCCAAGATAGCTGCGCAGCAGATTGAATTTTCTGCTTTCCTGAATAACTGGCAATAACTCAGGGGTTCCAGGGTAATTTGCCCTGCTGTCTTCGGTTATTCCTTTAAATGCTTCGTAGATCGATTTGATGATATAGCGCAAGCTCTTTTCGTCAGACAGCTCGTCAATGATTTCACCTTTGTCATTCCAGACGATGAATCTGAAATCGCCGGGATTACGCCCTTTGAGATGCGCCAGCGCGCGCTGCAGATAGCCTGTCGGGTGGCGTTGCGCTTCGGCAATGTCGAAAACCTTTTTCAGCAGCGCGTGGTGATAGTGCCGGCTGTTGCGGTATTGCAGCAGCTTTTCGAGATTCTGTTCGAGAGTTCGGTAGAGTTCCTGTTTCTGCAGGTTCTGGCGGGTTTCCAGCAGGCTTTCCAGGCCGACGTCAAGCAGAAAGAGCGGAAAAAGCACGAAACATAAAATGACGCCACTCCAGAAGGCAATTGGCCATCTGTGCTGCAGCGGCATTTGTGCGCCTGAGCTCATCTATCGATACCGGTCATAGCAAGCCGGGTTCCTGTCGCAAGAATTAAATCTGCCTAAGGATACCGCAAAGCGCTGGTTTTGGCAAAATCAGCGTTAATTGAACACGACAATAATGAGAGTGGTGTCGTCCTGCAGCTCCTGATTGCCGGTCTTAAGGCGGTGTGCAGCCATCAGACGATCAAAAAATACTTCGGGGTCGGGGTCGAAGTTGTCAGCCGCCATTTTTTTGAAATTCTCGAGGCCGATCATCTGCCCACGAATATCAAGAGCTTTGACCATGCCATCAGTGTAAAGCAACAGTGTCTCGCCGCTGCCGAAAGATAGTTCACTGCTGGTAAAATGCGGCTTTTTGAGGGCACCGAGACGAGGTCCGGGCAGCGAAATTTCGCTGACCGTCTTCTGGTCATGGCTTATCAACAGAGGCGGCCAGCTGCCGGCATTGCTGTAGACAGCCTTATGCGAAGTCACGTCGATGTTGAAGAACTGAAACGACATGGTTTTGAGCTGATGTTGACCGGTAGCGGCTATCAGCTGGTGCATGCGCGACAGCAGTTCGGCCGGGGCATTGTGCAGGTTTTCGAGTTTCATGATTGCTGCTTTGGCCATCGCCATGATCAGGGCGGCTCCGGCGCCATGACCGCTGACGTCACCGGTGAGAAGGCAAAGGTGGTTATCAGCACTGATGAAGCAGTCGTAGTAATCGCCACCAAGATCGCCGCGCGAAAAACTGCGGGCGTAAATGCGGCAACCTTCGGGTTCGGGCAGTTTGCCGGGCAGCAGGTGTTCCTGCACCGCTCCGGCAACTTTGAGCTCTTCGAAGTCAACCATGGTTGTGTTAAAAACCCTTGCCATTTCGCCAAACTCGTCACGCCCCAGTTCGGGCAGGCGCTTGTCGAAATTACGCTGCTGAATCGCTTCGGCCCCTTCCGCCAGAATCTTGAGCGGATAGAGAAAACTGTAAGACAGCAGCTGCCCGAGAAGCATTGCGAGGATCAGCGACATGAAGCCGAAACTGACCAGCCTCTTCTTTTCGTGGTAGATTTTGTCTTTTATCAGCTGAGCCGGGTAGAGGCCGAACAGGTTGAAATATCCCATATATTTGCCGCGAAAGCCCATGACCAGGTATTCCTGGTGGTTGATGGTGATGAACTGGCGTGGTGGTACCGGTCTTTGTGTAAATTTTCTGGCATAGTCGCGCAAAGTTGTATTGCCGGCGAATTCGGGCGGAAAAGCGAGTGAGGAAAACTCGTTGATCATACCCAGCTGGAGATGATCTATATTACGACTGGCATTAAGGAATTGCCGACGGGCATAACTTTGCTCAAGGACATCGGCGTTCCAGTTTGCCATCAGCAGAAAATCATATTCTTTACCAGTAAACAGCGAAATCAGCTCGACCAGCGCGCGACTGCGACTGGTGCCGAGCCCCATCATGGTAATCTGGCCGTTTGCCTGAAGAAACTCATTCTGCACTTCCAGCAGCGATTTCTGCATTATCGATTCGGCAATCATTTCGATTTCGGTTGCGGTTCTGGCATCGATCTGGTCGCCATTCAGAGTCGATAGAATAAAGCGCAAAAGCGCAGTAAAGGCCTCGGCTTCTTCATCTTTTTTCTTTCTTGTGCGTTCGCTGATTCGCTCGCTGGTAATATCGATACGTTTACTATTGATGTAGGCGGCAGTTATCGTGCCGGTGAATCTGGTTGCACTGGCCACCATAAACAATCGCAGATCATGGCGATCTTCAAGATCAGCTGCTGCTCTGTCGGCGAAGATTTTATAGGGCGCGACCGCCCCCGGCCGGGTTCTGTATGCCTTTTTCAATTCTTCAAGAGCATGACTGATCTGGTAGATCTGACGGGCTTCTTCTGATTTAAAGCGTTCGTCAAAGTTTTTCAGAAATTTGGTACCCTGCGCATGAATTTCGTCGAACATTGCATATTGTTTTTGAGCAAGGTAATCGTAACCTACAAAAAATAGCATCAAAAGCGGCAGTCCACTCGAATAGGCAAACAGCAGCAGCAGCTTTCGCGAAATTGCGAGCCGCATGACGGTTCCTTTGATCGCATTTTTTCCAGTTACCCAGAGATAGGGCATAAGCAGCAGCACAATCAGAATGGTAAACGGAACAGCATTTTTGCCTGCTGCCAGCGAATCTTTTCTGACGCCTGCAAAAAGCGACAGGTTGTCATCGACGATTCGCAGAAAAAAGTGGGCCTGTGGTGTCGTCAATTTTAAACCATTTTTAAGGCTGTGCTGACGCAACACTCTGGCGGCAGCGTCGCGGTCAGGAATATCGCTGGTGCTCCTGATCAGTTCGTTTCTGGCAAACCCCAGAAAGAATGGGGCAGCTGCCTGATGTAGATGACTCATATAATACAGAAGTCCATTGTCAGAAGTATTAATGGCAGATTGTTTGACCAGAATGACCAGCGTGATGCCCTTGAAACTTGCGATCCAGCAGCGCGGCTTATTGCCTGAACTGTCTGTCGCCATCAGCAGGTTGTTGTTTTCTGAGAGGTTTTCTTTGAGATCTTCGATTACCAGCTGCGGGCCAAAAATATTTCTGAGATTCGTCACTTCGTAGTCAGAAGGTTCGTAATGTTTGCCTCTCGGCGCAAAAACCTCTCTGATTGAGCGCAGAGCTGCGTTCCAGTCGCCCTTGATGCTGTTCGGGTCGGTCGAACTGGCAAGAAGACGATTTGTGGCATCCCAGACCAGATAGTCAAAATTCCCGGCAAGTCGTTGATGGTAATCTTTGATCACCTCTGCCGGTTTCCCGTCCAGCATTTTGAGGAAAGCGCGTCGAAAGGTTCGCGCCATGAACTCTTCTGTATCTGCGTGCGTGGCAAAACTGGCCAGAGTTTCTTCGACCTTCTGTTCTACCGAAAGCAGGTTGTCTTCATATCTGAGCTGATCGATGTGACTCATTCCGGCATAAAACACCAGCACCGGAATCAGCAGAAATACCAGAGTCTGCACTATCCAGGCAGCCAGATTCTTGAGGTTTGCGTTCATTCTATTCAGATGCCTCCGCTGCAAACCTTATCAATACGATGGTTATGTCATCTTCTACCTTTTCCGACCAGGCCAGGTTCGCCTGATAGAGATTGTGATAATACTGCTGGGTATCAAGGTGCCATGCCTGTCGTGCCAGTTCGAGCAGGCGCGCCGGGCCATATTCAGCGCCTTGCGCGTTTCGGGCTTCCAACATGCCGTCACTGTAGAGAATAAGTGTGTCTCCAGGCTCGATGGCAAGGTCACTGTTACTGTAACGGGCCCGCCGCGAGATGCCGACCGGCGAACCCACGATTTCGGCAAAGGTCGAAGCCCGGCCGGATTCAGACACAATTATCGGGTAACAATGGCCGGCGTTGGCAAAGCGGCATGCTCCGGTCTTCTCGTCGATTACCAGATACTGACAGGTCATCATGCGCTTGAAGTTGTCGCTTTTGAGCTTGAACAATACATCATGCAGCGAAGTCAGCAGGCGGGAAGGATCGCTGAGGCTTTCGCGGTCGATCGTGACTATTGCTTTGGCCATGGCCATGATCAGCGCTGCCGGAATGCCGTGGCCGGCGACATCACCCATGAAAACGCCGGTCAGTCCGGGTTCTGGTTGGCAGTAATCGAAGTAGTCGCCGCCCATTTTAGTCATCGAAACACTGCGCGCAAAAATTTCGACACGTCCGCTTTGATAATGCGCTTCAGGCAGCAGTGTTGCCTGCACGATTTTGCCGATCTCGAGTTCGTGCATGCCGGCCATGGTTGAATTAAAAACTCGGCCGAGGTCACCGAACTCATCGGCACTGTCTATCTGGTTGCGGAAGGCAAAATTGCGTGCTCCGATCTGCTTTACCGCCTCAGCCAGCTGCCTGACCGGTCTGATAAACTGCCGGCTCAACGCCAGAACCACTCCAGATACGATGGCAAGACTGATCAGGCCGAACCATAACAGCTGGATCTGAGCTTTTCTTACGGCCCGTTCTATTTCATCAGCCTCGATGACTATGCCCAGAGACATGTTGTCGAGCTGACGACCGGCCAGAGCGGTGACTATATAGCGCTTTCCCTTGTAATATAAAGCATTTTCACGGGCAGACTGCAGGTTAAAGCCTTTCTGTAAAACTGGTCTGAGGCTGGTATCTGCAACCTGGTGATTTCCCACCAGATTGCCGCTGTGCTGCGACATACAGACGAGCTGGATCTTATTTTTGTCAGTGGTCGTCAGTTCTTCTGACAGATGTCGGGCATAGGCTTCCTGAACGCGGTTGTGCAGCCATGACAGCATCAGCATCGAGTGAAATGAACCCTTGCTTTTGTCGCCGAAAAATCTGAAAAAGCACATTCTGTTCTCGGTTCCGAACGAGAGCTTTTCGATGCGGTCGGCTACGTGCATCATCGATTTGAAGACCGTCATGCCATCGCGCGAAAGAGACTCGGTAGACAGTTCGACGTATCTGGCAGCCCCTGCTCCCCGGGCTGGCTCGCTTTCTATCTCTGGTTTGCGGTTCATATACTGCAGCGCGTAAGCTGAAAAAATCTTCATTACACTCTGCGATTGTGCTTTTCGGGTTCTGCGAAAACCGAGCAGAACTTCACCATCTCTGCCATAGACGTAGGCTTCTTCAGCTTTCAGCTGTTCGATTATTGATTTGAAGTATGGAATGTCATTGCCGTCAGGCACACGACCGACAACCTCGGCAGTATAAGAGGCCATGAGCGTGCGTGTGCGCTCTGCCAGAACATTTTGAAACCTGCGATAGCCGGCATCTGCCTCTTCGAGCAGGCGCTCATTATCGCGGTGCACTGAATGCAGCAACGAGCCTTCGAGCTGCTGCAGATACTCATGGCCGATTGTACCAAGAATCAGCAATGGCAGGCCGTTGGCGTAAAGAAACAGCAGCGCGATGCGCGTTCTGATTGAAAAGGTGACTCTTTTCAGGCGCAGGCTGTAACAGTAGAAGAGAAACAGAATTACGGCCGCCGCCATGGCAATTCTGGCAAAAAGTCGAACTTTGATCTGTTCTGGATAGCCGTGTTGCAGGCGGTTGCGGCTGATCCGGCAGTAACCGCGCAGATAGGGGTCGAGCAGTTTGAAGGCAAGCAGCTGGTCTTTGAGTTGGCGATGAGGCAATGACGCGTTTTCGAACTTCCCGAGTTCGAGCAGCAGTATCTGTTCAAATTTGTTTTCGGGTGCAGAAGGTGGCAGGCTTCGCAGGTCGATGAAAGAGGTAATGATGTCGTCGTTGTTGCTGTTCAACTCAGCGATAGCGCTTTCTACACCAATATGACGGTGCTTTTCGAGCGGATTGGCCGCACAGAAAATGGTAAAATCAGCGCGCGCGTCAAACCAGATCAGCGGAAACCGCTGTGGCGCGTCAGACAGTATCATCCGGCCGTGCTCGCCCATCTGAAAAGGATAACGCAGGTGCGCCGGCACGAGAAAACGGCCGAGATAAGCTCTGAACATATTTATGCGCTTTTCTACGACTGGCAGAAGCTCGGGGAAGCCCGGATACTCGCTGCGGCAATGCTCGGCAATTTCGCCAAAAAAACTGTAAAGATTACTGACAATGTAGCGGTAGCTTTTTTCGTCAGTCAGTGCATCGATCGTTTTTCCGCTGTTATCCCAGACGATGAACTTGAAAAGACCTGGATAACGGTGTTTAAGCTCTTTGATGCTGAGTTCGAGGCTGCGCAATGGCTGTTTGTGGGCTGTCGCCCGATCGACATGCCTTTTTAAAAGCTTGTGCAGAAAATAAGAAATATCGACATTCTGGCTGAGAAAATCGAGCCGACTGTCCATCTCGGCGAATATCTGCTGCTGTTCTTTTTCGCTGCGCAGCCGCAGCATGTTTTCGACCAGCAGATTGAGCAGAAACATTGGTACCAGCACAAAACAGACCAACCCGCCGATCCAGGTAAGCGCCCGGTACCTGTTGAATATATTTCTTTCCAGCCTCTCGCTCATTTGTCTATTTTATCATATCACTTATAATCGTAATCGTAATCGTAATCGTAATCGTAATCGTAATCGTTCTCGTCTGTCCCAAGGCAAACGCACTAAAACTTCAAAAGTGAATGTATTTATGTGTAGAACACCTGAGTTTCATTCTCTAACCCGGGCTCTCGGCGGGATCTCAACGCTCCAGCGATTCGCCTCATCGACTTCTCGATTGCTGGAGCCCTTGAGTCAAAAGTGCTCGGCTCACAAGCTTGCGCTTATGAGATGCCCGCCTACGCCCTTTATTGATCGTTATTCAAAATTTTAATGCAATTGCGCAGTCGCAGGATCCAGAATAGCAATAAAGACATGGATTCTGCGACTTCGCCTACGGCTCCGCGCAGAATGAAACAATGGTGCTATCCTGGCGGCTTCTAGCAGAATGACCAACTTTTTGACAGAAAAAATACCGCCGGTTGCCCGGCGGTATTTTTAAAGCGGTATCAGCAGAGATCAGTAATTTTCAACCCATACTTCGAAATGTTCACGGCCATGATCGCAGACCGGGCATTTGGGCGGAGCTTCGAGGCTTTCGAGAACGTGTCCGCAGTTGTTGCACTTCCAGTAAACCTTGCCGTTTTTCTTGAAAACGGTGTGTTCCTGAACGTTCTTGTGCAGCTTGCGATAGCGGGCTTCGTGCTTTTCTTCGACCTTGGCGACATTTTTGAAGACGGCGGCGATATCGGCAAAACCTTCTTCTTCGGCAGTTTTGGCAAAACCCTGGTAAAGGTCTGACCACTCCTCTTTTTCGCCGTCAGCGGCATACTGCAGGTTCTTGAGGGTATCAGCATAGGCAACCGGATAACCGGCGTTGTTGATGACGACCACTTCGCCGTCCATGCCATACTTGAGCAGCTGCTTCATGAATACCTTGGCGTGTTCCTTTTCGTTCTCGGCAGTTTCGATAAAAATGTCGGCGATCTGCAGAAAACCTTCTTTTTTAGCTACCGATGCGTAATAGGTGTAGCGGGTGCGGGCCTGGCATTCACCGGCGAAAGCTTTCATCAGATTTTCGGCGGTCTTTGTGCCTTTTAACTGTTTGCTCATTACGTTTTCTCCTGAATATTAGTGTTGATATAAACAGAAGCTCGTTCAGCTTCTGAGACTTCCTTTGATGACCTGTCCGGCTTTGAGGCCAGAAACCACTTCGCGCATACCGTTGCCGGCGTCAATACTTCTGATCTGCCTTCGCAGCAGTCTGCCGTTGATTACCTCGACTACCGATTCGAGCTGACCGGTTTTGATTATAGCAGATTCCGGAATGATTATGACCTTTTTCTCAGACTTCAGCGGAATCTTGATTGTACCGAACATTCCCGGAATCAGGCCGCCGGAATTATCGATACAGACCTTTACCAGAAAGGTGCGGCTGTGCGGATCGACTGACGGAACTATCTCTCTGACCGTACCTTTGTAACTGCTGCCGAGAGCCGGAACTTCGTATTCGACCTGTGAATCGATCGAAACCTCTTTTACCAGCGATTCGCGCACCGGTACTTCGAGCAGCAGGGTCTCCGGGTCGAAGAGCCTGAGCATGACCGTGGCCGGATTTCCGAGATCGCCCGGATCAGCCAGTCTTTCGCCAACTACTGCATCGATAGGGCTGTTGAGAGTGGCATAACCAAGACCAGCCTGTGCCTGCCTGATGCCCTGTGACATTGCGGCGGCATTGGCGGCGGCGCCGGAACGCTGCTGGTTGGCCTGCTGCAGGCCAGCTTCAGCCTGTTTGTGGGCGGTGATCGCCTGGTCGTAGTCGCGTCGTGAAATGGCATTCTTTTCGAACAATGATTTGTTTCTTTCGAGGTCTTTTGCTGCCAGGTCGAGAACGGCGCGGGCAGCCTTAACCTGTTCGTCGGCGGCGGCCACGGCAGCATTGGCTGCCCGCAGCTGATCCTGGCTCGCCGCGACGCCGGCGGTGAGATCCTGTGCGTCCAGCACTGCCAGCACGTCGCCGGCTTTAACCCGGTCGCCGCTGCGTACTTTTATCTCGGTGATGCGCGCGACGATCCGCGGCATAATATCGATTTCATTACGGCTTCGAACTGTGCCGATCGCCCGGTAATAATCGGGTCGGCTGGTTTCGGTGATATTGAGTGTTTCGCCGATGTTCTGAGGCTTTTCCAGATTGATGCCGGGCAGAATCTGGCCGGTGGCAAAGAATCCACCCTGAAACAGCATCAGAAACAGCAGGGCTCCGACTCCGGCGACTGGTCCGATAAATTTGCCGAATCTGGCGTTAGAAGCTGGTTTGGTCTGAGTTTCGCTCATGATTTTTTCTCCTGGTTATTCGCAGCAGCAGACTCGTTGCCAGTCTGGCTGAAATAGTAAATAGTCGGAACGACAAGCATGGTGAACGCGGTGCTGGCAAGCAGGCCAAAGATCAATGCCCAGGCCAGCCCCGAAAAGATCGGGTCGAGAGTGATCGGCCAGGCGCCCAGCAATGTGGTGGCAGCTGTCAGCATGATCGGCCGGAAGCGCACGGCGCCGCTTTCGAGTATTGCTTCTTTCAGAGTCATGCCCTGCTTTACTGCTTCCTGAATGAATTCGATCAGCACGACGCTGTTTCTGATGACGATGCCGCCAAGAGCGATCATGCCGATCATACCTGTCGCCGTGAAGAATATCGGGTCAGGGTAGCCGCCAACAACATCGGCTGCCAGCAGGTTGAGTAGATAAAAACCTGGTGCGATGCCGATGATGGTGAGCGGAATCGCCGACATGACCAGCAGCGGCATGACGAAGTTGTTCATCTGCACTGCCAGCAGCAGATAGATGCCGATGAGCGCAATGCCGAAAGCTATGCCGAGATCGCGGAATACGCGCACGGTGATTTCCCATTCGCCTTCTCCGGCCCATTCAGCAGTTATGCCTTTGGGCAGCGGGTTTTTGCGCAGGCGCTGGTGCATGTCGAAAATGATCTCAGCCGGCGGTCGGCCGACACATTCGGCGGTGACGAACACGACCGGTCGCAGGTTCTTGTGCTGAATGACCTGCTCTTCCTTTTCGACTTTGAATTCGCCCAGCTCGCCGAGGGCTACGAGTTTGCCCGAACGGTCGCGCAGAGTTATCTCACTGAGGCGGTTGAGGTTGTTGCGTTCAGCCAGCGGCAGTCTGATTCTGATCAGCACCGGTTCGCGTTCGTTGGCGACGTGCGCGACGCCGGCGACGTTGCCTCTGAGCGCCTGCGTCAGGGCCTGCTGCAACGACATGGCTGAGAGGCCATGCATGGCGATTTTCTGCACATCAGGCGTAAAAACGATGCGGTCATGTTCGCTTTCGTTCATGTTGTCGATCTGCGCGATATGCACGCTGTCCTCTTCCTTGAGCTGCTTCTGCAGGAACTCGGCGCCGGCGATGATTTCATCATAGCTGCGGTCTTCATCTCCATAGACTTCGATGGTGAGTGTTGAGAAAACCGGCGGGCCGGGCGGAAGTTCGACTATGCTGACGACAGCGCCATATTTGTCGGCGATGGCAGTCAGGTCGTTGCGCAGGCGCAGTGCTATGGCGTGGCTCTGCTGTATGCGCTTATCCTTGGCAGCCAGGTTGATGCGGATGTCAGCGTTGCTGCTGTTGCGTCTGAGATTGTAGTGACGTACCAGCCCGTTGAAGTCGATCGGTGCCGGTATGCCGACATAGGATTGAATACTTATGACTTCGTTAACCCGCGCGAGATACTTTTCGAATTCGCGCACTGCCCGGTCGGTGAGCTCTAAAGAAGAGCCTTCCGGCATATCGACGATCAGCTGCAGCTCGTTTTTGTTGTCGAATGGCAGCATCTTGAGCGGCACTTTCCGAAACAGCATAAGCAACCCGGAAGCGCCAAGCATTGCGAATATCGCAATCATCAGCAGAATGGCGTTGCGCTTCTTCAGAAAGGGCGAAATCATCCAGCGGTAGAAGCGTCTGATCCAGGGCGGCACGCCGTCATCGCTGGTGGTGTCATCACTTTTAACGCCCTGCAGAAGCTTGTAGCCGACCCATGGCACGAAGGTCAGGGCGCAGACGGTTGAGAAAGTTACAGTCAATGGCACGTTGATCGCCATCGGACCCATGTAAGGGCCCATCATGCCGGTGATGAAGAACATCGGTGTGAACGACACGATGATGGCGAGCGTCGACATGATGACCGGCACGATGACTTCCATGACTGCGGTGACGGTGGCCTTTTCGGGCGGTTCTTTGCCCATCTGCAGGTGGCGCTGAATGTTATCGACGTTGGTGATCGGGTCGTCGACGACGAGTCCGAGGCTGAGTATCAGTGCGAACAGGGTGACGCGGTTGATGGTGTAGCCGGCGATGAGGTTGATGAACAGAGCCAGCGCGAAGCTTACCGGCACTGACAGGCCGACGACCACGGCGGCGCGCCAGCCCATGGTGAAGGCCATCAGGCCGACAACTGTCAGAATTGCAAACAGCATGCTCGACAGCAGTTCGTTGACTTTTTCGTTGGCGGTTTCGCCGTAATTGCGGCTGACGATCATGTCGACTTCGGGCGGAATTACTTTGCCCTTGAGCTTTTCAGCTTCGGCGATAACTTCGCGGGCGACATCAACGGCGTTGGTTCCTTTTTTCTTGCTGAAAGAGATGGTGACGGCCGGTTGGCGCTCGCCTGAACGGTCGCGGTTTGCCGCATCACCCCAGGTTGAGTGGTGATACCAGTCGGGTTCGTTGACCGTGTCGAGAATCTGCGCGACGTCTTCAATGTAGACGGCGCGGCCTTCGCTCGACCTGATCGGAATTCTGGCAATTTCAGCTGCCGATTTGATCGAGTTGCCGGCGAGAATGCGCATGCTGTTGTCGCCCTCGATTATGCGGCCACTGTCGGCAGTATAGTTGTTGCCGGCAATTGCCATGAAGATATCGGCGAAACAGATACCGAGTGCCTGCATACGGGTCTGGTCCGCTTCGATTCTGAATTCCCGGCGATAGCCGCCATGGATTTCTGATCTGAATACGTTGCGCACTCCGGCCAGGCGGGCT
>JAKJFO010000082.1:4668-16314 GCA_022704885.1 Candidatus Rifleibacteriota bacterium | reverse complement strand
CGGCGGCGCCACCGCCACCACCGCCGGCAGCGCCACCACCAAAACCACCGACTCCTCCTGCTGGCGGAGCCGGTGCGCCACCGAAACCTCCCGATAAAAAGGCAGGAGCGGCCGCGGCCGCCGATAAACGAGGCAATCAGACAGTACGTGTTGACATGAAGCGTCTGGATGACCTGATGAACCTTGTCGGAGAACTGGTCATCAACCGTACCCGTCTCGAAGACATCGGTGCGGCACACAAGCTGAAAGACCTTAACGAAGCACTTTCACGCGTTTCCCAGATCAGCGCATCATTACAGAATGTTGTCATGCAGGTGCGAATGGTGCCGATCGAGCAGGTTTTCGACCGTTTTCCGCGTATGGTTCGCGACCTCGCCAAAAAGCTCAACAAGAAGATCAACCTTGTTCTCGAAGGCAAGGAAACTGAAATGGACAGAACGGTCATCGACGAAATCGGTGACCCGATGGTTCACCTGATCCGCAATGCCATCGACCATGGCATCGAAATGCCCGAAGACCGAATCGCCAAAGGCAAATCCGATGTCGGCACCATCACTCTGATCGCCCGTCACGAAGGCAATAACGTGCTTATTGAAGTCGTCGACGATGGCAAGGGAGTCGATCCTTCGATCATTGGCCGGCTGGCAGTTGAGCGCGGTCTGTTTACCGCTGAACAGATTGCCAAGATGCCCCCCGAAGAGATCATCAAGATCATTTTCCTGCCGGGCTTTTCGACGGCAGCCGTGGTAAGCGATCTTTCCGGACGCGGTGTCGGTATGGATGCCGTTAAAGCAAAACTCGAAGATCTCAACGGCGTGCTCGAGCTTGAATCGAAAGTCGGCGAAGGCTCACGGGTAACCATCAAACTGCCGCTGACTCTCGCCATTCTTCCTGCTCTCATGGTTAAGGTCGGCGAAGAAATGTTCGCGATACCGCTGGGTTCGGTGCTTGAAACCATGGATATCACCAAAGCTGACATCAATATCGTTCAGCACCAGGAAGTCACCCTGCTGCGTGGTGAAGTTCTGCCGATCATCAGACTGCGCAATGTGTTAAATGTGCCGACAACAGAAGAGCAGAAAAAAATCATCGACGCCAAAGAAGACGAGTTGTCGATGGTTGTCTGTGCGTCAGGCGAAAAGCGTGCCGGATTCATGGTCGACGAATTGTTTGGTCAGCAGGAAATCGTTATCAAATCGCTGGGCAACCTGCTCAGCGGCTTGCCGGGCATAATGGGAGCAACCATGCGCGGCGACGGCAGCATTGCGCTGATTCTCGATATTCCGTCGTTCTTCCAGAAAGGACAGACGCTGCAATGACAGAATTGAATTTTTGTGTGTATAAGGAGGTCAGGGGTTGAACCTCGATCTTTCCGAATATATGGGTGCCTATATCGATGGCTCCCGCGAAAATCTCGACACCATGGACAGGTGCCTGCTCAGCCTCGAACAGAATCCATCGAATCTTGAGGCGGTAGAAGAGATTTTCCGAGCGGCTCACACCCTGAAGGGGATGTCGGCCACCATGGGTTTCGAGAAAATAGCCCACCTCACGCATGAGATGGAAAACATTCTCGACAAGCTGCGCACACACCAGATTCAGGTAACCTCTGCGGTTATCGACGCTATTTTTGAAACCTTCGATGTTCTCAGAACTCTGGTCAATGACAGTATTGAGCAAACCGACTCAGGCATAGACCTGTCAGAACTCTCAGCCAAACTTTCCGGGCTGGCCGCAGGTGGCGGTGGAGCACCGGCTCCGGCTTCAGCAGCTCCCGCCCATGCTGCCGCACCAGTGGCGACGCCGGCTGCCGGCGGTGGTGGCAAAAAGGGCGGTGGCGGGGTTACAGCCGATTTGAGCGACATGGGACTGAGTGATTTCGAGCTCTCAGGACTCGAAGAAGCTGGCGATTCAGGCAAAAATGTTCTTCTACTGAAAATCGCTCTGGTAGCTGACTGTCTGCTCAAGGGGCCGCGCGTATTCATGGTTCTGCGCACTCTCGACGACCTGCAATGCGACATTGCCAAGTCAGCTCCAGAAGTTAAAGACCTCGAAAACGAAAAATTCGACAAATCGTTCAAGATGGTTCTGATAACCGACAAGTCGATAGAACAGATAAAAGACGCTCTTGAGTCGATATCTGAACTTGAAACGATAGAATTGACCGATATTTCAGATGCTGGCGGTGGCGCTGCGCCAGTTCAGCATGCAGCGCCGGCCTACCATGAGCCCTCGCCAGAGCCAGCTTACCAACCCCCACCGCCGCCGGTTTCGGCATCGGCTGCACCTGCTCCCAGAGCTGCCCCGGCGGCCGCGCCGGTGCAGGCTGCCCCGGCCAATTATGAAGTTCACAACCCGATGGCGGGGCACCGGTAGTTCCTCCGGCCCCGCCGCCAGGTCCTCCTCCTGGCGAAACGCCCCCCGAGGAAGAAGAAGAGGCCAAGGAAGTCATCGAGCTCGTTCAGCTGGTGACCTTTACCATGGCTGGCGAAACCTACGCGCTCGAAATCCAGCAGGTCGAGGCCATCATCAATCTCAGCGGGCATCCGATAACCAGGGTTCCCAAGGCGCCTCACTATATCGATGGCGTCATCAACCTGCGCGGCGAAATCGTGCCGGTAATCAACACACGCCGAAGATTACGACTGACCGAGGTTGAACGCAAGGCCAGCAATCAGATTATAATTTTGTCGTTCGACGAAGAAAAGGTCAAGGCTGGCTTCCTGGTCGACAGCGTTCAGGAAGTCATTCGCTTGCCAGAATCAGCCATAGAGCCACCTAACCGCGTCAGTGAAAGCGTAGACATCGAGTATCTGCGAGGCGTTGGTAAGATCGACAACAAAATCGTCATCATGCTCAACGCTCATCGCATAGTCTTCGGCAAACAGAGCGAAGAATAATCGCCCTATGCCTGCCGGTTGTTTTTGATCCCGGCCAGAATTCTGGCGGCAGCATTGCGAACCATGTCGTTTTCGTCCTGACTGGCTTCAAGAGCGATTTGATTGAGCCCCTGAATTGGAAGCTTGGCGAGAGCTTCAAGGGCGTTGAGTCGATTGAACCAGATTTCATCCTTGAGCAGTCGACGCAATGAAAATTCTGCCTGGGCAAAACCGAGATCACCAATAGCATCGATACTGAAAAAAAGCGTCTCGCGATCTTTAAGTATGTCAACGAGCGACTGCACGAACTTTTCGTTCTTGAGCTGGCCCATGGCCCTGATAAGATTGATTCTTACCGTTCGGTCGGCAGTTTCAAGCTTTTTGACCAGCAGGTCGGGATTAAGATTGCCCACTTTTGAAAGACTCTCGACCGCGGCAGTTCTCACCTGTAAAGACTCATCATGCAACGCGCCGAGCAGCGGTTCGATGGCGCTTGCCCGGCTGGTAGCACCAAGAGCTTCCATGATCCGCTTTCTGATGAACCACTCAGCATGCCCGGCATGCTTTTTGAGAGTATCCACAGCAGCGTCAGAAGCGATTTGCCCCAGGCCTCTGATACAATATAACCCTCGTTCGAGAGGTTCGGCCTGCAGTTCTTCGGAGAAAAGCTTCAAAGACTCATGACTGCCGGTTTCGGCGAGAAATTTGAGAACCCACATACGTCTGTCAGCAGACAGTGAACGATACTTTTCGAGCAACTCGTGCACAATGGTCTGCTGCCGGCTGAGCAGGTATCTGATACTCTGTGAAAGCTTTATTTCATCAGGGAAATCGAGATAGAACCCGACCAGAATGTCATCTACCCGCCGCGAAGGCGGCATCATTGCCAGCGCCTTAACTGCCGGCAGAACCAGCTCGGGCGTCGAGAGCAAAAGCCCCATCGACAAAGCGTCTATGGCAGGCTCATATTTCAGCTGGCCGAGAATCGCGGCAGCTTCGACAAACAGCCTGGGTTGAGCAATATCCAGCCTGCCGGTCAAATAATCTGCCCCGACAGTGCCCAGATGCTCGCTGAACAACCGTGCCACCAGCTGACGGGAAACGACTCCGCCGGTCTCGAGAACCTGGCACAAAGCGGCCATTTCATGCGAAGTCGGCTTTTTGAGACGCGGAAGAATTACGTCAAAAAAAGTTGCGTCATGCCCCAGAGCTTCTTCGAGAATACCGGCAAATTCGTTGTTATTCATGACCGCTTCTCAGTTCGGAGCCGATGTCGGCCCTTCGTATTTTTCGACGAGAAAGTTTTCGCGGCCGGCAATCTTGCCATCGGCTTCGAATTCAAAAACATAGTTGCCCGCAGCCGGGAAAGCGAAATTGCTCAACACTATCATCGAACGTGCTACCAGACCGGTCTGTCCCTGAATCGGAGCCGACGGTCTCACCTTGGGAATCTCGACGCCTTCTGGCGGAATGATGTTGAGTGTAACATTCACCTTGCCGGTAATTTCACCCCATTCGATAAAGAGACACAATTTGGGAAAAGTCAGCGGGAAACTCTGCACCAGCAGCTTTGAGCCGAGAACGCCCATCAGGCTGACCCGGCCACCGACTTCCTGGCGAATGTCTTCACAGAACAGTACACATTTATACTTGAGACCACTCATGATGTTTCCTTTCAGCTATTCGCGGGCTGCCGGCAAAAGCTCGTCTCTGGCAGCCCCGGTATTTTTTCGATAATCGAGATAACCCCTCAGGATGAGGGAAGCAGCAACCGCATCGATCACTTCACGCCGCTGTTCGCGCCGCATGCCAGCTTCGATCAGCGAAGCTTCGGCAATTTTTGTGGTCAGGCGTTCATCAAAGAACTCAATCGGCAGACTTGTCTGTTTTTCGAGCTCATTTTTAAAAAAACGTGCTCTTTCGCAGGGTTCGCGTTCGACGCCGTCGAGCGAAACCGGCAGGCCAATGACAATCCTGTCGACTTCCTCTTTTTTAAGAATGGCAACAACTTCGCTGATTGCTCCTTTGCCGGCCTTGACCACCGAGAATGGCGAGGCGGCGATTTCCAAACGATCGCAGGTTGCCACGCCGATTCTCTTTTTACCTATATCGAGAGCAAGAATTTTCATCAGCCGTTGAGTGCCTGAGTAATCAGTTTTTCGGCTTCTGACAGTGCCTGATCGATCTTTTCGACATCTTTGCCACCGGCAGTCGCCATATCAGGCCGGCCGCCACCGCTGCCACCAGCAACTTTCGCAACATCCTTGATCAGCTTGCCAGCATGCAGTCCCTTTTTGACCAGATCGCCCGAGAGCTTGAGCACAAAACCGGCCTTGTCGCCACCGCAGGCCAGCAGCACCAGGGTTTTTTCGCCGGCGTTGCCGACGAGTTCGTCTGAGATTTCTTTCATTTCATCGACACTCAAACCATCGGTGCGCGACAGCATAACCGACATACCACCGATCTGGCGGGCACTTGCCTTGACTTTTTCGATACGGCCATGCGCATCAGACTTACGCAGGCGATCGAGTTCCCGACGCATTTCGCGCATTTCATTCATGATTTTTTCGGCTTTCTGATGCAGGCTCTTCTGGTCGCATTCCAGAATTTGAGCGAGTTCGCGCTCGTGATGACGCAGATCGTGCAGAATGTCGAGCGAAGATTCGCCGGTTACCGCTTCGATGCGGCGTACTCCGGCTGCAATCGATGACTCGGATGCAATCGAAAACAGGCCGATCTCGGCTGAATTACCGATATGGGTGCCACCACAGAGTTCTTTCGAGTAATTGCCAACCGAAATGATGCGCACACGGTCGCCGTATTTTTCGCCGAACAGGGCCATGGCACCTGTTTTAACCGCTTCTTCGTAACTTTTTTCGTCGACATGCACGTTATGGGCGGCAAGAATCTGCTGGTTAACCAGAGTTTCGATTTTTTCGAGGTCAGCGGCAGTGATGCCTTCAAAATGGGTAAAATCGAAACGCAGGCGATCAGGCGAAACCTGCGAACCGGCCTGTTTGACATGGTCACCCAGAACCTGCTGCAAAGCCTTGTGCAACAGATGGGTCGCGGTGTGGTTCCGCATGGTGGCGCGCCGGCTTGGCACATCAACCTGCATCTGCACCTGAGCACCCTTGGCAAAGGTCTGCGCCCCCTGCCAACGGCCGATGTGCAGATACACACCTTCGGTGGATTCGGTCGTCTCGACAGCAAACACGGCTGAGCCGCTGCTTATCTGACCTTTATCACCGACCTGACCGCCAGACTCAGCATAAAAAGGAGTTTTGTCGGTAATAACCAGAACCTGATCTTTTGCTGAAACAACATCGAGCACGGTGGCGGTATCGCTCATCGTCTGGTATCCGGTAAAGACGGTGGGCTGATAATCACCAGGATTGATCGCCTGAAAGTTGACGAAAGCAGAGACGACATTGGCGCGGCCACGTTCGCGCTGCTTGTCGAGTTCTACGTTGAATGCAGCCTCATCGACCTCGATCTTTTCTTCCATGCAGATTTCGCGGGTAAGGTCGAGAGGGAATCCGTAGGTGTCATGCAGCAGAAAAGCGCGTTCACCCGACAGGGTAATCTTTTTGGCTGATTTGAGCTGGTCGATGTATTCAGCCAGCTTGTCGCTGCCAGTCTTGAGAGTCTGCAAAAAGCGTTCTTCTTCGTTGCGGACTATGCGTATGACGTGGTCGGCGTTTTCTTTAACTTCGGGGTAGTCACTCATAATCTCGGCAACCGTCGGTACGATCTGATGGAGGAAAGGTTTTTCCTGGCCAAGATAGCTGTAACCAAAGCGTGAGGCACGGCGCAGAATCTTGCGCAGAACGTAACCACGTCCTTCGTTGCCGGGCAGACCGCCATCGGCAAGTGCGAACGACAGTGCTCTGACATGATCAGAAACGACTTTGAGAGCGGTTCTGATCTTGTCTGATTCGTTGAAGCGATGACCCGTGATAGTCTCAACTTTGTTGACTATGCCGACAAAGACATCGTTTTCAAAGTTGTCGAATTTGCCCTGCATGATCGAAGCCAGTCGTTCGAGGCCCATGCCGGTATCGATGTTCTTGCGCTCAAGCGGGGTCAGAGTGCCGTCTTCGGCGCGGTCATACTGAGTGAACACCAGATTCCAGAATTCAAGGTAGCGGGCACAGTCACAGCCTGGCGCACAATTCGGGCTTTTGCAGCCGATTTCCGGGCCCTGGTCGATGTAAATCTCTGAACAGGGGCCAGAGGGGCCGATGCCGATTGTCCAGAAGTTATCTTTATCACCAAGTTTAACAATGCGGTCGCGCGGCACACCAATATCTTTGTGCCAGATTTCCAGTGCTTCGTCATCACTGTGGTGTACACTGACATAGAGTTTTTCTTTGGGCAGACCCATTTCTTTGATGATGAATTCCCAGGCCATGGCGATCGCTTCTTTTTTGAAGTAGTCACCGAAGCTGAAATTGCCGAGCATTTCGAAAAATGTATGATGGCGAGCAGTGTATCCCACATTTTCGATATCTGTGGTTCTAAAGCACTTCTGGCAGGACGCGGCACGCGACAGATCTTTCTTGAGCCCAAGAAAATATGGCTTGAAAGGAGCCATGCCGGCACTGATAAATAGAATTGTCGGGTCATCCTGCGGAATCAGAGGCGCCGATTTTTCGACCTTGTGATTGTTTTTGCCAAAAAAATCCAGAAATTTCTGTCTGATTGTTGCGGTTTTCACTGTTGTCTCCTGTTATTCTGACTGACAGAGCGATATTTATTCAAATTTTGCATTGAGAACTCTTGAGTAAATGCGGGTTACAAAGTTGCGTTGTTTGATCGGCTTCTTTTCGGTATCGTACATTTCGTGCATCGAAAGCTGAATTTCGACACCCCTGATGTTCTTGAGATCACGCAGACCATTTGCTGCAGGGTTTGACGGATGGTAATAATGGGGCCTGAGGTAGTTGCGGTAATCTTCCAGGCTTTCTTCCGGGTAGCGGTTGCGAAAAATCGTTCCATCGGTTCCCCAGACTTTGAGATAATTCATCTGTTTGGTAATCAACTCACGTTTCGGGCCGCCTTCAACCTGACGGCTTATGACTTTTTCACGCGAGCCATCGTGATGCTTTTCGGGGCCTTCATAAGTATAGGTGACCTTTTCGAAACCGCTGCCATCCCGCTTGGGAACGATCATACCGATCTTGTACATCAGAGCATTCTCTTCGTCGAAAAGACTGCTCTTGAAAATCGTGTCGAGCTCGACGATTTCGGTCATTTCGCGCAGGTCGCGTTCGACTACCATGAGAAAATTGCGGGCCTCATGCAGCGTATCAAGCGACTGCCGCTGCCGCTCGAGACTTACAAAAGTGCGGTTGAGCATGGTGTAGCCGACAACAAGCACGATACCAAAAATCACGAACGAAATCATGATTTCGACCAGAGTAACAGCTCGCCTTGCATTGATTTTTGAAATATTCATATATCGCCTCTCAGGGTTTGTTGAGCATCGCCGGAAAGGATGCATTCAACCCGGCACCGAGGGTTTCGTCACCGAGAATGGTTGCGAGTTCGAAAAGCTTCTCATTATCTTTCTTACCCATGACTTTCTCGATGAACCTGACGATCACGCGAATGCGCACACGCCGTTTCTGCAGTTCATAATCAGGCTGGGTCGCGTCTGGGTCGATGTTAGGATAAAATGACAATCTCGTTTCGCGTGCGTATTCAACCCCGGGTGTATTCCAGACCCCGTTGAGTTCAAGCGGCAGCACGACTTCGCGGAAAGGCCCTTCCTTGGGGTCTTCGGCCGCGACCTCGATAATCTGGCGCAATTCAGCAAATGGTCGGCTCTTGAGTTCTTCGACCTTCTGCAACGCGAGATTGCAGGCAACAACTTCGTTGATACTCTTATAGGTAACCTTTTCCGTGATGCCGAACAGCAGAATAATCGGCAGCATCACGAGAGAAGCTACCGAAAGGGCGACAAGAATCTCGACGAGCGTGATTCCTCTGCGGCCTGGCAGTGATTGAATTTCGCAATAATTATTCAAAACAGGTAAACTCCTTCCCGCAAACGACCGATAGTTATAGCAAACAAGATTTATCGAGGTCAAACAAATGAAAGTCAACAAAAAGCATTTCGGACTGATAATCGCATCGCTGATGGCGCTCTCCTTCAACAGCCAGTTCGCACAGGCTGCCCGCAAAACGACTGAAGCGTTCAAGCCCGGCAAGGCCTATGCTTTTAAAAAGGTTGGCAAAGAATATGTAAGACTGCCCCAGGTAGTACCCGGCCCGGTTGTGGTCAAAAAAACCGGAGTCAGGATCGACCGCAACAATATCTACATCGGCGGTTACCTTGTCAACACCACTGACCGCGAAATCAAACATCTGCAGATCTTTCCGTCCTTTGCCGACCAGACTCTCAACCAGAGCGAGCTTGCCGAAAAGCTCAATCACGAGGAAATCAAACTTGCTCCCCGCGAGACAAGACGCTTTGTCATCATGCGCCCGGTCTCTGAAGTTGCGCCACTGATTTCTCACAGCATACCTCTCAATGACAACTGCATACTCAATTGCCGCGAGGTCGAGGGTTAAGCTGCTCGATACTGCTTATCGCTGAATCCCAGTCAGGCCCCTGTGTATCGGGGGCCTGTTTCTTCATCAGATGAAACATATTCAGATAAGCATTCTTAGCCTTTTCGGGCATGTTCTTCTGCTCATAAACCCTTGCCAGAGAATCGTATGCGAACACCAGAACATCGAGGTCGCGCCGATCGGCACCGCTGCTGTGCAGCTTTTCTTCAAGCAGGCGCTCGAGTTTCATGATACCAAGGTTATCTGAGTCTTCAAGAGCCATGACTGCATCTTTGAGCTGCAGCGAAGTTGGTGAGCTCAGCCGGCGCCGCAGTTCTTCGCGTTCCTGCTGAAAACGATCGGAAGCCTCGCGCGCCGCCTCATATTTTTGAATTGCCATGATGCGCCGCTGTTCACGCAGGTCTTTTGCTTCGACCGGACTGCTGAGAGCTTTGGTCTCGGTAGCCAGACCCATTCTGGCCATCTGCTGCTGATGTTTTGCCTGCAGGTCACGCGAGCCGGCAGAAAATCTCGAAGGTCGCAAAAATGAGAAAAGACCGCCTTCCGATTTTTCTGATGAAGGGCTGGCTGTGGGGTCGATAACTCCGGGTCTGGCAAAGTGATAAATCACCAGAACCAGAAGAATTACGACCAGCGAAAAAGCGCCAACCAGATGCGGATTTTTATACAGCGGAACAGCCGGCGGTACCGGCTTTTTCCCTGGCGGGTTTTTCAGCGGATAAAGCGGTCTGACCATGTTGGCATCCTTAGCGTTGAAGGGTTCGACTCAATACCGGCCCATGACCGGAATATCGTAGAGTATATCAGAGAGAGAGACAGGTGTCTATAACAAGTGATCACGAAAACATGCCACAATAAATGCGCAACGCGATGGAAACTTGACCAATGCAATCAACTGTGATATTAATCTTATCAAGTGGACCGTGAGAAAACATTTGTCGGTCATTTCATCCGGAGAGCGCATTGATTAACTCCCAGAGCATCAAGCAAACTTACGATCGATTCAGCTCACTTTACGATCTGGTTTTCAAACCTTATCTCGAATTTGGCCGTCAACGCGCCATTGAACTACTGAACCCCGGCAAAGGTTCGTGCATTCTTGAGATAGGCGTAGGAACAGGTCTGAGCCTCGAGTACTACCCTCCCGACGTGGAAGTTCTTGGTTTCGATTACAGTTTCGGCATGCTCAGAGAAGCGAAGGGTAAGGCCGCAGACAGCAGCCACTGTCCGGTGCGGCTCCTCCAGATGGATGCACAGAACATGGCCTTCGCCGACAATTCATTCGATTATCTCATGGCTGCCTATGTTTTAACCGTAGTACCCGATCCCGCCAAAGCGGTCAGGGAAATCTTCAGAGTTGCCAGGCCAGGTGCGAAAGTCGTTATCGTAAATTATCTCTGCAGCACAAACAAGCTGATGAGCATAATCGAAGACATTTTCCACCCTGTTTTTGCCAGCATCGGCCTGTTCACTCTGAAGCATGACCTGACGGGTCTTCTCAAAGAACATGGTGCACTGAATATCAGAATCGAGCCGACCTCGTTTCTGAATCTGCATCACATCGTATCTTTCACCGTTCCTGCCTGAATGATTTTTCTTGTTCACCAGGAAATCAGCGCACATGGCAAAACCATGAGCAACAGCACGACCTCTGATTAGGATCGGCTGACAATTCAGAAAGCCAAAGATTTTAACTACAGCTTTCGACAAAAATGGAGTTTAAACAAGTGACTAAAGACAGCAACAAGTCAGAATCCCTGACCCGAAAAAACAACAGTGACACCGAATTTGCCAGAATAAAAGAAGGCCTTAAAGCGTTTCCCAACAAGGCCCTCGAAGGCATCAGACAAAAAGTTGGCGCCGGCGACTGGAAACTCAGCGAAATAGATGCTCAGATCGATGGCGGCAACGACCGTATCGATGCAGTATTCAGCGCCAGCGACGGTAAAAAGGAAAAATATGTCATCGTCGACATATCGGTTCCACACCTGGGGGTAGGGCAAAAATACGCTCTGCCTGGCAAAGCCAAATTTTTTCAGCAGGAACGTCAGATTTCTGCAACCAGAATAAAAAAAGCTATCATTCTGATCCGCAAGGGCACCGAAAGCATCAGCACCAGCCCGCTGAAGTTGCGCTGCCCGATCATCGAACTGTCATACGAAAGCCTGGTAAAAGACCAGCCCAAACC
>JAKJFO010000082.1:0-4658 GCA_022704885.1 Candidatus Rifleibacteriota bacterium | reverse complement strand
AGGAAGACAAAACCGAAAGACCTCGCAACGATAACAACCGCCAGCAGAACCGGCGTGAACAACCCCAGCAGTCAAACCGCCCGACACCATCTGCTCCGACGGGCACACCCAACACCGGCGTGTCTCAGGAGCTGCTTTTTGCCCTGAAAGAAGCTATAGTTCACGAATGCCTTTCGACCATGCACAAACGCTGCAACAAATATATCCGCAAAGGACTCTGGCGCTGGATCGAGCGTGAGATCATGGATCCCAACGTTCACTTTTATCTGATAATATTATCAAGTATTTATCAAGGCAAGACCGGCGAAATTCTGAGCCGGCGGTTCAAGACTCCAGAGTCCTATTCCAGTAAGCCAGAAGACATCATCGATGCGATCTTTTCACGCGAAAACAGTCTGGCTGATGAGATCAAAAAAGCCGACGACCGGCACAGAAGAGCTTTGCATAAATTTCTGGCCTGCTTCAGTCAGACCCCACCGTTTGAGTATCTCAAATCTATCTTCCTCAAAGAATTCAGAACGCACGCAGATGGGCTCAAAGCAAGGATGACGGTTTATTCGACCCTGCTGCAGCTTCTCGAAAGATGCGGATTTGAAGGCGAAAAAGAAACCCGCTACCCTCTCGAAATTCTCGATGAACTCAAAATTTTCCAGGGAATCATGACCGGCAACTATGCCACCCTCCGAACCGACAACGCTTCCAAAAAGCTCAAACACCTCGTTCCCCAGATCGAATGGACAGACGAAGACATCTATCAGCTGCGCAACCAGCTGGCAAAAGCTCTTAACCTGCCCGGACAGGAATTCAATCTCAATGCGTTCCTGCCCCAGGCTTTCTTTCACGATGCACGGCATATGGCCGAAACACGCAAAGAAGCAATAAGAGCCCCAATTCAGCAATCTCAGAAGCCGGCCGTGCAAGAACCTGCGCAACGACAACAACCACGACACCCCGGTCAACATAGAAGACAGGAAGCCTTTCAGCAGACCCCGGCTGCCGAAGATACAGCGCCATTCAGCCAGATAGAAGAGAGATCCCAGGTCGACGCAACAGAAGCCCCCGAAGAAATTCCGGTTATCAGAAAAAGCCCCCGGCAAGCTCCAGCAATTGAGCAGAGCGAACCGGCAGAACCTGCCATCAGCGTGCGCAATCTGGTAGAAGGCAGAACGACCACACGCGACGACCTGGTTGATCTGCGCGACAAGAGACGGCCCGGCGAATGCGACGAGTCGAAACATCGCTATTTCGAAAACTTTGGCGGGCACCTCGAAGAAGATATAGATGCAATAAAACTTGCCCTGGCCATGGACAGACACCGCCACGACAGCTCTCTCAAAAAAGCGGAAGAGCTTGTCGTTACCGAGCCAGAGATCGACGACGCCGACCTGATCGGAAAAACACCGATGAAACCGCGAGCTGATCGGCAACCCGTCAACATGAACCAGAATCCGCCACGCAAGGTTCCTGTCGGCAGCAACGGCAGCAGCGCCCCCGCTCAGAACAGAGCCGATCGCAAACGCCGCTTTTCAAGAAGCCATGGGCAGCGCAACAAAATACGCCGACAGCCGGGTCCGGGAGTTAACCGATGAGTCGACTGCCACCACACATGATCAAGCGCATGATTTTCATGTTCTGCGTCATGTTTCCGGTGCTTCTCTACGCCGAATATACCGGCCGCAGCTCGGTGCTGCTGGCCGGCCTGGCCGGCGGAGTTTCGAGCGGCGCTTCAGTAATCCTGTTTCCCGACCCGGAGCATCTCAAGAAGCTGAAATCTGATGACGAAGACAGCAAATGATATCGTCATCGGCCTCGACCTCGCGCAGAAACTGGGTGTAAGTGTTTTTGACGGCAGCAGCGAAAAACTGCTGTTCAGCGAAAGTGTCGCGCTCTTTCGTGGCGACACGCAAAAACGGCTGCTGCGTCTGCGCGAGGTGCTGTGCGAGCTTTTTACCCGCTATCAGCCCTCAGAGCTTGCGATCGAAGATGTCTTTCTGCCGGCAAAAACCTCACCACGCACGCCGATCGCGCTGGGCGAGCTGCGCGGCATTGCCCGTCTGTGCGCGGCCGAGCGTGATTTACCCGTATTCTTTTACGCGCCACGCCAGGTCAAAATGGCAATTACCGGTTATGGCAACGCCAGCAAGCAGGATGTCATTCACTGGATCGAGAACGAGTTTCGCATCAAGGTTAAAGACGACAATGAGGCTGACGCAGTCAGTATCGCCTACACGCACATACTCATGCGCAGATTTTCCCTGCAGAATCAGCAATAACCGACTTGAGCAGGAATTTGCAAAAGACAGCAGGTTATGCTAGACTGCGGTTTGCGGGTCTTTGCAGAAGTATCGCAAAGTTAAAGCATTAATCACATTTTCGGAGTTAATCTATGCAAAGTCGTGTAAAGTGGTTTGACAACGTCAAAGGATATGGATTTATTGAAAACACTGAAGGCCAGGATATCTTTGTTCACTACAAGCAGATCGCTGGCGATGGCTATAAAACACTTCGCGAAGGCCAGCAGGTCGAATTCGAACTTTCCGAGGGCGAGAAGGGCCCACTGGCAGTGAATGTTAAAATTCTCTGACCAAATAGAGACATATTCAGGGGGCGGCTGCAGATAACTGTATCGCCCCCTGTTTTTATTCAGTATTATCGAAGGGATTACGCACAATGGAAGAACTGAAGCTCAATCAGACCCAGGAACAGCGGCTGCAGGTCATCGAAGATCTGCGCAAAGAGGGAACCGACCCCTACGGTTCGCGCTTTGACCGCACCCACAGTGCCGAAGAAGCCAAGGCATATTTTTGTGAAGCCGAGGCTGGTGCTGCCGAAAAAGAACACTTTACCACCGGCACGGTTAAAATTGCCGGCCGCATCATGTCGAAGCGCGACCAGGGCAAAACCGCCTTCGTTCACATTGCCGACCAGTCAGGCAAAATTCAGATTTACATCCGCAAAGATGTGATCGGCGAAGATGCCTTTGCTATGCTGAAAAGGCTGTATGCCGGTGATATCATCGGCGTCGAGGGCCCGGCTTTCAGAACCCGCACCGGCGAAGTATCAATCAGAGCAGAGAAGATAACCATTCTGAGCAAGTCGATCACGCCGCCACCCGAAAAATTTCATGGCCTTACCGATGTAGAACTGCGCTATCGCAATCGCTACGTCGATCTCATGTCGAACCCGGAAGTGCGCGATACCTTCATAAAGCGCAGCCAGATCGTGCAGAGCATACGTGAATTCATGACCGGCAAGGGCTTTCTCGAAGTCGAAACTCCGATGATGCACCCGGTGGCCGGCGGCGCCGCAGCGCGCCCGTTCATCACACATCACAACGCTCTCGACATGCAGCTGTTTCTGCGCATTGCACCAGAGCTCTATCTCAAGCGCCTGCTCGTCGGTGGTTTCGAACGGGTTTTCGAGATCAACCGCAATTTCCGCAACGAAGGCATCTCGATCAAGCACAACCCTGAATTCACCATGATGGAAGTTTACCAGGCCTATGGCGACATGGAAACCATGATGGAACTCACCGAAGAAGTCATCTGCCATGCGGCTGCAAAAATTTACCCTGATCTTCAGGTTCCTTATCAGGGCCAGACGCTTGACTTCAGACGCCCGTGGCGACGAGTTCAGCTGCTCGACCTGGTCAAGGAAGTATCAGGCTGTAACGAGCTTTCGTATAATTGCCCGCGCGACCTCGCAGCGGCGCAGGCTCACAAGCTGCATGTCCCAATCGAGCCTTCAGACAGCTCGGCCAAGATCATCGTCAAAATCTACGATGAGAAAATTGAATCGACATTGATGAACCCGACTTTCGTTTACAGCTACCCGAAAGAAACCTCGCCGCTGGCCAAAGGCAGCAAGGACGACCCGAGCAAGGTCGACCGCTTTGAACTCTTCATCTATGGCCGCGAAATGGCCAACGCCTTTTCTGAGCTGAACGACCCTGAAGAGCAGCTCAAGCGCTTTGAAGACCAGCTGCACCAGCGCGAAGCCGGCGACGATGAAGCGCATCAGATGGATACTGACTACATCAACGCCCTCAGATACGGCATGCCGCCGGCCGGTGGTCTCGGCATCGGTATCGACCGCGTGGTGATGCTGCTGACCGACTCAGCTTCGATCCGCGACGTCATTCTGTTTCCGACACTGCGCAAACGAACAGCGGCCGAACAACAGGAAGACAAAGAGCAGCTGGAAGGCAGCGAAAAAACCGCTGAAGCCGGGCAAAGCTGAGATTACCGCAATAAAAAAACCGCTCGTTAAGAGCGGTTTTTTTTATTGCCTGTTTAAATCAGCGCATCTGGCGGCGCAGCTGTTTAACGCGTTCTTTCGCCTGCTGCATGCGCTGCTGGGCCTGCAGAACCTTCTGGCGGTCGCCTGAGCACGCGCCAGATCATTTACGCTGTCGAACTCGTTCGTCTGGTTACCTGGAATTTCTGGAGCCGTGGCACCGCCTGGCGGCGTTGCACCGGCAGCAGGAACGCTGACAGAAGGTTCAACTGAAGCTGACGGTGCTGGCGCATTGGCAAAAGCGCTCTGCGCACGTCCGAACAAACCAGAGAACCAGCTGGAGATTCTACCCCAGAAAGAGGTTGAGCTGGTAGTAGTCGTTGTTGTTGTGGGTCTTGTATTGGTGGGAGTGCCAGTTGTGC
>JAKJFO010000081.1 GCA_022704885.1 Candidatus Rifleibacteriota bacterium | reverse complement strand
TCGGCAATCGACTTGACCAGTCTCGCCTTGTTGACCTGGTAAGGAAGTTCTTTAACGACGATACGGTCGCGGCCCTTGCCGTAATCTTCGATTTCGACGACAGAACGCACAACGACCGAGCCACGGCCAGTTTTAAAGGCCGATTCGATGCCATCTGTGCCCATGATTATGCCGCCGGTCGGAAAATCCGGGCCGGGGATATAAGTCATCAGCTCGTCGATAGTCAATTCCGGGTTGTCGATCAGTTGAACCAGGCCATTGACGACTTCGACGAGATTGTGCGAAGGCATGTTGGTGGCCATACCGACGGCAATACCTGACGATCCGTTGACAAGAAGATTCGGAAACTTGCTGGGCAGAACGATCGGCTCGTTGAGCGAACCATCGAAGTTCGGCATCCAGTCGACCGTTTCCATTTCGAGGTCTTTGAGCAGTTCTTCGGCGAGGGCGTGCAGACGGGCTTCAGTATAACGCATCGCCGCCGCTTCATCACCATCAACCGAACCAAAGTTGCCGTGCCCCTGAATGAGCGGGTAACGCAGGCTGAAATCCTGGGCCATACGAACAAGAGTGTCGTAAACAGCCGAATCACCGTGCGGGTGATACTTACCAAGAACTTCACCGACGGTTCTTGCCGATTTGACGAAAGGCCGTTTGCTGGTGATGTTCTGGTCGAACATCGCGTAAAGAACGCGACGATGCACCGGTTTAAGACCATCGCGCACGTCGGGCAGGGCGCGACCAACGATTACGCTCATCGCATAATCGATATACGAAGCCTTCATATCGTCTTCGATATTTATGAACTTGATTCCCGAGGGGGGCGGAGGCGGGGGAGGAATGCTGATTCCGCCATTTTCCTCTACAGGAACATTTCCATCATTCGTTGTATCCATTCTTCTGACCCCTTATTAAATATCCAGGTTCTTGACCTGTTTGGCGTATTGCGTGATAAAGTTGCGGCGCGGCTCGACCTTGTCGCCCATCAGCACCGAAAAAATGCGGTCGGCTTCGGTTTCGTCATCGGCACGCACCTTCTTGAGAATACGTGTATCCGGGTTCATCGTGGTTTCCCACAGCTGCTCAGGATTCATTTCACCGAGACCTTTGTAACGCTGCATGGTTACCTTGTCGCCACCGCCGAATTCTTCTTCGACGATCTTGTCTTTTTCTTCATCAGAGTAGGCATACTTTTCGACCTTGCCCTTTTTGATTTTGTAAAGCGGCGGCTGCGCGACATAGAGATAACCCTTTTCGATCAGTTCAGGCATATATCTGAAAAAGAAGGTCAGCAGCAGAGTTCGAATGTGGGCGCCGTCGACATCGGCATCGGTCATGATTACCAGTTTGTGATAGCGTGCCTTGTTGATATCGAAATCTTCTTTGCCGATGTTGGTGCCGATAGCATTGATGAGATCCTGAATGGTTTCACTCGAAATAACGCGCTCGAGGCGGGTCTTCTCGACGTTCAGGATCTTTCCGCGCAGCGGAAGGATCGCCTGGATCTTGCGGTCGCGGCCCTGTTTCGCCGAGCCGCCGGCCGAATCGCCTTCGACGATGAACAGTTCGCTGTGGGCGGGGTCACGTTCGGAACAATCGGCCAGCTTGCCGGGAAGCGAGCCACCTTCGAGAGCGGTTTTACGTCTGGTCAGTTCACGGGCTTTCTGGGCGGCGATGCGGGCCTTCATCGAAGTCAGGATTTTATCCATGACCGGACGGGCAACCAGCGGGTTCTGCTCGAAATAGTCGTAGAGCACGTCAGTTACCACCTGATCGACGATAGCGCGCACTTCGGGGTTACCAAGTTTGGCCTTGGTCTGGCCTTCGAACTGAGGTTCGGGAACCCTGATCGAAAGCACACCGATTAGACCTTCGCGGGTATCTTCGGTTGCCAGCTTGATTTCGCTCTGCTTGCCTTTTTCTTTGCCAAGCAGATCGGGGTTTTCCTTGAGATAGCGGTTGAAAACCTTGGTAAGTGCCGACCGGTAACCAAGCACGTGAGTGCCGCCATCGATGGTGTTGATATTGTTGACGAAAGCGTAGAACTGCTCTGCATAACCATCGTTATAGGACATTGCAACATCGACGACAACGCCGTCCTTTTCACGGTTGAAAGCGACGACTTCTTTGAACAGCGGATTCTTGGTCTCATTCAGAAAGTCGACGAAGCTTGAAATGCCGCCGGTATATTCGAACAGGTGGCATTTCTGCTCGGCTTTCTGCCGTAGAATGATTTTGACGCCGGCATTCAGAAACGCCATTTCGCGCAGGCGCTTCGAGAGAATGTCAAAATTGTATTCGATCGATTCGAAGATCTCGGCATCAGGTTTGAAGCGGATCTTGGTGCCGGTGCGGTCGGCGCCCTCGCTGGTGGTCATTTCAGAAACTGCGACACCACGCCGGAACGACTGCTGAAAAACGCCGCCATCGCGCCAGACCGTTACTTCAAGCCATTCAGACAGGGCGTTAACTACCGAAATACCAACGCCATGCAGACCACCACTGTATTTGTAGCTGTTCTTGTCAAATTTACCGCCTGAATGCAATACAGTAAGAATGACTTCGAGAGCGGATTTGCCAGTCGCTTCGTGAATATCGACCGGAATACCACGGCCATCGTCGAGAACCGATACCGAGCCGTCGTCATGCATGTTTACGTGAATGGTAGTGGCATGACCGGCCAGAACTTCGTCGATGCTGTTGTCGACGAGTTCCCAGACCAGGTGATGCAGACCGGCAGAACCGGTGCCACCAATATACATGCCCGGACGCTTGCGAACAGCCTCCAGCCCTTCCAGTACTTTTATGTTGCGGGCCGAATACTCTTCACTGCTACCATTGCCGTTGGTATGGTGAGTGTTCGGAATCATGTCTTCGGCATCCGAAGCTTCCTGCTGCATGGTAACAGGGTTTTCTCGTTCTGTCATTGCGTAACTCCTTGGTTTTGCTCAATAACGGTACTGCGAACTGACTTTCCATTCGGCCTTGAGATAAGGCGCGTCATTGAATGGGTGACAGATTCCGCGTTGTGCCAGAGCCTCTGGCGAAAGAGAAGATCCTATCCACTTGCCATCAGTCGTTCTGATGGCAGCGCGATATTCACAGTCTTTCTCTGGCTCGGGCAATGCCGCCAGAACTCGTTTGCGGGTCTCTTCATCAACCGTGAACAGATTGATGATCATTTCACACTTTTTGAAATCGACAAATTCATTCTGGCCGATATGAATTAACATTGTTGTTCTCCTGATGCTTCCAGGTTTAGGTAGACAGGCCAGCTGGGGTCGGGAATCTGCTCAGGATGAAGCTGATCGAGATCTACTTCATCGGGCATGCAGCCGGTGTAAAGCATGACCGCCCGAACCATTTCTTTTCTCATCTGGTGGTGGGTAACCTCACTGAACTCGCCGAGCAGCTCGTTTGCCAGCTCTTTTACAAAAGCCAGCGTATCTTCGAGCAGTTCGAGCTTTAAAGCCGAAAACTCTATGTCAGTAAGTTGAGCTTCAAATTCATGAACTTCTTCAAGCGTCAGCCAGGGCATTTCTCTTACCAGGGCTCTTACTTCGGCCCGGTTTCGTTCGCGCGAGGCAAAGACGCAGACTGCGCAGATACCGTCTGGTGAATCGGTAACCGTGGCCTCACAGCTACGGCACAGCTCAAAACCACGCTGGCGCAGACCGCGCAGACGTGCATCCAGCTTGCGCTGGCAACGTTCCAGCAGGCCGGCCAGTTCGGCATCATCGGTTGGCAGATGATGCGTCTGTTCCTGCTGCCAGTCGGGCCAGTCGGCATCAGCCAGCAACTCCTCAACCGCCTCGGAAATTTCACCAGGCCGACCAATAATGTCATGAATTTTCATGTCGGGAAAAAGCTGGTTCAGCTTCTCGATAATCGGAGCCTTGAGAAAAAGCAGTGTCTGCATCCACTGGCTGTCAGAGACATTGAGATACAGGCACCCTTTTATCAGGCGCGTCGGACAGGTTTTATGAGCAAGCTGCAGCCCGACGACATCCTTCCAGGAGTTGATCAGACGGCCAAGAACCATCATTTCGCGGGCACCAAGAAAGTATCGGTTGCTGGTGTCACAGGCCTTGCGATTCTTCTCGCGTAAATCCTGCAGCGCTTTCACCAGCGTAAAACCTGCCGGTTTCGTCACGCCAAGCTTACCGCGTATCGACTGCTTCCTGTTTTCCATTACACTCGCCCCTGTTGGCAGATACTTACTAAAGGTGGCTGCAAAAAATTCACATAACCTGTGATCAGAATTCATACGTCTCCCCCGGAAGGGGGTCTATCATATTACATTAAAATGGAATTTTTTTCAAGTTCTACGGCCAGATATTTTTGGCTAAAAGCTGCATGGGAAAAGGCTTACACCGGCGCACACGGCGCCCTTGAAACAAGCCCCAGCACTATCTGAGCAGCCGTCGGCAAACCTGCATAAATACAAGGGTTTTCGCTGCAGATCAAAATATGTTCCCGCAAGTGATAGAATCTCTAACAACATTCTGAAAACAAATGAATCGTAGGGGTCCAGCGCGCTGAACCCCTACGTTGATTTAAGAACAGGTTTTGTTTGATTCTATTACTGTTTATCCGGGTCGACGAAGCGTTTAACCCGTTCGAATTCGTCGCAGAAATCTTTTTCCTGCTTGAGCTTCTTGTTGACCTTGTCGCAGGCATGCATGACGGTCGTGTGGTCGCGACCGCCAAAGCGCTCACCGATCTGGTTAAGCGAAGCATCGGTAAACATCTGGCACAGACGCATCGCCACCTGTCTTGGCAGCACCAGGTTCTGCGAACGCCTTTTTCCGGTCAATTCGTCTTCACTGATGTCGTAAAATTCGGCAACCCGCTTTTGAATCCAGGGAATGCTGATCTTGCCACCAGAATTCTCGCGCAACAGGTCTTTGAGAACCTGGTCAACAAGATCTTTGCTGATTGGCTTGTTCATGATGCCGGCAAAGGCCAGAACACTGTTGAATGCGCCTTCGAGAGCCCGCACATGTGATACGACACCCTGAGCGAGATACATGATGACGTCGTCAGGCACTTCGACCATCGACTTGCTGGCGAACTTCTTGAGAATGGCCGCCCGCATCTCGAGATCGGGTTGCTGAACATCTACGACCACTCCCATGGCAAAACGCGAAGCCAGGCGATCTTCCAGACGCTGTATCTTGTCAGGCGGAGAGTCTGAGGTTAGAACAATCTGTTTGCGCTGTTGAAACAGTTCATTGAACGTGTGAAAGAATTCTTCCTGGGTCTGTTCCTTGCCGGCAAAAAATTGAACATCGTCGATCAGCAACAGATCTATCTTGCGATACTTGGCCCGAAAGGCTTCGGCCTTCTTGTCTTTGAGTGAGTCGATGAACTCATTCGTAAAAGCTTCAGAAGTAACATAAGCGATGCGTGTTTTAGGATTGATTTTGAGGAGTTCCTGCCCTATGGCCTGCATCAGATGTGTTTTCCCAAGGCCGGAAGCGCCATAAATAAACACAGGATTATGCAGATTGCCCGGGTTGCGAGTTACAGACTGACACACAGCATAGGCAAATTGATTGCTTTTGCCGACAACAAATGAATCAAAGGTATACTTGCTGTTGAACATGCCGTCATACTTACCTGGAACTGGCTTTACCGCTTTCTCGACAGTGGTTTCACTGACAATTGCAGGAAGAACCGGCTGGGTAATTCTGCTTTCTGCGCCAGGATGCCCGGCTTTTCCGGCGCGAGTTACCAGTTTATATTTGAGAGCTGGCTGCTGATTACTCAGGATTCGACAGATCAGCTTTGAATAGCGCTGTTCTACGTAATCCCGACAGAAGCCATTCGCCGCTTCCATTACGAACTCGTCGCCTTCAATGGCAGAAGGAGTAACGTAACTCAAGAACATTTTGGCGAATTTGTCGCTCTCATTTGACTTGATCTCATCTGTAATCTTTGACCAGAGCGTTTCTATAGACGACATAATGTACATCAACCTCTTCATAACTATGTACAACACCAATCTCAAAAACCGACAAAAAATCTACCGGGGTAAAAACAGATTTTTTCAATTGGCTGGGATGTTTGAATCATAGCAGACAAAAGCCTTATCCGCAAGGTTTTTTAATACCAATGATCTGATAATGATCTGGAAAACCATGTGGAAAAACTGTGGATAATCTGTGGATAAACTCAAACGTTGGCGGATGTTGACAAACAGTAGAAAACCCTGATCAACTGCCAACAGGTTTATCCACACCGACCAGATCGCATCACAAAACTATCACCATGCTTTTCCACAATATCCACCGCTCCTAATAATATTATGACTATCTTCTTTAAATTGAATTGTACAATAAAATAAAAGACAATGTGCAAAACTGGACATTCGCAAACAAACCTCAACAAAAGCAAACCATCAGAAAGCACTCATGTACACAGCAATCGTTCTATCATACCACACTCGAAAACATCGACAGTCTTTTGCCATCACGGCAAGAAAAGCGCTAAAATCATGGATTCTGCGACTGCGCCTGACGGCTCGCGCAGAATGACTGTTTATTTTGACCGAGAGTCGCTGACATTTGTTCGACTGTTGACCCTGCTCTCTGATGTCTGGTATACTTCGGCGACTCCAGAAAGAGGTAGTAAAATGGCAAAACCCGGACAGTCCAGAACTCAGAAGGCCAGGTCGTTGACCAGGTTGTCGAAATCATCCGTTTCATGGGTGAGAACAAGCTGGCAGAAATAGATCTCGAAACTTCCCAGATGAAATTGAAGCTCAAGAAACATGGCAACGTGCAGATGCATACCGTTCATGCGCCGGTAATGCCGGCATATATGCCATCAATTTCAGCTTTGGAAACTCCTGCACCGGCAAACAATAGCGCAAAAGCTCCGGCTTCCGCAAAGCCTGTTGAAGCTGAAACAAAGCACCACAAGATTCTTTCACCCATGGCTGGCACTTTTTATCGCGCTCCATCGCCAACTTCTGAGCCGTTCTGCAAGGAAGGCGACAGCATAACCGTCGGTCAAACAGTCTGCATCGTCGAAGCCATGAAGATGATGAACGAAATCAAGGCTGATAAGGCTGGCAAGGTTGTAAAAATACTGCTTGAAAACGGCAAACCCGTAGAAAAAGGCGCGGTTCTCTTTCATATCGGCGACTGATCATCGATTGCAGATAACGCGTACTTTATTGAATACGCAGCTGAACAGAATTTACCGCTC
Source organism: Candidatus Rifleibacteriota bacterium (assembly GCA_022704885.1). Next base: position 9,459 of record JAKJFO010000081.1, on the reverse strand, counting down.
ATGCGTCTGAACGCGAATGAGCGGACTGTAGAATTAAGAACATGCTCGCATCATGTTACAAGTTACAAGGAAATGATATGCAGAATTTCGACCTGGTAATTCTTGGTGGTGGCCCGGGCGGATACCCGCTGGCTGTTCGCATGGCCCGTAAAGGCTGGCAGGTTGCCATTGTCGACAGCAGCTCTGAATTCGGCGGCACTTGTTTGAACTGGGGTTGTATTCCGACCAAGGCTCTGCTGGCTTCTTCGCGCAGCTATCATTTGCTCAAAAATGCGGCTGAATTTGGTTTAAGCTGCACCGGCGCCGGTTTTGACTGGCAGAAGGTGCAGGAACGCAAAAGCCGCATCACCCAGCAGCTGCGGCAGGGCATAATCAAGCTGCTCGAAAAGAGTGGCGTCAAGATTTTCAATGGCCGTGGCCAGCTTTGCAGAAACAAAGTAATCAGGATTACCAGCGCAGAAGACGGTTCTGTCAGCGAAATTCAGGCAAAAAAAGTCTGCCTGGCTGTGGGTTCTGTGCCGGCCGCTCCTGGAGTTTTTCCGGCCAACCGCGAAATTTTCTGGACAAGCAACGAAGCGCTCAATGCCGAAAAGGTTCCTGAGAGCCTTCTCGTCGTCGGCGGCGGCGTCATTGGCATAGAACTTGGTCAGGTATTTGCCGAATTTGGCAGCAAAGTCTGTATCGTAGAAATGATGCCGCAGATACTGCCGGGCCTCGACAATGCCACTGCCAAAAGGCTTCTGCCGGTCTTCAAAAAAGCCGGCCTCGAAATTCTCGTTGGCAAAAAAGTCGAATCGCTTGTCGAAAAGGGCGGTCGTGCTGTCGCGACAATTGACGGCAGCGAACGCGAATTTGACAAGGTTCTGATCGCTGTCGGCCGTCGTGTAAACATGAGTTTCATGCAGGGTTCAGACCTGCAGCTCGAAACCGACAAGGGATTCATCAAAATCGACGATAATTTTATGACATCAGAGCCCGATGTCTACGCGATCGGTGATGCGGTAAAGGGCCCGATGCTTGCCCACAAAGCCAGTTATGACGCCATGATTCTTGCCGCAAAGTGGCAGGGAGAAAAAGTGGCGGCCGATTATTCGCTGGTTCCTTCATGTGTTTACACGCACCCCGAGATTGCCTGGGTTGGCTTCAGCGAAGAGCAGCTTAAAGAGCGCCAGATCGAATACAAAACCGGGCGCAGCATGTTTTCGGCCAACGGCAAGGCCTTGACTGCCGGCGAAGGTGATGGTCAGATAAAGACACTGCTCTCACCAGACGGCAAACTGCTTGGTGCCGTAATCTGGGGCCCCGAAGCCAGCAACATCATCAATGAAGCCACGATGATGTCGCAGTTCGCCATCGACAGCCACGCTTTTGGCATGATGATTCACCCGCACCCGACACTTTCTGAAGCTTTTATGGAAGCAGTCGAAAACGCCATCGGCGAAGGAGTTCACGGCTGATGCAGGCTGTCGGCTTCATCAATCTGCCGCACTGGCAGGCTGAACTGCAGAAGATCTTCACCGGCCTGGGTCGTGAGGATCTTTTGCGTATTCCGGTACTTGGTCGCGAAAACGTCGATAAGCCATGGGTCGCTTTTGGCTCAGACGACTTTCTTGCGGCTGTTGATACTGGAATTCATTTTGCGGGAAACGGCAATCTGAAGCGCCTGCCGGAAAAGGTTATCACTACCGATGCCGAGCTGGCGATAAATCGCCTGCTGACCGGCGGGTCTCAGAATACTTTTTTCAGTGCAGCAACCGGTGGAACTTTTGCATTTCTGCGTATTGCCGCTGTTGACGGCGCAGTTGGCAAACCTGACAAACTTCTGGTACAGAACGATTCGGTTGCCGGTTATGTGCTTAACCGCATGGAATCAACCGGAAAAAGTCTGGAAGAAGCCATTCACGAAGCACAATGGGAAAATATTGCTACCGGCAACCCCAGTCAGAACCTGCATGGAATCGTGACCCGCAATCGTCTGGTTCTGCAGATTGCTTCGATATACGGACTGATGATCAGGCCGGAGGCTGTAAAAACCTCTGGAATAAGCACTCTTTCCGAGCATGATGTTGAAATCGCCCGTGAGCTCGGATATTCTATCAGATTACTCGGACTCGCACAGATTGATAATGGTCAGGTGCGCGCCGCCGTCGAACCCTGCATGATTCCATCGGCTTATCTGCTGGCTCAGGCACGTGCCGGTTCAGAAATCATATACCTGAAAACTGAATCAGGCGGCGCGCATGTCTATTCGGCGCCGGGCACAAGCTATGAAAGTCAGGTTCGCGCGCTGCTCAATGATCTTGAAGTGTACAATGCGCCACGCCAGGATATCAGCCTTTACAACAGAGAAGTCGAAGATTTTTTAGACAGTTTTTACCTGCGTTTCAGCATGATCAACATGAACGACACGCTGGCGACCATTCTGCAGATGTTCAACCAGGCCGGTATTGATATCGAAAAAATCCATCAGCCGGCGGTTGCGGTTTCACGTGAAACCGCTGATTCATCGCGACAAAATCTGGTAATAATTACCGGAAAAACCAGACGCGGCATCATCGATACAGTGCTGACGCAGATTGGTAAACAGGTCAAACTTGCTGGTTTTCGTGCCTGTTTCCGTTTTCTCAGGCGGGACTGATCGATGTTTGCCAACGGCGATGTTCTGATTCAGAAGTTCGGCGGTTCATCGATGGGCTCGGTTGAGCGCATCACAAGAGTTGCCGAGCGCATTGCCGCCCGTGCTGCCCGTGGCAACCGCATGGTTGTAGTCGTTTCGGCAATGGGCGATACTACCGATGATTTGATAGAATTGATGAACAAAGTCACTCCGGTGCCAGACCGTCGTGAACTCGATAATGTCATGGCCACCGGCGAGATGGTCAGTGCTTCGCTGATGGCCAGCGCATTGGCTCGACTGGGTATACGCGCGCGTTCGTACAACGCTTTCAATCTGCATCTTCTCTCTGAGCTGCAGGGCGACGATTACAACATCGTTCAGATCGGTCGCCGCAACAATCTGGCGCGTTTTCTCGAACCGGGCAGTGTGGCTGTGGTTGCCGGCTTTCAGGGTATCACCGCCGATGGTGATCTGACTACACTTGGCCGCGGCGGTTCCGATCTGACTGCCGTCATTCTGGCGCGCGAGCTCGGCCAGAAGGTCTGCGAAAAGTATACCGATGAAGACGGGATTTATACGGCAGATCCCCGTATAATCCCCGATGCCCGCAAGGTATGGCATCTTGACTATGAAGAAATGCTGACACTTGCGGCATTCGGTAACGGAATTCTTCACCCGAGGGCGGTTTCAAGTGCCAGAGACTGCGAGATCCGCATTCATGTGCGTTCGAGCTTTTCTCAGGCCGAAGGCAGCGTGGTCGGCCCTGATGGTGACGATCAGATACCGGTAAAAAGCATCACCTGCGACAATCGCCTGGTTTATACGCGAATTCACGGGTTGACGCAACCCGACGCCGAGTTTATGCGGGAGCTGCAGGAGCAGCCTTTTACTCCGGTCATGATGCAATGGAAGCCCTATAATCAGATGGCCGGCAGCCTGCGAATCGGGTTTCGCCGTGCCGACTCGTTTGCCGCGCTTCCCTTCTGCTGGGAACAGGCGCACCGACTCGGCGCCGAAGAAGTCGACTGCTACGCCAATCTTTCCACCATCAGCCTTGTTGGCTGCGGATTGCGCAATAACCCTGAACTGGCCGCCAGTTTTGCCGCCGGCCTCAATTCAGTTACGCCGATGATCGAACAACACGACGGCATCAGACTGAGTTTCGCAGTCGAAAAGAGCCAGATAAAACCCGCGCTCGAAACACTCCACCAGACCATCCTCCGCTGAATCTTAAAATCAGTTACAGGTCTGCAAATCAGTCTCTGTCCGCGCGCGCAAAAAAATCTCAATGTGGGATGCCTGAGAGTCGATACTAGAGATGCAGGAAGTGGAAAACCAGCTTTCTGCGAAACATAATGCGGGAAAACTATAAATTGTGCTTTAACAGCAGACAAATCTACCGAATCCTGCCTGTTATTATGCTTATTTCGCTATTTTGGAGCGAAAGTTTTTCTGCATGCGCATTTGATGTGCCTTCGATGGATACCCAGAAGTTTCCGATCACCATTCAGGGCGACTATCTCGAATACCGCACCAAAGCCGAGCAGGTGGTGACCAAGGGCAAGGCGTTCATTTCCTATCAGGATATGAAGATCAGCGCCGAGAACATTCAGGCCAATACAAAAACTCAAGATATTTTTGCCCAGGGAAACGTTGATTTCTGGAAGGGTTACGACCAGACCAAAGGTGACTTTCTCATTTACAACATGCTGAAGGGCGAAGGCTGGATGCGTGATGCCCAGATCATCAAGAACCGCAATTTTTTCAGCGCGAAGGAGGTTTATGTAAGCCCACGGCACAGTATTGCCAAACAGGTTATGCAGACTACCTGCGACGATTTCGAACATCCGCATTATCGAATTACCGCAGATGTCATCGACAGCTATCCCGAAAAATCAATGACCATGGAAAACCTGCGACTGAAGTGGAAAGGCAAAACCCTTTACCGTAGAGGCCGCGATCACACCGTCTTTAAGAAGAGCGAAAAGTTTTTCAATACCCGCCAGGGCATGTCGCAGATCGATGGTATTTATTTCAAGCTCTCGACTGATCTGGTTATCAACACTTCGGTTTCAGGACGTTTCAATGCCGATCTGTTTGAAAGGCGTGGCAGCGGATTTGGCTTTAACGGCACCTGGAGCATCAGCGACGCCAGCAATGGTTCGATTTATCTGTATCATCTCGATGAGAGCAAGCGCGGCCACAAGAACACTCAGGTCAATCTGACCCACAATCATCGCTTTTCCAACGGCGAAACTGTAAATACCAGCATAAACTACAGCGGTGATCAGTATGATGGTCAGGCAGAAAACCAGGATCTGACGGTTCAGCTGAGTTATCGGCCGGTATTCAGTTTCATGAACGTGTCGGTGACTGCCAACAAATTTTTCGATCTTGACGGCGACAAATACGATCTGGACAAGGGTTATCAGGTTCTTAACCGCTTGCCTGAGGTCAATTTCAGTTTCCCGGCCTATACAACACCAGGTGTACCTCTGACCGTCAATTTTTCCGGTATGTATGGCAAATATGAAGAAGGTAATCTCAGCGACAAAAAGAACACCGAAAAGAAAGATTTCAGGTTCAATTTTACCGTGCCGACAGTGCAGGTGCATGAGCGCTTCGATCTGACACCATCTTACAATTTTCAGAAAAACTACTATACCGGCGGAATCGAGCGTGAAAATGGCTCGACCATGGTACGCGCCAACCACAAGTTTTCGAAGGTGGCGAACATGGAATTCAACTACAATGTCTCGACTTCGAAAGGTAAATCACCATTTCAGTTCGACTCGTTCACCAGCACTGACGTGTTTTCGACACGCCTGCGCTTTTCCGAAAACTCCTGGACTCTCAACCCGGTCAACTTCAATTACAATCGGGTAAGAAGCCGGCTGGAACAGGTATACTGGGATTATTCGCGGCGGTCGAAGACAGATGCCTACCGCACCTGGGAATTCTTTTTGCGGCGCGACTACGTTCCGGACGACGTTTCCCTCACTAAAATGGATCTGACGAAGCTGGTGCCGGGCAATATGAATATGCGTTACCGCCTGTCGACCAATCTCTGGTCGTTCGATACCAGCCTGACTTACCCGCATAACTACAAGCAGATAACTAACACCTCGTTCAATTACACTGCAACGATACGGCCTCTCTGGCAGGTGTCGACCTCAGGCAACTTCAATCACCTCACTCACAAGTTCAGCCCTCTGACCATAGGCATTACCCGCGATTTGCACTGCTGGGAAGCCCGCGCCGAATACAACCACGAGCGCCAGGAATTCTGGCTTGAATTTTACCTGAAAGCCTACCCCGACGACACCGGTCGCTTCAGATACGGCGTCGAAGACAGCAAACTCGAAGCCAAGCTGGCCGCCTACGACCAGATGACCCAACGTTACGAAAGCGGCTATTGATCAGTAGCAATTTTCTTTAATTGTGAGCAATTTTAAACAAAGGGCGTAGGCGGGCATCTCAAAAGCGCAAGCTTGTGAGCCGAGCACTTTTGACTCAAAGGCTCCAGCAATCGAGAAGCTGATGAGGCGAATCGCTGGAGCGTTGAGATCCCGCCGAGAGCCCGGGTAGAGAACGAAATTCGGGTGTTCTATATATGCCTTCACTTTTGAAGTTTTATTGAGTTTTCCATTCAGGATTAGATGATGGACATAGTTCGTTACAGTTGTCTCGAAAACGTTCACGAAAAGCGTGAGATCGTTCTGCTCAAGGCTTTTCCCTGCCGCTGGGGACGTTGCAGTTTCTGCGATTACATTCATGATAACAGCGAAGATGAGCTGGCCATGAATGCAACCAACCGCGAAGTAATCGGCAAAATTACCGGCAGATACGGCGTTCTGCAGGTGATAAATTCTGGCAGCTGCTTTGAAATACCGCAGGCATCTCTGCAACTGGTCAAGGCAACGGTCGATCGGCTGCAGATTCGCAAACTCTATCTTGAAGCCTGGTGGGGCTATCGTTATCGCCTCGATGAAATGCACGAGCTTTTTGGCATTCCGCTCGTTTTTATAACCGGTGTCGAGACTTTCGATGAGCACTTTCGCAATAATGTTCTCAAAAAAGGTTTTGAGTATAATTCAGTTGCAGAAATCAGACGTTTCTTTCAGTCAGTCTGCCTGATGATCGGCATTAAAGGCCAGACCAGAGAGATGATCGCGAAAGACATCAAGATTCTGCTCGATAACTTCGAATATGGCACGATCAACCTTTATGTGAACAACACCACCGGCATCGAGGCCGACACAGAGCTGCAGGACTGGTTCAAAAGCGAGTATGCCTGGCTGTCGGAGCGCAAGGGCATTGACGTGCTCTGGAAAAATACTGATTTTGGCGTCGGCGCGCCAGCCACCGTCTAGTCCTCTGTCAACATTGAATCTGGGGATTATCTGTCATTGCGAGCGGAGCGAAGCAATCCCATCGTCATAAAGATTGCTTCGTCGCTACGCTCCTCGCAATGACTATTTTTAAACACACATTTAACTTTGACAGACCATCAGCAATTTGTTATGAAACCTGCGCTGTGGTAAATTGATGGCAATGCAGGCAAAAGAATTTTCGCAAGGGTATTTTCAGAGGTTCCCGCTGGTTTCGTGGCTGGGAATAGTTCTCTGCTTCGTGCTGTTCCCGGCCGGTCTGATAAATCTGGGGCTTGATCAGCTGTTCAGAATCAGGTCAGCGAATAATCGTGAAGAAATTGCCGGCAAAATGGAACATGCTCTGAAAACCGTCGAAAAATTCAGTGACAATGAGTACTTTTCCCATTATCTGCTGCTCGAGATTAATCGGCGGGCACTTGCATCACGCCAGCCGGAGAAAACTTTTGGCAGGTTGAAGAAACAGCTGCAAAGTCGGTACCCTGGCGCGTTCACTTTTGTTTACTGGAACGCCAGAGGTGATCTGGTTAAAGAACTGTCTGACGAAACCTCTTTTGGATACATCATCAGAAAAACCTATCATTTCTTGAAAAGGGCCTCTGATCTGCTTGGCAGATGGGACGAAACGAATGATGAAGTTAATCTGGTAACGCTTGCCGACGTAGAGAAAGAAGCCAAAATTCTCCGCAATTTTCTCGGAAAGCTGATGGTAATTTACCAGTTGCGGTATCCCTGGATGAGCGGTCAGCAGGGCAAGCCGCTGCAAACTTCGCCGCCAGGCCCAAGGAGCAGGATCTGGTATCGTATCAATGATGCATTTGGCTTTTTGTGTTTTATCAACGATGAATTCATTCAGAGTTCAGCTGGCAGCGAATACGCACTTAATCTTGTTCGCCGTGACATGCCGGGCTTCGTGGTTCATCTGACCGATTATCCGGCCTCAGAGGATTTTTTTCCACCAGCTGACGCGGCGCTGGCGCCAAAGCTGGTGCAGGCACTGAGCCGTTTTGAGAGCATGAGCGTCGCTGATTTTGAAGAATTTTCAGATATTCTGGTTGGCTGTATGATGGTAGGGCAAGGGCGGAGGGCTGTGTGCTACTGCGCTTCAGATTTGCTTTTTTCTGAACAACACGAGAGGCTTCACTATTTTGGCAATTTTGCAAAAGTGCTTTTGCCTCTGCTGTTTTTACTGATGGTCTGGTATAAAACTCGCTGGTCAGGCTTTATTTCGATCAGGCTCAAGCTGACTGTCATTTTTCTTTATGCCGGTGGTATTCCTTTATTGATAATGGGCAGCATTGGTCTCGAATATCTCGAGCAGAAGCGCCAACAGCTTGTATATGAAGCACAAACCCGCGGAATAAACGTGCTTTATGGCATTGACAGAAATTTTAAGATATTTCTCGAAGATCATGCGACGCATCTGAGCAAGCTGATCAGAAGCTATAATAAGAAGTTCGGCCTTGAGATTCTGCAGTCTCACACTCTGAAGCAGCTGCGTGCCGAATTGATGAGCGATTACCGGCCAGAGTCAATTCAATTATACAATCATACCGGGCAGAATCTTGTCGAAGACAACCGGCGCACGATTTTTTCTGATTACACCCTGGCCAGCCAGTTGGCAATGGAAATACTCAATTCATTGAGCCGAAGTGTTGGAATAGAAACTGGCAGGTCTTTTATCTTGACCGACAAGCTCGGCGTCAACGCTGTTTCAAAAAAGAGAGAGATTGGTTTTATCGGTCTTGGCGCGCATGAGTTGTATTTTTACTTTGAGTTTCTCGGCATTCCTGAGAAGTATCAGAATCTTGCCATGCTTCAGCTTTACTGGCGCAAGGGAAACCTGCAACGCAGTTTTTTTGAGCGTTTTCATGCCACTAATCTTGCCGGAAATATGTCTGCCGAAGCGGAGATTGTAGCTTATTACCCCAATGATGACCTGATTTCGTGTGAACATCCTGATAGAGACAATTTGAAGGAACTGGGCCAGTATGCCTACAATAACCAGATTATCAGAAAAGGTAATATTCCTCTTTCTGCGGGTGCTTATACAGCTGTTGCCATGCGTGGTCTGAATATGGATCAGATCAGTCTGCTGTACATCCTGCCGGTCAGGAATATAGAAGAATTGATTCGAAAACTTGGTTTGCAGATGGCTGTAGTGGCCTGTCTATTTCTTTTGCTTGCTTTCATGATGTTCAGGTATCTGGCGAGCCATTTTCTCGTTCCGGTTGGCGAGATTCAAAATGCCATAAGTTCTATTGGCCGTCGTGATTTTTCTTATCGCCTGGCAATTGATTCAAGTCTCGAATTCAGCGAGTTGTCGCAGACATTCAATGCGACGCTCGAGACTTTCAAAGATCTTGAGACAGCAAGAATCGTGCAGGAGAGCCTTTTCCCGCCAGGAGAGGCCAGCGTTGGCGATATAAGGCTGGTTGCTTTTTCTCAGCC
>JAKJFO010000080.1:259-16727 GCA_022704885.1 Candidatus Rifleibacteriota bacterium | reverse complement strand
CGGCTCAACATCGGCAAAGACTATCAGATCAGGCTTTATCTGCCGCCACATCTCGACCATATAAATAAGATCGCGGCGGTCGGTATTTCTGGCAAACTGAATTCTGAAACCATCGATACCCATGGTGATGTATTTTTTGCCAAGCGCTGCAAAGAAGTTCCGGATTTTCCAGTTGTCAGTGGCAAGGTCGATGCTGTTATCGTCAAGATGGGCGCGCTGCACCCGACTGACCGTGAGATTTTCGTCAGCCTTCAGCCAGCCCTCACGGTGAAACCATTCAGGGCTAAGCAGTTTTTCATCGGTGCCAAAGAAGCGTTCGGGGTGCAGATTTTCAGCCGGAAAAACCGCCCCGGTCACCGGGTCTTTCAAGGGCCCCGCCCCCCACGGGTCGCGGTAACGAAAATCTTTGAACCACTCCGGCGCGCATGGGTTGTCGTTATCCATGCGATACGGGTGCTTATAATTGCCCAGATTAAAGACATATGGCCACTGCGCCTTTACCGGGCCACGATAAAATTTGAGCGGCAGTCGCGAAATGAAGTAATGGTTTCTGATGCCGTAATTGCTGACGTGGTTCACCACCAGAGTCTGAATGACTTTTAACCCCTGCGCCTTCGCCGCATCGATAAAATTCTGCCATTTAAAGTCGTCAGAGCTCAATCTTGGCTCAAAGGTCTCGTAATCATAGGCATTAAAGCCCATAAAATCAAGAGCACCACGGTTCTCGACCGGTGGCGTGACGCAGATGGCCGTAAAACCCAACTCTTTGATGTAAGTCAGTCTTGAAGCCAACCCTTTAAAGTCGCCGCGATAGTGCGGATCGTCTTTCTGAATTCTTTCGCGGTTATAAAAGTTGTTCTCGGTATCGCCGTCATAAAAGCGGCTGGTAATGACCGAGTAGATTCTTTCCCGCCTGATATCAGCGGGAACAATGATTTCCGCCTCCTGCGCCAGCGAAACCGGCAAAGCGGTCAGGCCCAGCAGTGCCGCGAGAATCAGATTTCTGAGTTGTCCTGTCATAAATGTTTACCTGACCCAAGAATCTGTTTAAAATAACCAGGCTTGCAAGATCATTTTTTACCGGCTTTATAACGCTGATCAAAAGCGATTTTTGCCAGCACAAACTTATTTTTTTTCGGGGCTTGTACCATTTTATCGGTTGTGCTATTCTTGGCACACTTCAACCATCAAGCAACATGGAGCCCCGCCCTTGTCAATTGCCGAGCTGATTTCGCGCTACCTTGAAAGCATCGGGAAAGAACGCAACCTGTCAGTCAATACAGTGCGCGGCTACCACACCGACCTCGAATTCTTTGCAGCATGGCTGCAGAAGCAGGGAATCATCGATTCATCTGCCATCGAAACCCTTTCACATGCTAAAATAAGGGCTTTCTGGGCCGAACGCCGCAACGGCGGCCTTTCGGCACAGAGCATGCGCCGTGGCCAGTCAGCCCTGCGGGGCCTGATGAAATATGCCATGCGCCACCACATTATCGCCAAAAATCCGGCCGAGAACATGGATTCGCCAAGACGACAGCGACCTTTGCCGCGAGCCCTGAGTCAGGAAGATATCAACCTGCTGCTCAATGCCCCCGATCTAACTACCCTTCTGGGGCTGCGCGACCGCGCCATACTCGAAACCCTTTACGGAAGCGGCCTGCGCGTTTCTGAGATTGCCGGCATGACTTTTTCCGATATCGACATGAGCAACTGTATGATCCGCGTCACCGGCAAAGGTCAGAAAGAACGCATCACCCCAATGACTCCGGCATCACGCGACGCAATTCAGGTTTACTGCTCGGCACGCAATGCCCAGCAGCCAGAGGCAAAACAACAAATCAGAATTTTTCTCAACCATCTGGGCACGCCGCTTTCGACCCGCAGCATCGCTCGGTTGATCGACAAATATGCCCGGCAACTGGCAATGATGATGAATATTACACCGCATCAGTTCAGACACAGCTTTGCAACGCATCTTCTCAACAATGGCGCTGACATCAGAGGCGTGCAGGAAATGCTCGGGCACAGCAGTCTGGCGACCACACAGATTTACACACGCATCAGCAAAGAAAAACTCATGCAGACCTATCGCCTGAGTCACCCAAGATCAGGAGAGAAGCAATGACCTATCACGGAACAACCATTCTGGCAGTAATCAGAGACGGCAACCTCGCCTTCGGTGGTGACGGCCAGGTTACTCTCGGCGACCAGATCATCAAGGCCCGCGCCCAGAAAATAAGACGCCTGAGCGGCCACCCGATTATCGGCGGCTTCGCCGGCGCAACTGCCGACGCATTCACTCTTTTTGAAAGATTCGAAAATAAGCTCGACTCGATGTCTGGTAACATGACACGAGCAGCAGTCGAGCTCGCAAGAGACTGGCGCATGGACAAGGCACTGCGCCAGCTTCAGGCAATGCTGCTGGTCGGCAACAGCGAAAAAATTCTCGTTCTTTCCGGCCAGGGCGACGTCCTTGAGCCAGACGAACCGGTTGCGGCAATTGGCTCTGGAGCACCCGCAGCTCTTGCGGCTGCTAAAGCCATGCTTCGCCACACAGGCCTTTCCGCAGCTGAAATCGTCAAGAACGCTCTGCTCATTGCCTCAGAACAGTGTGTTTACACCAACGACAAGATTATTGTGGAGGTTATGCCATCTTGAACAAAGAAGCCATCAATCTTCCCGGCCCCGAACTGACACCGCAGGAAACCGTTGCTGAACTCGACAGATACGTCGTGGGACAGCACAAGGCCAAACGTGCCGTAGCAATAGCACTTCGCAATCGCTATCGCCGCCGTCAACTGCAGGATTCTCTACGCGAAGATATCAGACCCAAAAACCTTCTATTGATTGGCCCGACCGGCGTCGGCAAGACTGAGATTGCCCGCCGAATCGCCGGCATCGCCAACATTCCATTCGTCAAGGTTGAAGCCACCAAGTTTACCGAAGTCGGCTACGTCGGCCGTGATGTCGATTCAATGGTCAGAGATCTGGTTGAAGTCAGCATGAATCTTCTCAGAACTAAAAAGTTTGCAGAACTCGAACCGAAGGCGCGCAACCGGGCGCATGAAAAGATTCTCGATATCCTGCTTCCCGAGAGCCGCAGACACCATCCGTTAAGTGGTTTCGAAAAATCCTCAGAAAAGTTTAGCAATGTGTCGATAGGTATTGAAGAGACTGATTCAACAGCATCAGCCAGACAGAAACTCTCTGAAGAACTCAAATCCGGCAGACTTGACGAAAAGGAGGTAGAAATCGACGTGAACGAACAGGCAACGCCCGTGGTCGAAGTTTTCTCCTCCCAGACCGGCTTTGAAGAAATGGGCATCAATATGCAGGGCCTGCAGAGCATGCTTGGCAACATGCTGCCCAGTCGTCAGCGCCGCCGCCGAGTCAAAGTCAGCGAAGCCCGTGAAATCATGTTTCAGGAAGAAATGCACCACCTCGTCGACCAGGATGAACTTCAGAAAGAAGCGCTCAGCCTGGCCCAGGAAAGCGGCGTGATCTTTCTCGACGAAATCGACAAGATCGCTTCTTCATTCACGAGCAAAAGCGGCCCCGACGTTTCGCGCGAAGGCGTGCAGCGCGACCTGCTGCCGCTGGTCGAAGGCACCAGCGTGATGACCAAGTATGGCATAGTCAAAACCGACCACATACTGTTCTTCGCCGCCGGCGCCTTCAACGTCAGCAAGCCTTCCGATCTGATTCCCGAGCTGCAGGGCCGTTTTCCGGTAAGGGTCGAATTCGACGCACTCAAGGTTGAAGATTTCAAACGCATTCTCGTTGAACCGCAAAACGCGCTGACCAGGCAATATCGGGCACTGCTCGAAGTCGATGGCCTCGATGTTGAATTCACGACAGAAGCCATCGAAGCCATTGCACGTTTCGCTTTTCAGGCCAACGCCGATCACGAAAACATCGGTGCCCGACGCCTGCACACCATCATGGAACAGCTGATGGAGGAAGCGGCTTTTGACGCTCCGCAAAAGCTCAGCGGCAAGTATGTAATCGACGAAACTCGCGTTGAAAAGGCAATTGCACCACTGCTCAAGAACCACGACCTGGCAAGATTCATTCTCTAATCTGATTTTCAGGGAGACTCGAAATGTTCGAAAGATTGACCGGAACCGCTACCTTCAATCTTCTCGCCAAAGGGCTTGAAGTATCGTCGGTGCGGCACAAGGTAATTTCAAACAACATTGCCAACGTCAACACCCCGCTCTTCAAGCGCCAGATCGTAACCTTCGAAGACGAAATGGCAAAGGTATTCGACGGTAAAATCGATCTGGTCGGCAAACGCGAGCACGACGGCCATATTCCGATCGGCGAGATCAACTACCGCGATGTCGGCCCGACCACCATCAAAGACCGCATTCACGTCATGCGCAACGACAAGAACAACGTTGACATCGATGTTGAAATGAGCGATCTGGCGAAGAATACCATGACCTACCAGATTCACGCCACCCGACTGGCCGCCATGTTTGCAGGCCTCAACGATGTCATCACCAGAGGAGGTAGAGCCTGATGGGTATGTTCAGAGCTATTGATACTTCCGCGTCCGGCCTGACCGCTGAACGTCTGCGCATGGATGTCATCTCGAACAACATTGCCAACGTCAATACCACGAGAACTGAAGATGGCGCTCCTTTCCGGCGCAAGATGGTCATCTTCGAATCGCGCAATCCCCGTGGCAGCTGGTGGTTTCAGGATCGCCAGAAACCACAGGTGCCAGGCACCGGCGTCAGAGTCAATGCCATCATGGAAGATATGGCACCATTCAAAATGGAATACGACCCGAATCACCCCGACGCCGACTCAGAAGGCTACGTTCGCCGACCGAACATCAACATAGTGCACGAAATGGTGGACATGATCACGGCCACGCGTGCATACGAAGCCAACGTAACCTGCATCAATTCGGCTAAAGACATGACGAATGCAGCACTAAACATAGGAGGCAGAGGCTGATAAATGAGAGTTCCAGAACGTAATCCATGGGTAGACATCAACAGCAAACCAGAAAGACCGCACACCAATGCCAAAGAGCAATGGGGTATTTTTCTCGACAAGTTTCAGACTGCAATCGACGAAGTCGACACCCTCGGCAAGCAATCTGAAAAACTTACTCAGGATGCCGTTCTCGGTCGTGTAGACAATCTGCACGACGTAATGATAGCCGCGGAAAAAGCCAAGACTGCCATGAATCTGACGCTTGAAGTCAGAGGAAAAGTACTTGAGGCATACAAAGAAATAATGCGGATGAATTTTTAAATTTTAGGTCTTTACAGAATGTTTCTGACGTACTATAAATAATCTTGATTAAACTTCCGTAGCCAGAAAAGCATACATCAAAAACAGGGCACACCAGGGAGTAGGGAGTAGCAGACGATGACCGATTTTCTCAGGCAATTATGGGAACCGATTGCAAAATTGCCCAGAAGCCAGCAGATAGCGCTGGCGGCTATTGTAGTGATAGTCGTGCTGGGTATCGCAACCGCCTCGATGTGGGGCACACAAAAAGAGTTCATTCAACTCTTTGAAGAGAAGCTCAAGCTTGAAGACGCCGGCAAGGTAGTCGCCAAGCTTCAGGAGCTCAATATCGAATACAAACTCGGTGTAGACTCTACCGACATTCGTGTGCCCGTGCCCGACAAGTCATACATACTGCTGCAGCTTGCCCAGGAAAAAACCCTGCCACAGGCAAAGCCCGGCTGGCAGACCCTTATCGACCAGCGTTCGATGTTCACCGGCACTACCCAGCAGGAATTCGACCTCAACTATGTTCGAGGTCTACAGTCAGAACTCGAACAGACGCTTGTGCGAATGGGCCCGATCGAAGAAGCCAGTGTCAGCATTGTCAAACCTAAAAAAGAAGTTTTCAAGGAAGACCAGAGAGAACCATCTGCCAGCATCCTTTTGAAGTTACGGCCGGGCGCTGAAGTTAATCAGGATCAGGTACGCGCCATACGCGACTGGGTGTGCTCTGCCGTCGAAGGCCTCAACCCCGACAAAATCAGAATTGCCGACACCGAAGCCCGTGACCTTACCAGAATCATTGAAGATGAAGAAGCGATGACCCTTGACAAGGTTCAGACCGCGCAGATGAAATACACCCGCAACCGCGAGAACCATCTGCGCTCAGAACTGCAGAGCCTGCTCGAAAGCTCTTTCGGATATGGCAAAGCCATTGTCAGAGTCAGACTCGATATCGATTTCGACCAGAAGGAAGCGGTCAGCGACGTCGTGATTCCGCCGGTTGAAGGCATGAATTCAGGCCTCAAACTCTCTGAAAAACTTGAAGAAGAAGAATACAAGGGCCGCGACCTCGTCGAAGATGGCGAACCCGGCGTAAACTCAAACCTGCCCCCCGGAGCACCGGCGTATCCGGGCACCGAGAACTCGACATGGAATGAGTACAAGCGCAACGCTGCAATTACCAACTATGAATTTACCAGATCGAAAGAAAAATTTGTTAAAGAGCAGGGCACCATTCGCCGTCTGACTGTATCGGTCGTTCTTAACGACGACCCGGCTGCCGTGGGATCTCTTGAAGAAAAAATCACCGAAATCGCCAAAACCACGGTTGGTTTCGACAAGGAGCGCGGCGACAAACTGGCGCTGATGGTTCTGCCATTCCGCAATGACGAACTGGATCGTGCCAAGGCTGCCTTTGAGCTGAAGAAACAGCAGGAGAAACAGATGTTCATGATCGTTGTTGGCCTACTAATGTCATTCCCGATATTCCTCGGCCTGATATACATATTTGTCAGAGTATCGAGAGCCAGGGCACTGGCCAGGGAACAGCAGCGTCTTGCCGAAGCGGCTGCCGAAGCCGAAGCACTCAAACTTGCCCGCGACAATGCCTCATTGCGCCAGAACGAGCAGAAATGGCAGGATTGGGAAAGAAGATTCAAGGACGTCAAGAATTTCTTCCCGGAAATCGGCGATCTCGAAGAAAAGAAGCGCAAGGTTCAGGATCTGCGTCACCAGGCATATCAGTATGCCATGAACAATGACGGACTGCCGCCCGATTTCGAAGAGATGACTCCTGAAGAGCAGTTCATCTATCGTGAAGCCTTCCAGAAAAAAGACAATGGCACTCTCGAAGAAGGCTTCAAGAGACTCGACAATATCATCAAAGAACGCGACCGCCAGAGAGAAGAAGAACTCGCCAGACTCAACGAGCAGGCCAACGCCCGCGAACTTCTCGAAAAGCGTGTCAGAGATCTGGTCAGCAGCAAACCCGAAGACGCAGTGCAGGTATTGCGCCTGTGGCTGAGCAAGTAACAGGAGTCGGAGCGTGAACAAGGAAAAGGAAGAAGAACTGCCTCCGATCAAGCTCGAGGATCTGCCGATTCTCGACATTCCCGGCCGCGCCAAGGCCGCGATTCTGCTGATCTTTCTCGGCCCGGAAACCAGCGGCGCCATTCTGCAGTCACTCTCAGATGCCGAGATAGAGACGTTGACCATCGAAATCGCCAAACAGCGAAAGATTTCGACCGAAGACAAGCTGGCCGTGCTGTTCGAATTCGAACAGCAGATGATGGCCCGCAAGTTCTACGCCGAAGGCGGCCTTGAATATGCTAAGCACCTGCTCGAACAGACTATCGGCCCGGGCAAAGCTCTCGAAATTCTTGCCAAAATGGGGACTTCGCTGCAGATACAGCCGTTCGAAGCGGCTCGCACTGCCGACCCGACCCAGCTGGCGACACTTATTCAGAACGAGCATCCGCAGACGGTCGCCCTCATTCTCGCGTATCTGCAACCAGAAAAATCTGCAGTAATCCTGCAGTCAATGACGCCCGACAGCCAGGTTGAAATCGCCAAGCGCCTGGCATTGATGGATCGCACCAGTCCGGATATCACACGCGAAGTCGAGAACTATCTCGAAGAGCGTCTCTCATCGATTATCGGCCAGGATTTCACCAGCGTCGGCGGTATCGATTCTCTTATCGGTGTGTTGAACGCGGTAGAGCGCGCTGTCGAGAAAAACATCATCGAAACCATGGAAGTGCAGGAACCGAGCCTTGCCGAAGAAGTCAAAAAGCGCATGTTCGTATTCGAAGACGTTGTTCTTATCGACGACCGCAGCCTGCAGCGCCTGATGAAGGAAATCGACATGAAAGACCTCTCGATCTCGCTCAAGGGCGTCACCGACGAAGTCAAAGAAAAATTCTACAAGAACATGTCGAAACGTGCGGCAGAAATGCTCAAGGAAGAAATGGCATACATGGGTCCGGTGCGTATGCGCGACGTCGACCAGGCTCAGCAGCGCATCGTCGCTATTGTGAAGAAGCTCGAGGCCAGAGGCGAAGTGGTAATCTCGCGCCCGGGCGAGGAGGAACTGATTGGCTAAAACTCAACTTGGAACCAGCACTGGTCTGGAAATACTCGCTAACATCCTGCGACACTGCGACGCCAAAACCAATCGTCATATTCTCGGCGGCCTGCAGAAAGATCTGCCACAGGTCGTCGATAAACTGCGCCGCCAGATTATTCTCTTCGATGATCTGGCTTACGCCGACCCGCGCGGTCTGCAGCGCATGCTGAAAATCATCAGAATCCGCGATCTCGCAATTTCTCTGCAGGGTGCGCCAGCGTCAGTTCTCAAGAATATTGCTGCTAACATGTCGCAGCGGGCCCTCAACGATCTCAAAGAAGAGATCACCAGGCAGGGTCGGGCACGTGAAAGCGAAGTCGATGCAGCCAGAGATCGCATCATGGCTGTCGTAGCCGAGCTGATAAAGAGCAGAGAACTGTTTATCAACCGGCCAACCGATGACCTGGTCTACTAAGGAAACCTGATAAAATGGGTAAAATCTTCAAGGCGAATCAGATAAAAATCGACAAGGAAAAGCCGGTATTTGTCGATCACAAGCAGAAAATCGCCAAACCGGAAGAAGATCTGGCGCCGGCAGAAGACGCTTTTGCCGTTGAAACCTTTCGCGCTCTCTCGCCCGAGCATCTGGCCGGTTCTGGAGAAAAAATAGTAACGAAACCACAGAAACCCTCAGAAGAAGCACATGCCGAGACCTCCGCCGATATGACTGCCGCACATAAACCGGCAATAGAACCGACCTCGTTTCTGTCTCCGGCGGCTAAGAAAGCTCGACACGCAGCTGCGCTCGAGGCCATAAAAATTAAGGAACTCGAGCTTGAAGCACTGGAAGAAGAACTGCGGAACTGGGAAGAAGAACTCAAGGCAAAAGAGGCCGGCCTGACTGCCCAGGAGCAGGAATTCAGCCAGAATGCGCTAAAAAAGAGACAGGAAGCCGATGCCGAGGCGGCCAAAGCGGTCAAAACCGCCCGGGAAACCGCCAGCACAATAGTCGAAACCGCCAAAGCCGAGGCAGAAGCGATTAAAAAAGCGGCAAAACTTGAAGTTGATTCAGTTCGCGACAAAGCTTACAAAGAAGGCTACGCGATGGGCGAAGAAAAGGGCATCGCTGCCGGCGAAAAGCAGGGGCTGCACGAAGCCTCTCTCGACTGGCAGAATCTGATGCAGGAAAGCGAAGCGCTCATCAACGAGCTGCAGACCAGCCGGATGGGCATTCTCAAGGCATCCGAAGAAGAAATGCTCAAACTGGTAATCGCGTTTGCCCGCACGGTAATCAAGGTTGAGCCAATGTCGCAGCCCGAGATTATTCTTAAAAATATCGACCAGGCCCTCAACCGCGTTTCAGAAGTCGACAAGATCGTTCTGCGCATCAACATCAGAGACAAATCGATGTGCCAGGCCCACAAAGACCAGTTTCTGGCACGACTCGGTTCGGTCAGCGAACTGCGCATCATCGAAGACCCCACCCTTTCACCTGGCGGTATCAAGATCGAGACCGGCGTCGGTACTATCGATGCCACGATCGAATCACAGGCTCGCGAGCTCGAGCGCGCACTGCTCGGCAAACTCAGAAAGAAACTCGCTGACACATGAGCGAAATATCCTTCAACGACTATACTTCGGCCCTGCTCAACACTGACCCGATAAGAGTCAATGGCAAGGTCACCCAGGTCGTCGGCCTGCTTATCGAGGCAACTGGCCCACAGAACCCGGTCGGTGACCTCTGCCATATCATTACCCAGGCCGGTCCCCTGCCCTGCGAAATCGTCGGGTTTCGCCGCGGCAGCGTGTTGCTGATGCCGCTGGTTCATACCGAGGGCATCAGACAGGGCAGCGAAGTCATTCCGACTGGCACTCCGCTTACAGCGCCAGCCGGCGAAGAACTGCTCGGTCGCGTGCTCAACGGGCTCGGACAGCCGACCGACGACAAAGGCGACCTGACGGCAGATATCGCCAGAGTCCCGATCAATCGAGAACCCCCCAACCCGCTGACACGCAAGCGCATACAAACCGCTCTGCCAACGGGCGTCAGAGTCATCGACAGCCTGCTTACTATCGGCAGCGGTCAGCGTATGGGCATTTTCGCCGGTTCCGGCGTCGGCAAAAGTACTCTGATGGGCATGATCTGCCGCACCTCACAGGCCGATATCAATGTCGTTGCGCTGATCGGCGAACGAGGTCGCGAAGTTCGCGAATTTCTCGAAAAAGATCTTGGGGAAGAAGGCCTGCGTCGCTCGATCGTAGTTGTCGCCACCTCTGAGCAACCTGCACTGGTGCGCGTAAAGGCCGCCTTTACGGCCACCGCTATCGCAGAATATTTCAGAGACCGTGACAAGAAAGTCATGTTGATGATGGACTCGGTAACCCGTTTTGCGCTGGCTCAGCGCGAGATTGGCCTTGCCGTTGGCGAACCGCCGACCACCAGAGGTTACACACCTTCGGTCTTTTCGCTGTTGCCAAAGCTTCTCGAACGGGCGGGCACCGCGCGAAAAGGTTCGATTACCGGTATTTACACGGTACTGGTCGAAGGTGGCGACATGGACGAACCGGTTGCCGATGCGGTACGTGGTATTCTCGACGGACACCTCGTTCTCAGCCGCGATCTGGCTCATCAGAACATCTACCCGGCCGTCGATATTCTCAGCAGCATCTCGCGTCTTATGCCTGAAATCTGCAACAAGGCCCACTTTGAAATGGCCGGCAAACTGCGCAATATTTATTCAACCTATGTAAAGAATGCTGATGCAATAAGCCTCGGCGCTTATAAGACCGGCTCAGACCCTAAAATCGACGAAGCTATTCAAAAGGAACCCCTGATCGAATCTCTGATTCGACAAGGCATCAATGAATCGGTGGCTTACGAAAAGAGTATCGAAGCATTGAGTAAAATCGTTGGTCATGGCGGCTGAGCATGGCTTTTGTTTTCCGCTTTCAGCAGGTTCTCGAAATCTGCATCCATGAAGAAAATGAGGTCAAGACCAGGTTGGCCCAGAAAGACGGTCAGATCGCGGCAGTAAAGGCAGAAATCAAAAAATTCAAAGATGAGTATGCTGTTGCACTGGAACATAAGGCCAAAGACCTGCAGGCCGGCGAAATGATGAGAGTGCAGATGTACCCGGCCTATCTGACCAGACTGCAACGGGCATGGGAATTTCAGGAAGAAGAGCTCGAACGCCTTGAGAAGCAGCGACAGAAAATCTTCGATGAATTGATGATCAAACGCCGCAACCGCATGACCTACGAAAAAATGCGCGAAAAAGATGAAGCGGCATATAAAAAGGAAATGCTCAAAAAAGAGCAGAAGCGACTCGACGAATACGGTAACCGGTTAAAGAAGGCAGCAGGAGACTACGACGATGCTTGAAAACATGAACCGCATACTTGAACGTATCGACGGTCTCAATCAGAGTTTCAAGGGCATGGCACAGAGGCGCGGGCGCCGGCAGCAGCAGACTTTTGCAGCCGCCATGCTCGAAGCCACCAAAACCCCGGTGTCTCAGGGCATCAACACCTCTCCGGCCAGCGACCCGGCCACAACCGCTATTGCAAACGATCTCAGAGCTGACGTCGAAAAGCTTGTCGAAAAATATTCAAAAGAACACAATCTCAGCGCCCAGCTGGTAAAACAGCTGATAGCTGTGGCGTCAGGCAACAATCCCCAGGCAGTCAGCAACGAGGGGAACCTCGGCCTGATGCAGGTTAAACCAGAGATATTCAGTCAGATGGGCTTAAAAAATCCATTCGATCCTGAGCAGAACATCAAAGCAGGTACTATCCATCTTGCCGATATGATGCAGCGCAACGGCGGCAATCTGTCTAACGCTCTTGCCGCCTACAGCAGCGACCCGGCAACGGTTAAACGCTTCGGCGGCATACCGCCATTCCAGTCGACACAGAATTTTGTCAGCCAGGTTCTGAGCGGTCTTGGAACTGACAAAAATAATGATTAAGGAAATCTTTCGATGCCAGAAAAAAACGATGTTCCGGCAGTAGAGCCGATAATTCCGGCGCAGACAGCGAAAACTCCGACGCGCGACAACAAGGAACAGGAAGAACGCAAGCCTTCCAGAATTTTTCTGGCGCTGAGTCGCCTGACATACTGGTTTTTGCTGGCTTCACTCGGTGTCGCCATATTTTTGTCGGCGCTGACACTCGATTTTCTCAATATCTATACCTTCCGCCACCGCATACCTGAGCAGTGGCGTGAAAAATGGCCATTCGAGCCTTACTTCGATTTCGTTCAACTGCATCAACTCCCCGAAGAAGAACGATATCAGCAGCTGATCCTGCAGGAACAGGAACGTTTCAACCGCCTGATCACCCAGGGCAGTCGCGATCTCGAAACCCGCGCCAAGTCACTCGAAGATTCTTATCGCGGCTTGATCAGATCGCAAAGAGAGCAATACAGCCGCGAAATGGAAGAACTGCGAAAACTTCGCGAAGAACTCGTGCTCGAACAGAAAAAATTAGCTGATGAAAAGGCCGATCTCGAAAAGCGAAAAGCTGCAATAGACGAACTTTCCAATCGGCTCGCATCAGAAACGCTGAACCTCGAGTCAAGCCTGATTCGCTTCATGGAACAGGAAAATCGCCTCGATCAGGTCAGAGTAATCGCAGCCCAGATGGACCCAAAAGCTTTATCGACCATTTTTGACGAGGTTCCCGACGACAAACTCATTTATGAAATACTTTCCGGGCTGAATCCTCAGCATTCCGGCAAAGTGCTCGGGCTGATGGATCCCGAAAAAGCAGGCAAAATCATGAAAATCGGCCAGCTGCCGCAGAATCTGCCGGCACCCGGGCCTTCCCGAAACTACATTCCACCAAGCCTGCAGAACCTGATCGACGACACTCAGGCAAATTTGCGCTGATTTTCTTGTCAGACAGTTAAAAACGCTATAGCATAAGGTCATGCAGAATAATTTTTTCAACCCGTTTACGCATGGCTTTTTCAGATGCGCGGCCGCCACCCCGCTGGTCAGCCTGGCGCGTCCCATGCAGAACGCTTCTGCCCAGATCATCATGCTCAGGCAGTGTCACGAAAAGCAGGTCGGCGTCGTGGTTTTTCCTGAACTCAGTCTGTGCGGCTACTCACTGCAGGACCTCTTTCACCAGCAGAGCCTGCTCGATGAATGTGA
Organism: Candidatus Rifleibacteriota bacterium; assembly: GCA_022704885.1. The sequence goes on along the minus strand of JAKJFO010000080.1, from coordinate 3,251 downwards.
ATCAGCTCTTCTTTCGCTGGTCAAGGCCAGTGCCTCATACAGTCCGCTCGTAATTACCGGCCTGCCTCTGATGCTGGCAGGGCGCCTCTTCAACTGCGCGGCTCTACTGCAGGGCGGTCGCCTGCTCGGGATGGTTCCCAAAACCTATCTGCCCAACTATGGTGAATTTTACGAAAAACGCCAGTTTTCATCGGCAAAAGAACTGCAGCACCAGTTCATCAACATCTGCAATCAAACAGTCGCGATCGGCAGTGACCTGCTTTTTCGCTGCCGCGAAAACCCCGACGCCGTTATCGGAGTCGAAATCTGCGAAGACCTCTGGGCCCCGGTAACACCTTCGAGCTGGCTGGCGATGGCCGGCGCCACCATAATCTGCAACCCGTCGGCCAGTAGCGCCATCATTGGCAAACCAGAATACCGCCAGCTCATGCTAAAGTCGACTTCAGCCCGCCTGCTCAGTGCCTATGTTTACAGCGGCGCCGGCGAAGGCGAGTCGACGACGGACCTTGCCTGGGATGGCCACGCCCTCATCGGCGAAAACGGCCACATTCTCGAAGAGAGCGAGCGCTTCAACGCTTCTGGATCGCTCATCGTCACTGACATCGACGTCGAGAAACTGCAGCTCGAACGTATGCGTAACAGCAGCTTCAAAGACTGCGCCAATGAGCTGACCGTTGAGGGCAAAAAGTTCAGAACGCTGGAATTCAGCTGTGCCAATATCAGCAAAGAAACTGCGATTCTGCGCAGTATCGCCAGGTTTCCGTTCGTGCCTGACGCTGCAACATTGCGCCTGCAGCGCTGCCAGGAAGTGCTTAATATACAAATCCAGGGCCTGACTACGCGGCTGCAGAGCAGCGGCATGCAAAAGCTGGTTATCGGGGTTTCAGGCGGTCTCGATTCGACCCTGGCTTTGATCGTCGCCTGCAAGGCGCTCGACCGCCTCGGCCTGCCGCGCAGCAACCTGATTGCCTGTACCATGCCCGGTTACGCTACTTCCGACAGCACAAAATCGAGTGCACTCGAACTGATGAAAGCGCTCGGCGTCAGTGCCCGCGAAATCGACATAAAGCCGTCGTGCATGCAGATGTTCAAAGATATCGGGCACCCTTTCGCCCAGGGCGAAAAGGTTTATGACATAACTTTCGAAAACGTGCAGGCCGGCGAACGAACCTCACACCTCTTCAGACTCGCCAATGCCAATGGCGCACTGGTGGTCGGCACCGGTGATTTGAGCGAACTCGCGCTTGGCTGGTGCACCTACGGCGTCGGCGACCACATGTCGCATTACAATCCGAACGCCTCGGTTCCCAAAACTCTGGTGCGCTACCTGATCAACTGGTTCATCGACAACAACGAATTCGGCGACAGGGCGTCAAAGACCTTGCGCAGCATTGTCGATGGCGCGATCTCTCCCGAACTCGTTCCGGGCGAGAACTCAGACTCGCCGGCACAGCTTACAGAAGAAGCAGTTGGCCCCTATGAGCTGCAGGATTTCAATCTCTATTATCTGCTGCGTTATGGCTTCAGACCGTCGAAAGTGGCCTATCTCAGCTGGTGCGCCTGGGCTCACGGCAAAGATTCTTATGACTTTGCCACCATCAAAAAATGGCTCGAAGTGTTCATTCGAAGGTTTTTTGGTCAGTCACAATTCAAGAGAAGCTGTGTGCCAGACGCACCCAAGGTCGGATCTGGCGGCGCCCTTTCGCCACGCGGTGACTGGCGTGCACCAAGTGACGCATCTGCCGCAACCTGGCTTGATCAGCTGAAGAACAACACGCCGTAATGCCTGTTGGCATATTGGTTATTTTTTGTTAGAATTAAGACAGATTTCAGAGGATCTTTACTAAACCGTTCTATACGCGCTGTTTTGCAGTCCCTGTCAAGGATGACACCTTTGCACAACAGCTCGTTATCATTGGCCCTCGCTGAAAAGCTCGCTTTTCAGTAGACCTTGCAAAAGGTCGAGTAACCCAACAATATCCCTTTACGAGCTGCTCAAAAAGGCAGCTCATTTTTTATCGGCAGATCGGCAGATCAGGGAACAACCGCAACCATGCTGTTGATCTCGCGCGCCTGGTCATGCACCCGCCGGGTTGCCATCTGCACCCGGCGCCTGAGCGCTTCATATTTTTCCTGACGTTGAGCCCGCTCGTGCTCCAGCTGTCTGGCTGCATCAGCCAGAACGGTTGTCCTTTCCGTGCTGACTGCTGCCTTTGCGGCTGGCTTATCAACAGCAGAGTTATCAATGTCGGGGTCGGCAACGGCAGCAACGACTGCAACAGTTTCTTCATCAACTGTTGCCGGGGTATTTTCGGTCATCTGGTTTTTTGCAAAATCCTCGTCATGGAAGAGAACGGTAACAGCCACGTCCTTGCGCGCCTCAAATTCTTCAACCAGCTGCTCATATTTGACCTCGACCGTTTCTTTTTCTTCGATTACGAGAGCTTTTCTGGGTTCTTCGCGAACGCGTTCGAGCTGGTAATTCTGTAGTCTGTTTCGCAGGGCGTTTATTCGCTCGTGCATTTCCCGGTTACCGGTTCTCTGTGCTTCGACGTCGCCGGCAGAAGCCATTATCAGACCGGCCAGTAAAATGGGAATACTGTAGCTGCGCATCGTTAACCTCCGGATCAGTTGTTACTCTTTCACGAGTTATCGGCAGTCAGAAACACAGAATTTAGAAAATTATCTGTCGCTGCCATAGGCGCCCGGCTGGCCATTACTGTCTGAAGCTGCCACCAGAGGAGAATCAGACTTCAGATGATAGTCGAATTCGCTGCCACTGCCACCGACAAATCTCGGATCGGCATTGATGACCGGCGCACCCAGCTGATCGCAATCGCGGGTCGCCTGGAGAAAGCCAAAAATATTGTTGTAGACATAACTGCGCCCGAGTGTTTTCTCTTCAATGCCGTAACCGCTACCCGGCATCTGCAGATTGACGACAATACAATTTTTGATCGTTTGCACATCAGCGCCATCGACCAGTATTCCC
>JAKJFO010000080.1:0-249 GCA_022704885.1 Candidatus Rifleibacteriota bacterium | reverse complement strand
GCGTCTATGGTCAGATACTGATAATCGCCGCTGCAGCTGCCGATCGACAGGCCTGTCTGCAAAGAATGCAGCAAACCGTTGCGCAGTCTGGGGGCGGCTCGATCAACGACTCTGATCGCGACTTCCCGCACATTTCTGACATCGAAAACAGACAACGAAAAATTGCTGTTCCCGGCAAGATTCAACCCAACCCGGCCGCCGCGAATCCGCAGGTTTTCAATACTGCAGTTCCAGGTGCTCTCAGCAGCA
>JAKJFO010000007.1:435-52707 GCA_022704885.1 Candidatus Rifleibacteriota bacterium | reverse complement strand
ATACTGCCGGAGATGATGGCACGACAATCGCGTGTATCAAGATTCATGGTGGTGAACGGCATGTCACCTACCAGCGCCAGCACTTTTCCATCGAGACTTCGCAGCATTATCGCCCGCAACATCTCGTCATTGAGCACGGCCGAAAAATAATCTTCGACGGCGGCGACATCACGCAGCGACTGCTGACCATATCCGGCCAGTTTTTCCAATACAAGAGCCATCGAAATCCAGGTATTACATGATTCAGCCGCCAGACGACGCACAGCGGTCATCTTTTCGCGAACGAGCCCTGTCTGCACCGACATGCGCCTGAGGTCATCGCCTGTCAGTTCTGACGGCCGCCACATGTTTGTCGGGTCGTTCTGGTCGCTGTCGGGAAATTCTATGCCGGCAACGACTGCCAGGCGACGCATCAGCGCAGAAGGAATTTCGCTGTAATACTCGATGTCATGCGAAAAAGCCAGAATGCGGTCATAGACGTGACCGAAAAATGGCTCATAAGATTCAAACAACAGTGAAATATCAGTTTGAATCCGCTGTTGCCATGCCAGAACCGCACTGGCGTTACCGATTTGTCTCAACTCGGGATTTTTAGCGATAAGAGAGAGCGTGTTTCTGGTCTGCTGAGCTGGCCTCGCGGCAATTTCGGCAGCCAGACCCACGATTCCGCTGGCTGCCTGCAGTGACTGCGCCATAACCAGCTGTTCTGGCCAGCGGGAAAGCCATGCTGCCAGAAAAAATACCGCAACACTGGCAAATATGCCTGCAACAGCCAGCAACCTTGCCGGTCTGAATAAAACAAAAGATTTATCTGCTTCTGGCTCTAAAGTTTTCATAAATAAATGCCGATAATATTACTGAGACATATAAAAAGTAAACAGATCCTTAATAGAATCAGTTCGAAAAACAGGAGGCCCGGAATGCTTTGCCCACAATGCAGCTCCCCAATGGTCAGAAAATCTCACACAGGTCGCCAGAGTCCTTACTTTACCCTCAACTGCGCCCACTGCAAGTTTGTGATCTTTTATCGTGGCAACTTCCATAACGAAGAGTAACCAATCACAAAACTCCTGCGTCACGATACTGCGACCTGATCATTTTACCACATCAGGATCATCTCTAAATGTTAAATCTACCCTGCCGATAAAGCAAGAAAGACCCGACCGGCAGATTGTCTATCAGCCGGCACTGTGCTAGAATGCATGGATTTTATCTCATCCTGTCCCTTCCGGAGATTCCATGCCAAAACCAGCAATACCGGCCGTCAGATTACGAGACGTCATCTACATCATCGTCGGCTCTATTCTGCTTGCCTTCAGTCTTTCCGCTTTCACCGTTCCCAATAAAATCGCTACCGGCGGCCTAACCGGCATTGCGACCATTCTATATTACATTATCGGAACCCCGGTCGGAGCCGTTGTGCTCGGCGGAAATCTGGTGTTGATTTCGCTGCAGGCCTGGCTGATCGGTCGTCGCTCTGCCTGGAAAACGCTGCTGTCGATTCTGGTAACTTCGGCGGCCATCGAACTGATGATGAATGTTTATGGCATGCCACCACTGACAAAAGATCCCATTCTTGCCTGTTTGTATGGCGGCCTGATATCTGGTGTCGGCGTCGGTATGACTTTTCGTGCCGGTGGCACGACTGGCGGCGTCGATATTATCAGCCAGATTCTGCATTTTCGCTACCACATTCCGGTCGGTGACGTGATGCTGTTCTCAAATGTTCTGGTAACCGGGCTGGCCGGTTATGCCTTTGGCCCCGAACTCGCTCTCTATGGCCTGATCACTGTGTTTTTCAGCAGCAAGGTCATCGACGCCGTTCTCGAAGGGATGTCGGTCTTTCGCACCGTTTTCATCATCTCGAAATTTCCTGACGAAATCAGCTGGGCAATCATCGAAGATCTGCACCGCGGCGTGACCTGTCTGAATGGTGTCGGAGTCTATACCGCCAAACCTACCAGCGTTCTGTTAACCGCCGTGCGCCGCAAAGAAATGCCGATTCTGCGCCAGATCATTTATGAGTATGACCCAGACGCCTTTGTGATTGTCGGCGATGCCCGTCAGATACTGGGGCACGGTTTTGTCAGACTCGGCGACGAGATCAATCGCGAAAAAGGTTGAACTTAGCTGCAGGCTGCGGTTATTGTACATTCATTAAGTGATTTGAGGGGTTGCCATGGCGCAGCGAATTATCAGACTGTATGCATCCGGGTTTCCTGACTCGCCGCCTTTCGTTGCGTTTTTTCGACGGCCTGACGTAAAAACGGTTTTTCTGAGTGGCGAACAATATTTAGAACTCAAAAATCCTGACCCAAATGGCATTTTCCTGATTCATGAGGATGCGTTCTCCTCGAATCTGCTGGGATTTCTCGGTTATTTTGAAAAAATCGACAAAAACCTGCCACTGCTGATTGTCGGCGACAAACACGGCCAGGACTATCTTGAACATCTGTTCGCTAATCGTCCATTTACTTATGTAAGCCTGCCAGTCGCTGAAACCGGGCTTTACGATCTGGTACTCAAGGTAAGAGCCGGTCAGGCGTGCTACCTGCCAAACCGTGATTTCGAAAGAGAATTGCAGACGGCAAAGGAAAACATCGACGCGCTGCATAAAATCGGCATAGCACTTTCTTCAGAAAATGACCCTGACAAACTGCTCGAACTGATTCTCTCGCAGAGCCGCAATATTGCAGGTGCCGACGCCGGCAGCCTCTATCTGCTCGAAGGTGAAAGCCAGCTGCGTTTCAAACTCTCGCAAAATGTTTCCCTCGACTGGTCGGTCAAGGAAAACTCGGTTCTGCCGGTCGATGGGCACAGCATCTGTGGTTATACCGCCAGTTCCAGAGAAGCGGTCAATCTGCTCGATGCTTATGACATTCCTTCTGCCTTTTCTTTTACCTTCAATAAAAGTTACGACCAGAAATCCGGTTATCGTTCAAAGTCGATGCTTGCTGTGCCAATGCGCAACAAAAATGGTGATGTCCTCGGGGTTATTCAGCTGATCAACAAGCGGGCCGACTACGAACAGAAAATTGCCGGGCGGTCTCTCTCGCTCGATCAGGTCAGACCGTTCAACCACGACGACGTCGAACTGCTCTGCAGTCTTGCCTCACAGGCGGCTGTCGCTCTCGAAAATTCGCGGCTGTATCAGGATATAAAGAGACTGTTCGAAGGCTTCGTCAAGGCTTCGATCTTCGCAATAGAATCGCGCGACCCTACTACCCATGGGCATTCAGAGCGAGTTGCCGAACTGACCATCGCGCTGGCCTACGAAGTAAACAAAGTCAGCACCGGCGAACTCGCCGGCGTCCACTTCGACCAGAAAAAGCTCACCGAGCTGCGCTACGCCTCGCTTCTGCATGACTTCGGCAAGGTCGGTGTGCGCGAAGAGGTGCTGGTAAAGGCAAAAAAACTGTTTCCATACGAACTCGAAAGTCTCAAAGAGCGTTACCGCTATATCAAAAAGTCAATTGAAGCCGATTTTTACCGGGAATGCCTCGAATATGCCCTGGAAAATGGCCTGGACCGCTTTCAGCTTATCAGACCGTCGCTTGAAGCTTCTTTTGCCGCCCGCATCCAGGAAGTCCAGGAAACCCTCGACTTTCTGATCAAGGCCAACGAACCGACACTGCTCGAAGACGGCAGTTTTCACAAACTGATCGAACTCGGCAAACAGCATCATCTCGGCCGCGACGGACTGATGACACCAATGCTGACCGAACGCGAAACTCATGTTCTTTCGATACGCCGCGGCTCTTTATCAGAAGCCGAAAGAATCGAAATCGAATCGCACGTTCGCCATACCTTCAAGTTTCTGTCGAAAATACCATGGACAAAAGACCTCAATCGCGTACCCGAAATCGCCTACGCACACCACGAAAAACTCAATGGCCGGGGTTATCCCAATCATTTGTCACGAGAAGAAATACCGATAGAATCGCAAATGCTCGGCGTCGCCGACATTTTCGACGCCCTGACCGCCCAGGACCGCCCATACAAGCCGGCAGTTCCACTACAGAAAGCTCTTGACATAATGCGCATGGATGTCGACCAGAACCACATCAACCGCGAAATTGTCGATATCTTTATCAACAAAAAGATCTATCGGGTACTCGAAGGCCGCATGTTTCGCTGATCATGGCTAAAATACTCATTCTCGCCGACATCGAGGGCTCAACCAATTGTCTCAGGCGCGAAGACGCACAGCTTTTCAACGATGGCTGGGTGCGGGCCTGTGTCGGTCTCACTCTCGATCTTAACGAAATCTGCAGCAGTCTGCTGCAGGCTGGTGCCAGGCATATCCGCATCAAAGATTTTCATCGCACCGGTTACAACATATTCAAGGAACTTCTTGTCGAAGGCGTAGAACTCGACCAGGGCTACAAAAGTGGCCCGGCCATCGGCATTGGCGATGTCAGCGGCTACGACCTGCTGATGATGGTCGGCCTGCATGCAGCTTCCGGCACTCCCGGGTTTCTGCCACACACACTGACTTCGAAACTGGCTGAAATAGAGGTCAACGAACATCCACTTTGCGAAGCCGAACTTTTTGCCTCTTCAGTAGCCGCTTATGGCCTGCGACCCGCATTTTTCAGCGGCTGTCAGGAGGCCTGCGCCCAGGCAGCCTGGGCAATACCCGGCCTGATTGTCTGCGAAATCGAAAAGCCGCTGAGCGAACCCGCGATCGAATTGCGCAAAAAACTGGCTGCACAAGCAACCAGGGCTCTGACGACGTTCAAACACCAGCCTGATCAGCTGCCACTGCCTTATCGGCCGGCAGGCCCGTTCGACGCCCGCATAACCATGCGAGATGGCACTGCCATCGCCGATAAATTGCGCAAAAGATGGAATCTTCAGGGCTCAGACGATATGATTGAATTCAGCGCACCCGACATGAATGCGCTGTACTGGCAGCTGACCAGAATTGCCTATCTGACCCCGGTGATCTGCCGATCTCTCGAACTCTCTTTGCGGGCAGCGAATCTGGCCGGCAAAATTGCCCATCTCTGGGCGCGGCGACGCCGGCATCAGCTCAATCTTCGTGATAGATAAAGTCGATGCAGACCGTTGCTGCCAGACTGATCAGACTCATCGAAGTATCGCTGTGAATTTCGAGTTCATAGGTATCAGCGGTGGTTAAAAGTTCGCGCAGAAGCCCTTCTGACTTGTGTCTGATCGTCGCAACCGGATTGCCGTTAGTATCCTTGAACTGAAAGTTTCTGAAGCGCCAGCCACCGCTGATGGTTCCGAGGCTTTGCCCGTTGCCGTCTTCGACGGCAATACCTGGATTCATCAGCGAGAACTTCTGTTTCAGGCGGCCGAGCACCTTGTCATCAGCACCACGCACGGTAAAAATTGAACAGGCCAGAGCCGCCGGTCTGGTTATCTCAAGAACCGGATTACCCTGTGTATCACGCATAACCAGCTTTACCGGCAGAAAAGCCTTGTCGAGAAAAGCACGAGCAATGCTCTGTGCTGTTGTTGCTTCTTCGTCGATGCTGCCCAGAAAGCTGCCATTCTGCGGATCTAAAATCATGTATGACTCGCAAAGTTTTGTGGCTCCCACCATTTCTTTTACGATGTATTTGTTTTTCATTGCCATGTTAGCCATAGTTTCCTCCCTTACCAGACTCTTACGCCTATTTCATCGGCCCATTCATAGGGTTCCACCCCATATTCGCCAGCTTCATCGATCAGCCCGGCAAAAACCTTTTCGGCCAGTGCGGCTTTGATCATGTTGATATCAGGAGCGACACCCGGCTTGATGCCACAGGCGGTAAAGCCCTGGCGCCAGGCATCTTTCTTTTTCTGATCTTCGACATTCTGCCACGCTGCCCTGATCATGTACCAGCCAGCCTGAAAGTCTTCGAGTGCATCCTTTTCGGTGCGGCTCAGATTGGCAAAATTGCTGGTAAGAGTATCTTTAATGGCGGCAGTAGCGGAAGCGTCATACCAGACCGGCTGGTCGGGCTGGGCCAGAAAAGCCAGATATTCGACAAAGGCGTCTACGGCCTGAACCGTGATCAGAATCTCGCCTTCCTGAAACACTTTCTGCGAGCTTTCGTTCTGCAGACGGTTGAACAGTTGAGAAGCCGCATCTTCAGGCACTTCGGCGGCTGTTTGTGCAAAATCGTCAGCCAGATCAGCCTGAATTACTTCAAGCTCTTCTTCATCGAGTTCAGCAAGCGAATCTGTCAGAGTTATCGCTTCAAGAAAGTCTTCTTTTTCTTCTTTGCTCATTTCTGCACACTCACGCGTAATCTCAGCCAGAAAACTCTCTTTCTGAGCAACCGTCAGGCGTGTGGTCAGCGCAAACTCGATAAGACGAATATGGCAATCGACGGCAAAAGCGGTAATCGGTGGTTCACCCGGCACTACGATCTTTTCATCAGCCATTGCCGGCAAAAAACCAGCGAACAGAAGTGCGGTCAAAAGCAGCAAAGCAACTGGCAGCGCCTTTTTCATGATCAACTCCGTAGAATTCAGTTTCAGATAGACTCATGATATAGGCTTACGCCGTTTTTTTCAACCAGCGTCAAAACGGTCTGGGATTGAGAAGAGAATTCAGTCGATTACGATTACGATTACGATTACGATTACGATTACGATTACGATTACGATTACGATTACGATTACGATTACGAAAAAGATTTTATAACCGGGAATTTTCAGATTCAACAGATAAACAAAATACCTGGTGAATGAGGTACAGTCGTCGAAAATTCATCTGAGCAAAAAGCTGGGAATAGTGTTATCTTATCTGGTCAGGGCATGCTGCTCAGAGTATCAAATAATGTGCGAGGGATTCTATGGCCGCGAAAAGTCAGATTAAAGTCGACATTGCAATACAGAACGAGCTCGAAGATCTGGTTACCGAACTGCGTTCAACGCTTATCACCAAACGCCTGAAAGCTGTCAAGTCGCTGGGTAGACTCAAAACCCCCATCGCCGTAGAGCCTCTCACCAAAATACTATCAGATCGTTCACGCGAAGTCAGATGCGCCGTTATTGAAGCTCTCAGTCTTATCAACCCACCCAATCTCGGAGAAATTCTGCAACCCCTGGGCAGAGACAAATCTGCCGATGTCAGAATTCGCGTTGCTCATTCTCTTGGCAGCTGCGACAGTGAAGATGCCATAGAAAACCTGATGACACTGATACGCGACCAGCGCGACGAGGTCGCCAACATGGCTGCCCGCAGTCTGGCCCGCCATCCGCGCGCAAGCCTGGCTTTGCTGATCAGACTTTTTGGTGATAAATCATGGAAAATCAGATCACGAGCCGCAGCAGCCGTTACCAGAATGAGCAAGAACGCGGTAGAAGCGCTTAAACTCGCAATAGACGACAATGACTCTAACATCAGATTCTGGGCGGCCATCTGCATCGGCCACCTGCGCGACCGCACACACACCAGGATACTGCTGGAAAAGCTGCAGGACCGCGATATCGGAGTACGTATCGCTGCTCTGCGGGCACTGCGCGAAATCGGAGACCCGAATGTAGCAGCAAAGCTATTTGAAGCGCTGTCGCAGCCTTCAGAACAGATTCGCGACCTGATATACGAGATTCTCAAAGATTTTGGTACTCACTCGATTCCATATCTGATGGAATCGCTTTCGAGTGAATACTGGATGGGCAGAGCGCTGGCAGCACAGGCTCTTACCGACATGGGCAGTGAAGCGGTATTTCCGCTGGTTTCGGCCCTCGAAAGCCAGGATAAAGAGCGTCGTTACTGGGCCATCAGAATTCTCGGCAAGATGCACGAACAGACAGCATACGCCGATATCAAAAAGTTTCTTTCCGATCCCGACCCCGAAATCCGCATGGCCGCGCTCGAATCTATGGGTTATTATCTCAACCCCGATGCAGTGCCGGCAATGATCGAAAGATTTCTTGACCCGGCCTGGGTTGTGCGCAAACATGCCTGTCGGGCTATAGTTAAATTCGGCACCAAAGCGGTACCTAACCTGCTCAAGGCTTTAAGCTCAGTCGAAGAAGACGTGCGTTACTGGTCTCTGCGCGCTATCGGTGAGATCAAACCTCGTGGCATCTACCCGCATCTGATCAAACTTTTCAAAGACCGCTCATGGACCATTCGCAAAACGACTTCAGACGTTCTCGGCGGCTACGGAGAAGACGCTCTGATGGAACTCACCGCCCTCGCCACCGACTCTACCGATTCAGAAGCAAGATACTGGGTTTTGCGTTCTCTCGGCCGCATCCGTGCCGGCATGTCGTTGCCACTGCTGTTCAGAGCTCTCGAAGATCCTTCCGAGTCGATTCGCGATGCGGCCCAGAAAGCCCTGGCAAACTACGGCAGCGAAATTATCGACGATCTTTTTGCGCTGCTCAAGAGCGAAAAGCGCATGCTGCTCGAAAGCGTCTGCGCAACCTTTACTCGAATCGGGCCGGCACTTATGGTGCCCAAGCTCTGCCGCAACCTCGGCAAGTTCGACGAGCACGTCAATTACTGGATAAGACGGGCACTGACCACTTTCGGCAATGAAGCCCGGCCACACGTAATTCAGCTGTTGCAGAGCAAATCAGAAGAAATCAGGCGACAGGCGATTCTGAGCCTGGGTCTGATTGGCAAACACAGTGACAGCGAAGCTATTCAACCGCACCTCAAAGATGAATTCTGGCCGGCGCGCATAGCCGCTGCCGAAACCCTTGGTACTCTCGGTGATGCATCAGCGGTCAATGCCCTGATCGAAGCACTCGAAGACGAAGACGAAGATCTGGCCATGGCTGCCATCATATCGCTCGGCAGAATCGGCGATGAACGGGCGGTACCTGGCCTGATTTCGACGCTGCAGCGCGAATCCTGGGCCCTCAAATTTCAGGCAATCAAGATTCTCGGCGAAATGCGGGTCAACCGCGCCTTTGTCGATCTCGTCAAACTTCTCGACGAAGACACGCTCGACCTCAAAATACATATCATCAGATCCCTCGCCCGCATCAGCCACCCGCGCTGCTACGAAGAGCTCAAAAAACGTTTCGACAAGGAGCAGGAAAGCGAAGCGCGCCTTGCCTATATCGAGGCACTGGCTGAACTCGGCAATCCGGCCATTGTTACCGAGTTCGTTAAAATGGCTCAGAACAAAGACAACTGGGATGAGCGGCGGGCAGCAATCAGAGCTCTCGGCATCATGCGCGTCGTCAACGCCAGAAGCGTTCTCATTCAGGCTCTCAAAGACAAAGATGCGGTCATCAGCCGCGAAGCTCTGGCAGCGCTTGAGCAGATACTGCCACCAGAAGAATTCAGAAAAACCGAGAAGGCAATCGCGGCGGCACGCCGCCAGCAGGAAATGTTTCAGAAGGCTTTTAACGAAGGCATGCGGCAAATGCGTCTTGGTGCCATGCGCGAAGCCGAGAAGTTTCTCAAAGAGGCGATCAAAATCAATTCTCGCGCGGCTTACGTCTATTCGGCTCTCGGCAACCTTTATTACAAGACCGGCAAGCTGATCGACGCCACCAAGGCCTACGTCATGGCAACCACTATCAGCCCTGAAGACATCACACTCAAACTCAATCTCGGCATGGTCTATTACCGCCGCCGCGCCTATAAAGAGGCGGCCCAGGTGTTCGGCAAGGTTGCCAAATCGGCAGGTCCAAAGAGCCAGCAGGGTCAGTATGCCAGCAAGATGATTGCGCGCATCAATGTTGAAGTCAGACAATCATCAGCGCCGCCAGAATTTGAGTAAGCGCCCGGAAAACCTTGCGCCACTCAGCGGATCAAAGTCGATGAACGCAAAAGTTGAATCAATAATGCACCCGATACTGCGCCGCTTTCTGCCGATATTATTGCTGTGCGGCCTGTTTATAATAAACATGGCGCCTGACGCAGAGGCACTTACCAGATGCGGCGACTGTCAGTATCCGGTTGCTTCTGATGCTCTTACCTGTCCCAAGTGCCTGCGCAAGCTGAAATGGCCGATCATACCCGAGCGCAGTCGCAGCGCCCGGGTAGTAGTGCGCACCGGTAGCGACGCGTTTATCAGACATCCTCACGCACGCGTGCGCCAGTATCGTGACGACCGTAACAGTGGCGACGATCAGATCGGTCACATCGGCTCGTGGGGCGGGCCGACCACCCTGCGTTACCTGCTGCGCTTCGATATTCCGCGAGCATTCGCTATGGCGCAGGTCGATATGAAGGGTTTCAATGTCAGGCGGGCGCTGCTTAAACTATGCGTAGCCGATCATGGCCAATACGCCGGTCTGCCGATAAGAATCTATCTTCTTACGCGACCCTTCGCAGAAGGAACAGGCATAGCCGGAGTGCGCGAACAGGATCACGACGGATGCGACTGGTATCATTCAGCGCCACTCATGGTCTGGCATAGAGAAGGCGGCGACTACGCTGAAAAACCTTCGATTCCGGCGATTCTTGGTGAAGATGGAGAAAATGAAACGATTATCGATATCACCGAGCTGATCAGGGCCCGCTTCGATGAGTATGAAAAAACCGGAATCTGGAACGACCCCGGCCTGCTGATCATGCGCGACGCCAGCCGCTATGGCTACCGTGGCTACGTCACCATTCACAGTCTCGAAGCAAGTTTTATCGGCCAGAGCGTTCGTTCGCCCGAACTTTTCATTCACTGACGCGTTGCTGCGACGCCGCGCGACGTTGCATCCACCGGCTGCGACACAGCAGCAAAATCACGAGAACCCTTTCCAGAAGCCAACTTTAAAAGTTGGCACGCCCCTTGCAGTAATAGTTGGCGTAAAGCAATTAACGCAAACTCATAAGCAGGAGGAATAAGAATATGTCAATCTGGAATTTCTTGAAGGAAATGGATCAACTGCAGTCGCAGCTGGGCGAACTGGCCCGGCTCAACTCGATCAGCGGCTGGCCGCGCATGGCTTTTCTGCCGGGTGTGTCTGCACGCCACTTCCCGATGATGAATATTTCGGCTGACGATCAGAATATCTACGTCGAAGCTCTCGCCCCCGGTCTCGACAGCCAGAGTCTCAAAGTGACCGCTCTGCGCGACAAGCTGACGATCAGCGGCGAAAAAGCTACCGTTAAGGTTGCCAGCGAAAAGTTCCATCGCAGCGAGCGCTCAGCCGGCAAGTTCACCCGCACCATCGAACTGCCGACCCAGATCAACCATGACAGAGTCGAAGCAGAATACACCAACGGCATTCTCAAAATCACTCTGCCGAAAGCAGAAGAAGCCAAACCCCGCCAGATCGAAATCAAGGTCGACTAATTGAAGAGCAAAAAGAAAGGAGAGATTACCATGGCCGAAAAAACTATTCCCGCAACCCAGAACGCTGAAAATCAGGTGGTAAAACGCGAAATAACCAGAAATCCAGAGGCTTATGTAACGCCGCTGACCGATATATACGAAGAAGAGAACGGGCTTCATGTACTCTGCGACCTGCCGGGCGTCCAGAAGGACGGCCTCAGAATCAAGGTCGAAAACAACATACTGACGATCGAGGGCCACGTAAATGCGAAGAACGACACAGCCTATCTGCTGCACGAATTTGAACCGGCCAACTACTACCGGCAGTTCGAGCTCAGCGACAGCGTTGACCAGGAAAAGATCAACGCCGAAATGAAAAATGGCGTTCTGTCTATCTTCCTGCCCCGCGCAGAAGCCCTCAAACCTCGCACAATCGACGTTAAAATCAACTGACCTGCGCTACAGACAGCCTCTGTTACACGATTGCCCCGGCAATGCACAAAGCAAAGCCGGGGCAAATTTTTGTCCTTGACAAAGGTAGCAGGTTTAAACAGATTTTCACTTTTGTAAGCAAGTTTCTGTTTTTCTGGAGGGTATCATGCCAATTACAGTTAAAAGCCTGGTGACGGGCATCGCCATGGCCGGACTATTCGGCCTGGCCGCCAGTATTCCGGCACATGCCATACTTGAAGGCCCGAATCGCGAACGGTTCGAGCATCTCGACTTCTCTGAACACATGATCAGAGCAGGTCTATATGCGAAAAGCGGCAAAGCCGTATTCAACCGCGACCAGAAAAGATTCGTCCGCGGCATCAATGAAAGCAATGCGCCGCACATTTACGAACCAGACGTCTATACATGGGAACTGGCCATGGCCGAGCATCGTAAAAAGCTGGCCCAGCTGGCTCCTCCGCAAGAACCGCCAATTCCGATGGTATCACCGGTACCGATGTCAGGCCCCGGCATGTTGCCGGCCAGCCCCATGCCGGTACAGCTTACGCCAATAGGCCCGCAGGCAGTTTATGAGAGCTCTGCCACATTGCCGGCAGATGCACAGGAACGCATGAACAACATGGTTTACCGCGCCCGCGCCCGTGGCCTGCATCCGGGCAGCGAGCTGCGCGCTCACGAAATCAAGCAGAGACTGATCGACCACATGAACAATCTTGGCGGCGACGGATCTGGCGCCCAATACGGTTCGCCATCGATCCCGGCTCTGCTGCCAGCTTTGCCCGATTTACCCAAAGGCAACCGTGGCGACTCTTACGACTCAGGATTCTAGGGCAAGCGACCTTTAAAACAGCAAAACAAATCCCCGCGATCGGGAATTTTTCCGAGAGCGGGGACTTGTTGTTTTATAGCAATTCAAGCTGAACCATATCCGAGCAAATCGATTACGATTACGCGCACGAGCACGGGAGTTGTTCAGGCCTTTCGATCTTCAATGAGCAAGATTTTAATTCGTGATCCCGGGTATCGATCATTTTGAAGTGCTATAGTTCAAAGACGCATGGCAACGGCACACTGGTTGTAACCGACGCCAGAGCCAACGAACACAACCAGGCTGCCCTCTTTAACCAGGCCGCGACGGCGCGCCACGTCGAAGGCAACAGGCAGACAGGCCGAACCCATGTAACCGTATTCATGCATGATCTTGATCGCTTTTTCTTCGGGCAGGCCGAGATCGCCCATAACCTGAGTGATAGTCTTGCTGCGCACCTGCGTGAAGACAATGTGATCGATATCTTCTACCTTGAAACCACCGTTCGCGGCCACTTCACGTACCCGTTTTGGCCAACCTTCACGATTCACTGACGATGGGAAAGGCGTAACGAAGCGCACCTGCGTGCGGCCGGCCTTGAGCGACTCCTCACTTGGCGGTTCCTTGGTGCCGCTCGAATAGATGCCCCAGCACTCGTAATAAGAGCCATCGGCAGCCAGAGCTGACGAAATGAAGCCTGGTTTATCGCTGGCTTCGAGCACTACCGCGCCAGCACCATCGCCGTAATAGAAACTCATCGGGTCATTATCGAGATCGGCCAGACGCTGCATCATGTAAACACCTATGACCAGAGCACGTTTGATATTGGGCTGATTTGACATCATGCCGGAAGCTATGGAAAGTCCGGTTGGAAATGATGCACAGGCACAACCGACATCGAAAGTGCCTGCATTTTTTGCGCCCAATTTATGCTGCACCACAACAGAAGTGGCCGGGGTTATATAATCAGGGGTGTCAGTACCAAGAACAATCAGATCGATATCTTCTGGCTGCACCCCGGCATCTGCCATGGCTGCCCGGCAGGCTTCCACCGCCAGATCCGAAGTTGCCCAATCGGCCGGAGCACGAAATCGGGTAAGAATACCTGTTGCCTCTTCGCTTTTGTTGATGATCTCTTCACCGAATTTCCTCCTGAATTCCTCGTTAGAATGTTCTTCTGTCGGTATATATGCGCCGCTGCCGGCGATTCTTGCGTATTTTGCCATGATATTCTCCTGTTACCGTGTTGTTTTGCGATGCAAAAATTTTATGCCACAATGCAGCATGATTGTCAAGTATATAAGTGATGCTTTTGCAAATACAGGATTTGTGCTAGACTGACGCAGCATGCAAGGTCATGCATTAACTATTCTCAGGAGGCTCCAATGTCTATTATTGATGCTATGCAGGCTCGCGAAATCATCGACAGCCGTGGTAACCCCACTATTGAAGTAGAAGTAATACTTGAAAGCGGCGCTTATGGTTGCGCAGCCGTTCCTTCCGGCGCCTCTACCGGCGAACACGAAGCCGTTGAACTTCGCGACGGAGACAAAAAGCGTTTTGGCGGCAAAGGCGTTCTCAAGGCCGTAGCAAATGTTAACGACATCATTTCTGGCGAAATCGAAGGTCTCGACGCAGTTGAACAGCGCGCAATCGATGCTACCATGATCGCCATGGATGGAACCAAAAACAAAGGTAAACTTGGCGCCAATGCCATTCTCGGCGCTTCTCTGGCGGTAGCCAAGGCAGCTGCTGAATATTGTGGTCTGCCGCTTTATAGATACATCGGCGGCGCTAATGCCTGCACACTGCCGGTTCCGATGATGAACATTCTCAACGGCGGCTCACATGCCGACAACAACGTTGATTTTCAGGAATTCATGGTCATGCCCGCCGGCGCCAAAAGCTTCAGCGAAGCACTGCAGATGGGCATCGAAACTTTCCACGCTCTCAAGGCCGTTCTCAAGACCAAAGGCTACAACACTGCCGTCGGTGACGAAGGTGGTTTTGCCCCGAACCTCAAATCAAACGAAGAAGCGATCGAACTCTGCATCGAAGCGATCGGTAAAGCCGGCTACAAAGCCGGTAAAGACATATTCATCGCTCTTGATCCGGCCGCCAGCGAATTTTTCGACAAGGGCCACTACGTATTCAAAAAATCCGACAAATCGAAGAAAACCCCTGAACAGATGGCTGACTACTGGCTGGCGTGGGCAAAAAAATACCCGATCATCTCTCTCGAAGACGGTATGGCCGAAGACGACTGGGCCGGCTGGGAATACCTCACCAAGAAAGCCGCCGGCAAACTGCAGCTCGTCGGCGACGATCTTTTCGTAACCAATGTCGAACGCCTCAAGAAGGGCATCGAAAAGGGAATCGCCAACTCGATTCTGATCAAGCTCAACCAGATCGGCACTCTGACCGAAACCCTCGAAACTATTGAAATGGCCAAGCGCGCCGGCTATACCTGCGTAATCTCGCACCGATCCGGCGAAACCGAAGATACCACTCTTGCCGATCTCGCCGTCGCCACCAACGCCGGTCAGATCAAAACCGGTTCCGCCTCAAGAACTGACCGCATCTGCAAATATAACCGCCTGCTCAAGATCGAAGAAGAACTCGGCTGCGATGCCAAATTCATGGGTCTCGACAGCTTCTACAACATCAAGCGCAAGTAATCAATTACCACCCGCTTAAAACACTGACCGGCTGTCAAAACCACTTTGACAGCCGGTCTTTTTAATCATGCTCAGCGCAGCGCTGCTCTTAATCAGCAAAGCTGCAATAGTAATCAAACTCACCAAAAGGCAAAACACTGACACAATAACAAAAGACCAAGAGCTATCTTTTGCCAATTGCGGAAGAGAAACTTTTCAACTATAATCAAGAAGAGGATCTGTTCATGCCTAAATCCAAAGATGATTACCCTGAAGGCAACATATGTACTGCGAAGTTAAGTATAGAGTATCCTTCAGAAATGGTAAATTTAAAGATGGTAGCTGGGAGTTGCATTGGCCTTATTCAGTCTTAATTCCAACCCCTTCTGCTGCTTACACATTGATTGTCTCAGCCTTACGAGTCGCCAGACGATTCCTTTGGGATCGATGGAAGGATGAGATTGAGCGCTTAAAAAAAGAGACTGATGAGATAGACGAAGTCTGGTTTATAAGAACCGAGTATTGGACGAACAAAATCCCAAGTCGTCCAAAAGTTACCAAGTTTATAAGACTTCACGTTGCTCCGCCAACATTGGGCCCGGGACAGGAATCCTCACCTCCCGACTCAGATTTGTCTGAACCTCCTTCAGAGTTCTGAGATATAGGGTCTAATCTTCTCATGGATTATTCAGGAGTTCGAGAATGAAAAGAGCAATTCTGATTTCGTTTGTCGTCTTATTCCAGTCTTTTATGGTTTTAGCTGACGACTTCAATCCGTCGATTTTTGTCTCTGAATCCAGTGACGAAGTAGTTGTAAAACATGTTCTCAGCAATCTGCAAGATGTTAACAGACAATATCCACCTGCGAGAGAAACACTGCTTATAGCCGCCGTGAGTGATGGAAGAATAGAGCTTGCCAGATTTCTGCTGGAGAATGGTGCCGATCCTGACATTTCAGGCTGGGGCGGGATTTCTGCACTCAGGCTTGCTGCTGGCAATGGAAATCACCGTCTGGTTAAGTTATTGCTTGATTTTAATGCTGATCCCAACATGCGGACAAACCATCTGGAACCAGCCATAATATGCACAGTTTGCGAACTTAATTTTTCTTCTGCTCACAACAGGAATTATTATGAGAATGCTTTAAAAGTCATTGATTTATTGGCACCAAAGACTTCAATAGAGAAAAGCGATCTTTCACTGCCTGCGAGGGTCATTCAACGAGAAGAAAATCCGGAACTGAAACTACAGCAGATAAAATTACTGGAAATTATCAAGAACCGGTGTTACGTTCCTCAAAAGAAGTCTGAGCAATTTTAATTTTTGTCGATGAGATTGTCTGTATTTGAAAAGAAAAAGCTGCCTTTCGGCAGCTTTTCATTTTACTGGTTAGATATTGATTAAATCAGTTTCCGGTGGGAGCGGGGGCCGGAGCTTCGCCGCCAGCTGGGGCGACCGGAGCTATCGGAACATCCATCGGAGGCATGCCGGGCATTGCCATCGGCATGGTTGCGCCCTGTGAATAGTTGACCTGCGGCTGAGCTTCTTCCCAGCGCGGCACATAAACTGCGATGATGAGAGAGGTGATCATAAAGACAACGGCCATGGTCGTGGTCAGCTTCGACATGAAACCGCCGCTGCCGCGTTCGCCAAATACAGTAGAAGAAGCGCCGCCGCCGAATGCTCCGGCCAGGCCTTCACCTTTATCTGCCTGAAGCAGAACGACAACGATCAAACCAACACAGACGAGAATATGAATCAACTGAATGAAACCAGCGAGCATAATCTGAACACTCCTTCATCTTCGGTACAATCTTCGAGTTTCTGAGTCTATCAACTGAGCTCAAAATTGTCAAACAATTCTTGCCACCGGTTTTAGAAGACTGGCCAGGCAGGTCTCTGCAGGCGCTAATTCGCGTAGAGCCAGCTGTTATAAAGTTCAACCAGGTTAAGTAAGGGTTCTACACCAAAATAGAACACAAAAAGGAAACCGATGCACAGGTAGGGGCCGAACGGAATCATGTGAGTAAGCGGCTTATATTCTTTGCGATAGCGAATTTTCTGGTAGAGAATGCCCAGTATGCCGCCAATCGAGCCAAGAAAGCTGGCAAGAACGAGAGTGCCAAGCACAGCCTGCCAGCCGGCCCAGGCACCGAATGCCGCGAGCAGTTTCACATCTCCGCCGCCCATGCCTTCCTTTTTAAAGAGCAACAGCGCCATCTGGCCGAGCAGCCACAAAAAGCCACCGCCAACGGCAAAGCCAATCAGTGAGTCAGTGAACTCGATATGGTACAACGGCGGCGCGTAACCGGCCTTTACCCAGGCCCAGCTACCGGCCGCATAAAGCATGCCTGTCCAGCAGCCGTTGATAGACAAAGTATCTGGAATGATCAGATAGCGTATGTCAACGACAGTCACAATCAGGCAGCTTACCGTCATCAGCCAGGCAATGAGTGTTCGCGTCGAAGCGCCCCACCAGGCCGCGGCGGCTGCGGCCACCAGAATTGAAAACATGGTATACAGGCGATCCTGGGTGCGGCCGGCGTTGTAGCAACCGCGTCGTTTGCCGCCTTCACAGTCACCGCAATAGAGATAATCACAATGAAAGGTTTCATGACCGGGCCAGGCGCGAATTGCCCAGCCGATGCGGCGCCCGGCCAGAGCACCCAGCACGGCGGCGATCAAAACCAGATGCAGCTGAAAATCAGGCATCAGTCTTCTCCACCGATCCAGCCGTTCTTTTTGAAAATGCGGCCAAGCATCTTAAACACCAGCTTTGCAGCCAGAAAATCAGGGGCAACATTACCGGGAATCGGGCAAAGCTCGACGACATCGAAGCCGACGACATTTTTTTCGTCAATTACACGATTGAGCAATTGCAGGGTCGGATACCACAGCATGCCGCCGGGCTCGGGGGTGCCGGTAGCCGGCATGATCGAGGGGTCGAAGGCGTCGAGATCGACAGTGACGTAGACATTGTCGGTAAGCCGGCTCATTACCCGGTCGATCCAGGCGTTGTCAGGTCCAGTCATCTCGCTTGCCCAGATGATGCCGTCGTGGCCGCTCTTTTTGATGAATTCCATCTCATCGCGGCAGGTGTTACGAATGCCAACCTGAGTGAGCTTGACCAGATCGATGACGCGGCGCATTACGGCGGCGTGGTTGTATGGCGTGTTTTCGTAAGTATCGCGCAGGTCTGAATGCGCGTCGAGCTGCAATACCGACAGGCCGGCGCCGTATTTGTCTCTGACTGCCTTTATCGGCGCTGAACTGATGCTGTGTTCGCCACCGAGCATAACAGGGAACTTACCATCGGCAAGCACTGCCTTGACGGCTGTTTCGATATTCTGCAATGTCGCGGCAGGCCCCTGCATGTCGGGTTCGAGCTCGGGCAGAGTGTGAACGCCGCGGCTGAGAGGTTCACACTGCAGGTCGAGGTCATAGAGCTCGACCTGGCGGGAGGCGGTGAGAATGGCAAAAGGGCCTTCACGGGTGCCGGCTCGATATGAGGTTGTGCTGTCGTAAGGAACGGGAATGATTACGGCGCGGGCATCTTCGTAGCTGCTGTCTTCTTCTGCCAGCCCGAGAAAGTTGTAACCGGCCTTGAAATGAACGTTGTCGAGACTCATGCTTCAGCTCCAGCCTTCAAAATGTTTTGAGCATGATAGCACAAATCACGACTGGCAGAAACCTGCAAAAACAAGCATTTCAGCGGCGAACAGGCTTAGGTTTAATGCTTGTTCTGAGCAATTTTTCGAGAGCCTGGCGACACTCGTTGCAGAGATATTCGGGCTTTTCGTCGTGTTCAGCGATGTTGCGCGGAAAAACTCGGGCGCAGTCAGGAAAAGTGCAGCGCGTCATGCCGTTGAGCAGCCCGAATACCGACAGAAACTGCTTGAACAGACGAGACAGCAGCCGTTTGCGATTCTCGGGTTCCTGGTTGAATGCGCCCATAAAACGCCGATATGAGATTATCGCCTGAGCGTAAGGATTGGTGCCGGCAAAGACATAATTGGTATCGGCCATATACATATCACAGCTGGTTATGCCGATCAGCAACCACTTTTCGGTTTTGTGTGGCGCGGCCAGCGCAATCAGATAGTCACGTAATGAATCGTAACTCCATTGTTGCAGCCGCAGCCGTGCGAGGTCCATATTGTTTTTAAAACCCTTTGCCGCCATCGGGTTGTTTTCTTCGAGAAACTGCTGCATGGTTTGCACGAACAGTTCATTGTCGGTTCGGAGCGATTCGGTAGCTATATTGCGAGAGTTCAACCAGGCGACCATTTCTGGCATGCCGAGAATGGTCGGCCGCATTCGTCTGATTTCTGAAGAGAAAAAACTGCGATCAGGTGGCGGTGGATTACCGGTTTCGCTGAAAATCACGACGTCAAGGCCGGTATATTCGTTGATTCGCTGCTGCAATTCCAGTATCAGCAGATGATTGACTTCACCGATGGTAACCAGAACGACTGTCGGTGAGGCGAATTCTGCTTTTTCCATTGGCTTGAATGGCTCTGCAAGGTTTTTTTTGAGAACAGGCAGAACCATCTCGACGGTTTCTTCATCTTCGGCCTTCTCATAAACAATCTGCGCACGATCGAGCGCCGCAATGTTGAGTCCCTGATCGGCCAGAATCAACGCCAGTTTTGCCTGATAATGATAATTGAAGGGCTCAAAGGTCAGGCCGGCCTCGATATATTTTCGTGCTTCGAAGCGACGTTCTTTTTCCCAGAGGTAGTCTACGTATTTCCAGATCTTTGCGACATCACTACTGGCACTTACGTTGGTTGCCTGTGTCATCAGCGATTCAGCCGCGGCTTTCAGTTGTATTTCGATATCATCCGCAGAATCGCCGGTTTTGAAACCGGCTGATAAAGGTGCAACAACACAGCAGACCAGAATCAGCACATAACAGACAGTCATTACATTTTTTTTCATAAATCCTCACCATCTGACACTCATGATGCATCTTCAGATTAACAGATAACAACCGGAATGGCACTAAGCTAAGAAGCTAAATTTTGAGAATCGTGCTCGTGATTGCAATCCTGATCGTAATCGATTTGCGCTGTTGTGACAAACAGATATAATCTGCTACAATCGGCAGCATGGAATACCACCTTACCAGCACAAAATCAGTTCTTCAGCAAGAGACCGCGGCCGCGCTCGATAGATTGCGCTGCTGCCTCGAAGGTCTGCGACCAGTAACGATAGCGTTTTCGGGCGGCATGGACAGCTCCCTGCTGGCGTTGGCCGCGCATAAATTTCTGCCCGACGACTATCAGGCCATACTGGTCGACTCTGAATTTGTAAGTGCTTCAGAAATGCGCATAGCCAGGGCAACTGCGCTAAAACATGGCCTCAAACTCATAGAAATCAGCGTGAGCCCACTCGCCGAACCGCTGGTTGCGGCCAACCAGATACTGCGCTGTTATCACTGCAAGAAGGCCATCTTCAACCGTATTCTGGCGGAAGCCGGACCTGGGCATAAAGTCTGCGAAGGCTCGGTAACCGATGATAGCAACGACTTCAGACCAGGCCGGCAGGCCCTCGCAGAACTGGGTATTTTCAGCCCGCTTCTTGAATGTGGCTTCAGCAAAAACATGGTCAGCGAGGTGTTGCGTCACTGGGGTGCGGCCAATCTGGTCAGACCGGCACAAAGTTGTCTCGCGACACGCATAGAGACCGACACACCAATAACAGCCGATATTCTGCAGAGTATCGAAAAGGGCGAAGAACTGCTGCGTGCAGCCGGTCTTGCCGAGTGTCGATTACGACATCACGGCAACCTTGCACGTATCGAAGTCGCCCCCGGTCAGATTCATCGCGCACTCGACATCGCTGCCGCCATTTCCCGACAACTGGCCGAACTGGGCTACAAGCACGTCTGTATCGACATCAGCGGCTACCGTAAAGGCTCGATGAACCGAATCGACTAGCGCAATACCATTAAAGCAATGAAAATTAGAATTGCGATGAGCAGAAAGCCGACAGTGTAAAGGCCGATCTGCCAGTATTCACGCTGAATCGATATGCCTCTGGCGGTCAGGGCTTTTTCGAGCTGATCGAGATCGATGCTTAAACTGTTGATTCTGACGACCTGCAATCCATGCCGGAACTCGACGGAAGTTCTGCTGACGCCGCTTTTTCCACGGCTCAAATAGAACTTTACGATGCAGTTAGAAAGCTGAAAAGAATCCGTCAGCCCACCATTCACGCTGGCAGGAAAATAGACTACGCCATTTTCTATCACCAGATCACCAGGTTCAGGATAACGCCTGGTCAGCAGCCAGTAACGCATGGCCACATAGCCAACAAAGCCGGCAAAAGCGATCAGACCTTCCGCCAGAAAAGTATGACTCAGTCTTATCTGCAGATCGATGGCGAGAACGATTACCAGGCCGCAGATGAGGTTATCTTTCAGATTCAGAGGCAAACCCATGCGGGTAATTTCGAAAACCGCGCGGTCTGGCGGCATGACAGGCAGCTTTTCAGCTGTCTCGAAGTCATTGCTTGTCATCAATTTCTCCATTACGACCGGCAGCGACGCGAATTTCGATACCGTCGGCTGTTACCGCAGCTTCTGAGGCATGCGTCGTTTCTTCGGCGCGTGTAATTTCTTCCTGCTGCATGGTATCTTCGACGTTTCCGATTTCGTTGTCATCGGGCTCAACCGTCAGAGTGCCGCGATTACCATCACCAAGGAGTTTTTGAGCGAAAACCATTTCAAAAGGCAGAAGATAACCGGACAGAGGCGCAAAAATCTCTATTCTATCAGCACTGGCCGTCATGGCTTGTCTCTCCCAATCAAAACAGACTTTTCATCAGCTATTTTAACAAACCGGCAGGGCAAGTTCTACATGAATTCTTTAGGATAAGGCCATCCATCGACAAAAAGCCAGCTCCGAGGCTAATCCCATTGTCAGTGAGATTGCTTCGTCGCTACGCTCCTCGCAATGACTGATTTAAAGCATGTATTCGATTTTGGCAGACCATTAGTTTCTAGCATTGCTGCCGTTGCTGTCTAAATGCAAAAACTGCCCCGCGAACGGGGCAGTCTTTAAGTGCTGAAGAAAACTTGAGCTTACTTGAGGGCTACAGTAGCGCCTGCTTCGGTGAGCTTCTTCTTCATGGCTTCGGCATCAGCCTTTGACACGCCTTCTTTGAGGGTCTTCGGAACTGCGTCAACCAGGTCTTTGGCTTCTTTGAGACCGAGACCGGTCAGTTCGCGAACGGCCTTGATGACGTTGATCTTGTTGGCGCCGTTGCTTTCGATAACGACGTCAAATTCTTCTTTTTCAGCTACGGCAGCGGCCGGGCCGGCAGCCATCATAACGGGGGCGTTAGCAGTTACATCGAATTTTTCTTCGATGGCTTTTACGAGTTCGGAAAGTTCGAGAACGGTCATCTTTTCGATGCTCTCGAGAATCTGTTCTTTAGTCATTTTAATAACTCCTTGATAAGTCTTTGACAAATTCATACTGCCGGGCACCATGCCCCGCAGACATTAAAATCAGGCAGCGGCGGCGGTGGCCTTTTCTCTCTTTTCGCGGAGAGCGTCGAGAACACCGGCAAACTTGCGGATCGGGCCCTGAACGGCAGAAGCCAGCATACCATACAGTTCTTTGCGGCCGGGAATCCTGGAAAGAGCGGTCAGCTGATTGACATTAAGGGTCTGACCATCCATATAACCAGCTTTAAACGTGAACTTCTTGGCCTTGTCGGCGAATTCGAACAGTGCTTTTACCGGCGCAATGGGATCTTTGTAACCAAAGGTCACGGCGGTAGAACCCTTCATGTGAGCTTCAAGCTCTTTCATCGGGGTGTTGTGCAGAGCGCGGCACAGCAGTGTGTTTTTAACGACACGCAGCTCAGAACCGGTTTCACGCACAGCCTTGCGCAACGCAGTCATATCAGAAACCTGAACGCCTTCACAGTTGGCGAGAACGACAACCTGCGACTTGGCGAGCTTTTCTGCAAATTCTTTTACGTAAGCTTCCTTGTGAGAAATATCTTTCAATGTTTTCACCTCCTTTTGAGGAATAAAAGAACCGTTTCCGGCGCCTTAACCGGAAACGGTTCGATAAGTAATCGTACTGTTTTCCAGTCTCGGCAGGGAGGCTGTTAAGCCAATTACAATAAAACCTGCGGTCTTCGACCAGTTCAGAATCAGGAAGCGGTCTTTTCTGATTCTACTCTTGCTTCATTCACATCAACCAGGAAACCGGGGCCCATGGTTGAGCTGACGGTTGCCGACTTGATATAGGTGCCCTTGGCACCAGACGGTTTGGCTTTGTTGATAGCCTGGAAGAAGGCGAGAAAGTTGTCTTTGAGCTTTTTGGCGTCAAATGAAGCTTTCCCGAGGGTCGAGTGGATGATACCGGCTTTTTCAACGCGGTACTGAACCTTACCGGCCTTGAGTTCGGTAATTACCTTGGCCACGTCCTGAGTGACTGTTCCAACTTTGGGGTTGGGCATCAGGTTACGGGGACCAAGAATTCTACCGAGCTTACCGACGAATCTCATCATGTCGGGTGTGGCGACGGCGGCATCAAAATCAACCCAGCCTCCTTCGATCTTGGTGACGAGGTCTTCGGCACCTACGAAGTCTGCTCCAGCGCTTCTGGCTTCTTCTGCTTTCTGACCGGCTGCGAATACGACAACACGGGTAGTTTTACCGGTGCCGTGCGGGAGAACGCAGCTTCCGCGCAGTTGCTGATCAGCGTATTTCGGATCGAGTCCGGTGCGGATCGCGATATCGATGGATTCATCGAACTTGGCGGTAGCGGTTTTCTTAATTTTTTCGATAGCCTCGTCAACAGAATAAACCTTGAGGTGTTCGAGATCTTTGCTAAGATTTCTGAACCTTTTGGAGTGTTTCGGCATATTTGTGCTTCCTCCTTTCTTTAGAGGTCAACCGGCCATAGACGGGCCGGGCAATCAGTCAGTCTACAACTTCCATGCCCATGCTGCGGGCAGTTCCCTTGACCACGTTCATCGCGGCTTCAAGAGAAGCGGCAGTCAGGTCTGGCATCTTCTTTTCAGCGATTTCCTTGACCTGGGCCATGGTCACTTTGCCAACCTTGGTGCGACCTGGGGTCTGGTTGCCCTTGGCGATGCCAGCGGCTTTCTTCAGCAGGAATGCAACCGGCGGAGTCTTGGTGATGAAGGTGTAAGATCTGTCGGCGAAAATTGAAATTTCTACCGGAATGATCGAATCGCCTTCTTTTTGAGTCCGATGGTTGAAATTCTTACAGAAGTCCATGATGTTAACACCATGCTGGCCAAGAGCGGGACCAACCGGGGGGGCCGGATTTGCTTTACCAGCCGGAATCTGCAATTTAACAACAGCTACTAATTTCTTGGCCATAACTTTTGAACTCCTTCTGAGAACTTATTCTACTTTTATCAGGCTTCTTCGAGCTGAATGAGATCAACTTCGATAGCAGTGTCGCGGCCGAATATGAACACGAGAACTTTGGCCTTGCGCTTTTCCTGATTGATTTCTTTGATAACGCCAATAAAGTCGGTGAACGGGCCATCGATAATCTTGACTGTCTGACCTTCGGTAAAACCGATCGGGGTCATGGCAGCAGAGCGTTGCGGTCCGATGCCGGCAGCACGAAGAACGGTCTGCACTTCTTTGTCATGCAGGGGGGTCGGTTTGCTGCCGAGCCCGACAAAACCGGTCACACCAGGAGTGTTTTTTACAACCGTCCAGGTGTCGTCGTCCATATCCATCTGAACCAGAACATAACCAGGATAGATTTTGCGGGTCTGGGTAACGCGCTCGCCGTCCTGCAC
Source organism: Candidatus Rifleibacteriota bacterium (assembly GCA_022704885.1). Next base: position 27,781 of record JAKJFO010000007.1, on the reverse strand, counting down.
CCGTTCGGCGCTTTCCTCGGGAACCATCACCTGAAAGATGCTGTCCTTTTTACCGAGAAGCTCGATACGGTTTTCGAGGTTCTTTTTAACCTTGTATTCTGAACCGGAGTTGGTATGGATGACATACCATTTTGCTTTTAAAATATCCACGATTAACCCTTATACCGTTCCGCCGCCTATGATCATGGTCAATACCTTGCCAAACAAGATATCGAGCAGACCGATAAAAAGCCCGAGACCGATAGATGAAGCGATGACGACCTTGGTCGACACTTTCACGTTCTCGTAAGTCGGCCAGGAAACGCGACCGTTGGTTGGCCTGACTTCGATCCAGACTTCTCGCAAGAAGCGGGAGGTTTCTTTCCACCAGGATGCAATTTTACTCATGCGTGACCCTCGTTCTTCCTATGGGGGATTCAATCAGGCCAAGAGGGAGTCGAACCCCCAACCCCCGGTTTTGGAGACCGGTGCTCTGCCAATTGAGCTATTGGCCTAAGTAAAAACCAGCTGACCCTTACTTGCCTTCTTTGTGAACAGTGTGCTTGCGCTCGGCGCTGCAATACTTGCTCAGTTCGATGCGGTCGGGGTCGTTACGCTTGTTTTTCATTGACATGTAGTTTTTGCGTTTGCAGCTGCTGCAAACCAGGGTGATCTTTTCTCGCATAACAGTACCTCGCTTAAAAAAGCCGACAGGGTCGGCTTGTTAAAGATTAGCAGGGGGCGGAAAAGTTCCGCCCCCGAAACTTACATACTTATTCGATGATCTTGGTGACGACGCCAGCGCCGATAGTGCGGCCGCCTTCACGGATTGCGAAGCGGAGACCTTCTTCGCAGGCGATCGGAGTGATCAGTTCGCACTGGAATTCAGCGCGATCGCCGGGCATGATCATTTCTTTGCCTTCGCCAAGTTCCACAACGCCAGTAACGTCAGTGGTTCTGAAGTAGAACTGGGGTCTGTAGCCTGAGAAGAAAGGTTTGTGGCGTCCGCCTTCTTCCTTGCTCAGAACGTAAACCTGTGAGTGGAATTTCTTGTGGGGTTTGATGGTGCCGGGCTTGGCAAGAACCATGCCGCGTTCAACATCATTCTTTTCAATACCGCGGAGCAGGAGACCAACGTTGTCGCCGGCCTGACCCTGATCAAGCAGTTTGCGGAACATTTCGACGCCGGTAACGGTGGTTTCGCGGGTTTCTTTGATACCAACCAGTTCGACCTTTTCGCCGACCTTGATGATGCCGCGTTCGATACGACCGGTTACGACGGTGCCGCGACCGGTGATGGTGAATACGTCTTCGATCGGGAGCAGGAAGGGCTTGTCAAGAGCGCGTTCCGGTTCCGGGATGTATTCGTCGAGAGTAGCGAGCAGCTTGTGAATGCATTCGCAGTCGGGGCCGGTGCCGTTAGCAGCGACAGCCTTGGTAGCTGAACCGCGGATAATCGGTGTGTCGTCGCCGGGGAATTCATACTTGCTGAGCAGGTCGCGAACTTCGAATTCAACCAGGTCAAGCAGTTCTTCGTCGTCAACCAGGTCACACTTGTTGAGGAAAACGATAATCTTGGGAACGCCAACCTGGCGGGCCAGAAGGATGTGTTCACGGGTCTGTGGCATCGGACCATCAGTAGCTGCGACAACCAGAATCGCTCCGTCCATCTGAGCGGCGCCGGTGATCATGTTCTTGATGTAGTCGGCGTGGCCTGGACAATCGACGTGAGCATAGTGGCGCTTGGGGCTTTCATATTCAACATGGGCGGTGTTGATCGTAATACCACGTGCTTTTTCTTCAGGAGCTGAGTCGATGTCTGCATAGTTCATAACTTTAGCTCCACCAGCCTGAGCTGATGTCATGGTGATTGCAGCGGTAAGCGTAGTTTTGCCATGGTCAATGTGACCGATGGTTCCAACGTTAACGTGCGGTTTGGTTCTGGTAAAAGTTTCCTTTGCCATTTGGCTGTCCTCCTGAGAAATTATGGGAAATCGTAATGCGACCCAAGACACAATTAAAAGCCCGCGACCGGGATTGAACCGGTGACCTCTTGCTTACCATGCAAGTGCTCTACCGTCTGAGCTACACGGGCACTTCACTGGAGAGAGCTGGATTTGAACCAGCGTAGGCGCTAGCCAACAGATTTACAGTCTGCCCCCTTTAGCCACTCGGGCATCTCTCCGTCTGCCAAGCCGGCGATGGGACTCGAACCCGCAACCTGCTGATTACAAGTCAGCTGCTCTGCCAATTGAGCTACGCCGGCGGCTACCAGTTCAAAAAGAACTGTACCGTGCTAACGGTATTGAGCGATTATAAAGCAGTTGCAGTTTAATGTCAACTGTTTTTTGAATTATTTTTGAAAAAACCGTCGCTGGCGCAAAATTTCGTACAAAACCACGGCAGTGCTGACTGAGACGTTTAAAGAAGGGGTTTTGCCGATCAGCGGAATCGCCACCAGATCATCGCAAACCCGCTGAATTCTTTCGCCCAACCCCGCATCTTCGCCTCCGGCCACAAGAACGACGTCGCTATTGTACATCAGCTCGTCATATTTTTTTTCAGCGCTGCCCTCAAGACCGACAACCCAGAAACCTGATTCTTTAAGCTGCTCAAGAGCTGTGCCCATGTTATTGACACGGGCAACCGGCAGGTGCGCCGCCGCGCCCTGAGCCGTACGTATCGCCCATTCGGTCATGCCGGCCGCGCGGTGCTTTGGTATGATAACGCCACCACAGCCGGAAGCCTCGACAGTGCGCACGATAGCACCAAGATTTCGCGGATCTTCGACATGGTTGAGCGCAACCAGTATGCGTCGCCCCTGCGGCAGACGGTCGATGAGATCAGCCAGCTCACAATATTCAAAAACGCCGCCGATCGCGGCAACACCCTGGCTCTTTGCGCCAAATTTGCGCTCGAACAGATCGGGGCCAAGCTCTTTAACCGGAATATGCCGATGCGAAGCCAGTTCGCGAATCTGGCCACCAACCGGCCCCTTGACGGCTGTCGAAATTACCACCGAGTCGATGGTCTGGCCGCCCTCAAGAGCCTGCAGCACTTCGTGCCGCCCCTTTATGATCAGGCGTTCATCTTCAGCCGGCGCGGCGGAATGCTCATTGTCACGCCTGTCAAAACTCTTTTCGGCCGACTTTTGAGACGGACGGGCCGGGCGATCCTGCCAGTCCTGACGTTGCGGGCGGTTACGGCCATCCTGCCGTTCAGGACCTCTGCGAAAATTCTTGCGTTCAGGAGCGCCTTGCCGATCTGGCCTGTCAGCATAATCAGGTCTGTCTGAGCGATCGGTTCGGTCAAAACGACCAGGACGACCAGAACGATCTTGTCTGCCAGGCCTCTCTGGTCTGCCGGCGCGGTCTGGGCGGGCTGGCCGCTCAGGTCTTCCACTGCGGTCAGGCCGGTCGTTATTATCGCGCTGTTCCTTTCCTGGACCACGCGCCGGCCGATCAGGCCGATCCTGGCGCTTGTCATCACGACCATGCTTTTTTGCGAAATCACCCCGTCTGCCAAAATCCTTTGAGCCACCCGGTCTTTTATTCATACTGTTTCTTCCTGTTTCAGTCGGTCTGGCCGGTTGCGTGAACCTGGCCGCTAATGAGTTCGAACAATTTCTGAAGACGCTCTTTCTGGCCGGTCAGAAACAGCCAGGCCACCCAGGCCTCGAGAGCGGTAGCACGAGCATATTCTGCCCGGGTGCCAGAGCCATAACGCGCCGGAGTCTTGGCATTACGCCAGGTTTTTACCATCTGCTGCTCGTTTTCGTCGAGTTCGGCGAATATCATGTCGAAGATCTTTGCCTGAGCTGATGAATTCACATGCCCGACCAGCGAATCATGCAGACGGCCGGCGTTGTCGATACCACTGCGCACGTGGGCAAGACGCAGACCCAGGTCATACACGGCATCGCCAATATAGGCAAGAGTGCGGGCAGGCAGATGTGCCACTTCATCAGCGTTCCAGGGACTGCCGAGATTGAAGCTGTCTGAGCCACCAAACTGTGTTTTGTTGACTTCCACGGTTAAATCCGCTTCCAGCGGGCCCCATCGCGGGTGTCTTCGATCAGAATGCCCGCATCTTTAAGACGGTTGCGAATCGCATCGGCTACGTCGTATTTTTTGGCGGCTTTCATTTCCTGGCGCAGTTCGATGAGCATCTGCATCACGGGTGCTATATCAACATCCTCATTTTTACCGGCTGCCGGAGGCAAAATGCCGAGAACATCTCCACCCCATTTCTGAATAATCGACAAAATAAGTTTTGCCGTATTCGCTGACAGGGCACTGGCGCCGATAAAACGGTTAACTTCGGTTACAAAGCTGTATAACCCGGCAATTGCGCCTGGTGTGTCGATATCGTCGTCGAGGCGCTCACGAATTTTTGCATCGACTTCGCTGCAAAGCTTTTCGGCTTCATTATCAGCTGCCCCGGCACTGACATTTTTCTCGATGATTTCCAGCAGAGCTGTCTGCAGCTGGGCCAGACGGCCAAGACCGCTGGCTGCCGCCGAAATTGCTTCTTCAGTATAGTTGGATGGCGAGCGATAATGGGTGGTGAGCACGAAAGCGCGCAGAGCCTCTGGTGAGTGCCTGGCCAGAAGATCTTCACAGGTCTTGAAGTTGCCCAGCGACTTGCCCATTTTGATACCATCGACGGTAACCATGTTATTGTGAACCCAGTAGCGGCAGAATGGAACGCCATTGAGCGCTTCAGACTGAGCGATTTCACATTCATGGTGCGGAAACTTGTTTTCGAGCCCGCCGCCATGAATATCGAAAGTGTCGCCGAGATATTTGGTGGCCATTACCGAGCATTCAATGTGCCAGCCAGGGTAGCCGGGGCCCCAGGGTGAGTTCCATTTAAGAATGTGGCCGGGCTCGGCTCTTTTCCAGAGTGCGAAGTCGCGCGGATTTTTTTTGTCGCTGCGTGATTCGACGCGCACCGCTTCTTTCTGCTCTTCGAGGCGGCGCCCGGAAAGCTTGCCATATTCGGGAAACGACTCAACATCATAATAGACATTGCCGTCAACCACGTAAGCATGGCCTTTTTCGACCAGTTTCTGCACTGCTTCGATCTGCTCGCCAATATGCTGACTGGCACGCACATAGAAGTTCGGGTGAGCGACGCGCAACTTTTCCATATCGTTCATGTATTGCCGCGTCCATTTGTCAACGATCTCCCAGGGATGAACCTGATCGAGACGGGCCTGGCGCTGTATCTTGTCTTCGCCGGCATCGGCATCGTCGGTAAGGTGACCGACATCAGTGATATTCTGTACATAGCGAACCTTGAAGCCTGACTGGCGAAGGTGCTTTACCAGAACGTCGAAGGTGATATAGCTCTTGGCATGACCGAGGTGCGGCGGGCCATATACCGTCGGACCGCAGACATAGATGCCGACATGACCGGGCTCTAGCGGCACGAATTCTTCTTTCTGGCGGTTGATTGAATTGTAGAGTGTGAGTGCCATGGGCTCCTCCATGCTTGGTTTAGTTTTTCAGGTTCTGATAATATCACAGGCGCCTGACAATAATAACTAAAAATACAGGCCAACCGGTTGCATATTGCCGATATTTTATTTAAGAATATTCTATGCAGGAGAAAAAAATGGCCAGAACTTTGACGACCTCTGAGAAAATTCTTGACCAGCTCGCTGAGGGTCAGAGTTTCAGTGAGCTCACACGCCGGCACGGTTACAGCCGCGAAGATTTTCTCACCGCCGCGTTGTTCGGGGTAGCCGAGCTGCAGGCCGAGTACATCGAACTGCTGAAAAAGCACGGCAAATTCAATCGCCTGACCAGAACAGAATAAAACCCGGCACCGCCTCATTAAAAGAGCCTGTAGATCAGGCCCTTAGAGGCACACCGGGTCGATGTCAGCGCAGGTTACTCGGCGAGATAGCCGTAGATGTAACCGGCAAAAGCACAGATACTGATTATGACTGCCCACCAGACAAAACGAAAAATAGACATGCCGACCTCCATCAGGTTTGTTTCAAAAACGATAATAGCATATAATCAGAAGGCTAGTCAAAAAAGCCTGATCAAGTTTAAAGGACGTTGCCAATGAAATATCCGGGCAAGTTAAAAACCCTGCTGCTTTCGGCCGCACTGGCCGCTGCCGGCAGCCTGCCGCTTCTGGCTTTCGACAATACCAATATTCTCGTCGAAGAAGCAGTCAATCATATCTATCAGCAGCGCTACAAACAGGCGCACCAGGCTTTGAAACAGGCATATGAGCAGTCTCCTCGACATCCCGGAGTACATTTCAATCTTGGTCGTCTTTTCGAACTCACCGGTAATTTTGAAGAAGCTCTCAAGGAATACCGCCTTGCCGCTTCGCTCGACACCTCGATGGTCGCTGCCCGGCGTGGCATCGCCAGATGCACGGTCGAACTGAAGCGCATCAGAGCTTATAGCGCCCAGACTGAGACGCCGGCACAACAAGCACAGCCCCAGCAATCAATGCCAGCTCCGGTAGTTCGCTACGAACCGCCGCAACAGACTCAGCCGGCACGTGTCATCACACAGCAACCAGCACCGCAGACGGCTCAACCGCGCCCGGTGCCACCAACCCAGACGGCCAGAGTCGTTACTCAGCCGGCAACCCCGACTCTGCCTCCGATACAGTCTACTGGCCGGGTCAGCATCCAGGATTTGAAGCTGCCACCATTACCCCTCAGAGCGACTGCCCAGGCGTCAAAACCGGCTGGTGAACAACGTGCCGAAAACCTGCTCGACAGCGGCAAAACCGATGAAGCCGTCGCTGCGCTCGAAAACATACTGCAGAGCAACCCCGACAGCCCGCGCGCACATTTTCTCATAGGCAAAGCATTAAGCGTAAAAGGCGATCTTTTCGCATCGATCAAGCATCTTGAAGAGTGCCTGCGCGTCGATGACAAATTCTACGATGCCTACTATCTGCTTGGTCGCAACTATGCCCGGGTTAATCTGCTCGAAGACGCGATCAAGAACTATCAGATCTACTACGTCGTTAAACCCCAGGCTTCGGTAGCTCTCGAAATGGCTCGTGTCTACGAAACCATGGGCAGCCCCGAAAAAGCCAAAGAATATTACGCCCGCGCCAATGCCATGAATCCTGGCAATCCCAATCTGCAGATGCGTCTGAGTGAATCAGCCGGCAATCTGGCTAACGATCTTTATCTGCGCGGCAATCATGCGTTCACTACCAACAAATTCGAAGAAGCCGCCAACCTGTTCAGTCAGGCACTCGAAACCGGTAACCTGAACGAAAATTCGCGCCGCGATGCGGTGAGAAAACTCGAAGTCGCCCGTTTTAAAATACGTGAAGCCGAAGAAAAGCAACGCCCAGCCCGCGAAGGCTTTACAACTACCCGTGGCAATTTCGCCGGCACCAACCTGCAATACTGGCAGCTCAACGACATCAACTTCAAAACCCGCTTTACCGGCCCGATAACGGTTGAATGGCGCGGCTACATTGCCCGCAAGATCACCCGGCATGGCCGCGATTTTCTGCTGATGATCAAAGAACTCAGCCAGGACGAACTCGACGCGATGAGTCGCGATCGCAACGATTATCGCCTCAACAGCCACTTCAACAACCAGCCGACTTTTCTGCTGGCAACCAGGCGCGGCGGTTTTCCGCCATTTGCCCGCGAAGGACAGATGATTACCTTCAACGGCACCACCGACTGGAAGTTCTACGACATCATCAATGATCTCGGCCAGCTGGTGCGCATGCCTTCGTTCGAATTCATCTCAGCCTACCCGGACTGAACCGGTCAGAGATCACGCATGGTCGTAATCAGATCTGAGATGTTGAAGCAGACGTTGCTGCCAACTTCGCTTTTGAGCTTCGAATCATAATTGATCAACACCTTTTTCGGCATGATCAAAGCACCTTCTTCGCCTTTCTGACGATTCAGCGAGTCGACGGCCAGATTACCGAAGATATTCAGCTGTTCGCCGCCAACTATGCTGTCTTTGGCATATATGGCGGCTTCGATTTTGGCATCTTTGAGCTCACGTGCAAATTTTACCGAACCGCCGAGCGAAACCAGAGACAAAAACGAAGCGGCACTGTCCTGAACGACGTTGTCGGTTATGATAATGTCGCCATTGGCCACGATCATGGCTTTGCCGGAAATGCGGCCGCCAATGTAAAGATTGCCCTGCACGAATATCAGCCCCATGATGGTTGCTGGCTTTGAATAGGTTCCTTCAAGTATGAGGTCTTTTTCGATAAATTCGTGACAGTAATCCTTGGCATTCTTTTTTATGCGGTCGAGCTGCATGGGCTCAAGCTTATCGGGGTTGCGCGAAACAAAGTCAAACTTGGTGTTGATGGTATAAGGGTCAGAGCTCGGATAAGGCGTCTCGGTAATGCCGAGAACGTATGGCTTCAGCTTCTGATAGTATCTGATGATTTCGCCCTCGTAGTAGGTATATTTGCTCAGATAAGGGTCGTGCAGCTGATTGTTGCAGAAGAGATAGCCGATTTCAGGCCGCTGATGCGAGAAAATCGAGTTATCTTCGAAATAATTGATGATATCGTCAGCGGCAAAAAACGGCAGATATACATGCAGCCGGCCATTGGTGCGAATCTTGCCCCACAGATATGGGTGCAGTTTGCCGATCGACAGATCGACGAAATCCTTGACCTTGAGGTCAGATACCGACATGACCAGCTTGCGGATGACCTTGAGAATTCTGACTTTGATCTCGCCCTCAAAGCTGACGTTGCTTGCCATATTCGGTTCCCAGAAGTAGTCGCTGGCTGTGTTACCGAGAGTTTCCTGAAACGCGTTCTTGGTCTTCATCGCAAGGTCGTCGATCAAAGCCTTGAGGTCTCGCACGATGCTCCAGTTACGGCATCTGAATTCGCCGTGGCGTAGATATTCATCTTTGCGACTGGCCACGAATAGCGTATAATTCTCGGCGGGCGGCGTCAGATCGGTCACCTTGAGTTCGCGAATCACTTCGAGCTTCTTCTCGGCGTTGCGGTATTTGCCGACCGCTTCGAAGCGCAGCAGGCCTTCCCAGCCACCCAGCGCCTTGTCGGCGTAAGTGTCGCGGTTTTCCTTGCGATAAACCTTGAGCGAAGGCGGAACGTCTTCATACTCATCAATATAGGTTTTGAAAGGGGTGAGACGCAGGTTGTTGACTTCGACCAGCACCTCGGCACTACCGCCTTCGATAACTTCGCCATCCTGGATTTTGACGCGCAGGCTGAAGTTTTCGGCGCGGTCGATGTCGAGCAGAGAGAGGATGTCGTCGTTAACCTCACCCTCGTCAGACAGCAGCTTTTCGTTGAAAAGCTCGCGCATCTTGAGCATTGCCTTTTCGATCGCGGCCTCAGCCAGGCAGAAAGCCTGCAGATTTTCGCCGAGCTTGGCGGTTTGCGTACGCTCCTGCGTCATGTAGTTGATCAGCAGCATACCAAAGATGTAGAGAACGCCGACAACGGTCATCAGCAGAAACATTGCGCTGCCGCGCCGCATACCGTTCAGAATACGCCTGCTCAGCTTCATAATCAGCTCCTCACTCGGCTTCGCTTATGTTAAGAGGTTTTTCGCCGTTAGCGTGCCAGTTAAGATAAGCCTTGATGAAAGGCTCAAGATCACCATCCATTACCCGGCGCACATCAGAGGTCTGCTCACCGGTGCGTAGATCTTTGACCAGAGTGTAAGGACAAAAAACGTAAGAACGAATCTGGCTGCCCCAGGCGATATTTTTCATGTCGCCCTGCAGATTCTTGATTTCCTTCTGCTTTTCGCGCTGCTGCAGTTCATACAGTTTCGCCTTGAGCATACCCAGCGCAACTTCGCGGTTCTGGTGTTGACTGCGCTCGATCTGGCAGGCAACTACGATACCCGTCGGCATATGGGTTATGCGCACAGCACTGCTCGTTTTGTTGACGTGCTGACCGCCGGCGCCTGAGCTTCTGAAGAAATCGAGTTTGAGATCGTCATCTCTGATCTCGACATCGACATCATCTGGCAGAACCGGCAGAACATCTACAGCAGTGAAGCTGGTGTGCCGTCGCGCGTTCGAATCGAACGGCGAAATGCGCACAAGACGATGAACGCCCTTTTCGCCTTTCAGATAGCCGTAGGCATATGGCCCCCTGACCTTTACAGTAGCAGATTTAATGCCATGCTCTTCATCCTGCAGATCGAGCACTTCGTATTTAAAGCCGGCACTCTCGATATAGCGCAGGTACATTCGATAAAGCATCGAGGCCCAGTCACTCGATTCAGTGCCACCGGCGCCCGGCTTGATCGACAGGTAAGTATCTGAATTATCATAAGGTTCAGACAGAAAGGTGGTCAGTTCGAGACCGTCAATACGATGGCTTATCGGGTCGAGCTGTGAATAGAGCTGGTGGAACATGGCATCGTCATTTTCTGCTTCAGCCAGTTCCATCAGTTCGACGGTATCGTTGAATTCTTTCTGCACCGACTCGTAAGTGTCACAGGACTTTTTGAGATCGGCGATTTTTTGACTGATCGCCTGGGCCCGGTTACGGTCGTTCCAGAAATTGGGGTTCAGTGTCGTCGACTCAAGTTCTTCGATTTCCAGCCTTTTATTGGGCAGGTCAAAGATGGCTCCCGATGCCGGAGAGCCGGGTTTTCATTTCGCGTATTTTTTCGACTACTTCGAAATCCACGGTTTATACCTCCTGAAATTAATGCTTATCTGCTGACACGGATAAGCCTGCTGATACTGTTCTTCTGCCCGCCGAAACTGCCTTCAGTCTCGACCTGCATGGTAATGCGGGAATTGTCGTAATCAACCGATTCGATATTGAATACCTTGACCCGGTAATCATAACGTTCGCCTGAATACGAATTATCCGGCGGTACTATTATATCCTGTAAAAAGACAGAATAGAGAACTTTTTTTTCATCTTCATTGGCCTGCTCAAGCGCACGCATCGACTCAAACCCCTGTCTCTGCAGGATTTTAAGTTTGAACATAAAATGCTGCAGTCCAGAACGTGCCATAAAATAGGCCTTGCGGGCCTTGTGAACCTGCTGAAAACGACTGCGGGCGTTGGTCATCGACCAGGCCAGCGAGCCGATCCAGATGGCCAGAAACATTACCAGTCCCAGTATGATTGGTAAAGCCAACCCCTTTCTGCGGTTAAACAAGTGTTTTTTCACAGATTAGCCCGGTAAGCGACAAGATTGAGACTGTGCTGTCGCTTTTCGCCCCATTCTGCAAAAATCTCGATTCTTTTCATGCCATCTTCAGCGACTATCGACTGCAATTCACTCGATGCCGCACTTTTAAGTGCCGACAGACTTACCGGCAGCAATTCGCTGCGCATTCGAAAAGTCACAAGATTGCGGGCAACTTCGGCCGGGCGCAGATCAAGACCGCGACTGCCCTCTGACTCAACCAGCATATCTTTGATTTCACCGACCGGAATATCCTGAAATCGCATTTCAAGGGCAATTTCGAGCTTCTCTTCGAGCAGATTGAGAATCTGGTAATAGTCGCCTAGCTGCGAACTGCCACGCATCTGCTCAACCAGAAACATTCCCATCGGCAGCGCAAGCGTCGACAAAATCGCCATTGCGATCATTACTTCTACAAGAGAGACAGCTGCCCGTTTTTGCCTGATGCGCAACATACAAATCCTATCCGTAACCAGAGATGTACAGACATTATACAACCAGCCCGGCAAAATTGCATCAGGCTGCAGAGCAGGCAGATCGAGAGTCAGCCGTTCATCGGCCGCAGCACTTCTTGTATTTCTTGCCACTGCCACAGGGGCACGGAGCGTTGCGATCGACCGAGTCGTCGGCACGAACCGGTGCTTTCGGCTTTTCTTCTGCTTCGTCACCGCGGTTATAGTAGACTTCCTGTTCCTTCTTTTCCTGGGCTTCGCGTTCTTCCGCCCGTGAATAGGACACGCGGTACATGTAATACAACAGGTCTTCCTTGATGCTGTCGATCATGTTCTGAAACATCTGAAAGCCTTCGATCTTGTATTCGACCAGCGGGTCGCGCTGACCCCACGAGCGCAGGTGAATACCGTCCTGAAGGTTATCCATGTTGTGCAGATGGTCTTTCCACTTGCTGTCGACAATCTGCAGCAGCAGGAATTTCTGCATGCTGAAAAAGTCCTGTTCGCCAAGCTCAGCCCGTTTGGCCGCCAGCTTGTCAAGTGCCCGGCGGCGCAATTCGTTGATCAGCTCCTCGCGCGAATATGAGCAGAGCTGACCAGGCTGTGCCTTGTGCGGGTCCCCGCCCTCAGCATCGATCGGAAAAATCTTCTTGAGCTGGTCAGCCAGCGCATTGTAATCGTAATCATCAGGATCGACTTCGGGGTTGAGGGCGTTACCAACCGCGTCTTCGATGACTTCGTCGATCATCGACAGAAGGTCGTCGTAAATATGTTCCTGTTCGAGAGCCTTGCGGCGTTCCTGATAAATCACAGTACGCTGCTGATTCATGACGTCGTCGTATTTGAGAACGTGCTTGCGCACATCGAAATGGTAAGCTTCAACCTTGCGTTGAGCACTTTCGATCGACTTCGAGATCCAGGGGTGTTCTATCGGTTCCCCCTTTTCCCAGCCGAGCTTTTCCATCCAGCCGGCGATGTTGACCGAACCAAACAGGCGCATGAGATCGTCTTCGAGTGACAGATAGAACTGGCTGGCGCCCGGATCGCCCTGACGGCCGGCGCGACCACGCAGCTGGTTGTCGATACGGCGCGATTCATGGCGTTCTGTACCAAGAATGAACAGACCACCGGCTTCGATAACCCGCTGTTTTTCGGCCTCGCACTGCTGCCGGTATCTGGCGACAGCTGCAAGGTATTCTTCGCCTTCGCTGTGGCCGAGTTCGTCTTTGGCCAGCATTTCGGGATTACCGCCAAGAAGAATGTCAGTACCACGACCAGCCATGTTGGTAGCTATGGTTATGCTGCCTTCGCGCCCGGCCTGAGCAACGATCTCGGCTTCTTTTTCATGATACTTGGCGTTGAGCACCTGGCATTCGATGCCGCGTTTGCGCAGCATGGCAGCGATCAGCTCGCTCTTTTCGATCGAGATTGTTCCGACCAGCACAGGCTGTCTGCTCTCATTGATTTCGATAATGTGTTCGACAATCGCCTCGAATTTCTCGGCGACCGTCTTGTAGATGACATCGGCGAGATCCTGGCGCACGCACGGTTTGTTCGGCGGGATGACCACGACTTCGCACTTATAGATTTCCTTGAATTCTTTGGCTTCAGTCTCAGCGGTACCGGTCATACCAGCGAGTTTGCGATAGAGGCGGAAATAGTTCTGAAAGGTGATCGAAGCAAGGGTCTGGTTTTCCTGCTGAATCGGCACGCCTTCTTTGGCTTCAATAGCCTGATGCAGACCGTCAGAATATCGGCGCCCGAACATCAGGCGGCCGGTGAATTCGTCGACAATCACGACTTCCTGACCGCGGCCGTCTTCACGCGGTCTGACGATGTATTCTTTATCGCGATGGAAAAAGTGCTTTGCCTTGAGCGCATTCTGCAGATGATGCACGTGATCCATGTTGTTGTTGTCGTAAAGATTCTCGATGCCCAGTGCTTTTTCGACCTTGGCAATACCGGTTTCGGTAACCGAAACGCCATGATGCTTTTCGTCGATTATATAATCGACCTCTGGCTTGAGAATTTCACGGGCGACCTTGGCGAAAATGAAATAGAGCGAAGTCGCCTTTTCAGCCGGACCAGAAATAATCAGCGGCGTTCTCGCCTCATCGATAAGAATCGAGTCGACTTCGTCGACGATCGAGTAGTTGTATTCACTGCGCTGCACGCAGTCAGCAAGGCTTAGAGCCATGTTGTCGCGCAGGTAGTCGAAGCCGAATTCGTTGTTGGTACCGTAAGTTATGTCGGCAGCATAAGCGGCGCGCTTTTCTTCGGAGTTAAGGCCATGCACGTTCAGACCGACGCTGAGGCCGAGAAATTTATAGACCCGGCCCATCCATTCTGAGTCGCGGCGGGCGAGGTAATCGTTGACCGTTACCAGCAGAGCACCACGGCCAACCGGCACCATCAGGCCATTATCGTTCATCAGCGGTTTGAACTCGACCGCTTTGTCTTTGAATTCTTCTTCAGCGAGTTCAACCCATTCAGGGTTCAGTTCGAGAGCGTTGAGATAAAGCGGCAGCGTGGCGACCAGAGTTTTACCTTCACCGGTTTTCATTTCGACGATGCGGCCCTCGTGCAGGGCGAGACCACCGAGAATCTGCACATCATAATGGCGCATGTTCAGAACACGCCGGGCGGCCTCGCGTACAACCGCAAAGGCTTCGGCCTTGATGTCATCTATTGACTTGCCTTCGAACAGCTGCTGCCGGAACTTCAGAGTCATGCCGGCCAGTTCTTCGTTGGAAAGACCCTTGAAATGCTCTTCAAGAGCATTTACTTCTTCGAGAGTGTCATCGAGCCTCGCCAGTTCACGGGCATTGAAATCTGGAATGAAAAATCTGATGAATTTATACAGCCATTCGAACATGCTGTGGCCCCTTTCAACATAGAAGGCGCGGCCCCGGTAAAGGCGCGCGCCAGAAAAACACGATCAGCTGCTGTTCAAGCCTGTTAAGGCGAGAACATCGCCATTGAACTATTTCTCTTCGGCAGAGATAATCTTGATAACTTCATCTACCGACTCGGCTTCCATAAGTTCGGTTCTGAATTCCTGGTAGCGCAGAAGTCTCGACAATCTTGCCAGCGCCTTGAGATAAAGGCCGCCCGACTCGATCGGAGCTGCGATCAGAAATACCAGATGCACCGGGCGGTTATCCAGTGCTTCGAACTCTATGCCGGTGCTCGACCGGCCAATTGCAACAACTACTTCTCTGACGGTTGCCGTGCGCGAATGAGGAATGGCAATACCTTTGCCAATGCCGGTAGAACCGACTTTTTCTCTTTCGAGGACAGATTTCAGAAAAGCGTCGGCATCGGTGAGATAGCCGGCAGTATCGAGCATATCGATAAGCTCTTTAATGGCATCGAGCTTGGTGGTGGAACTCAATTCCAACTTGGTAAGCTGGGGTGATATAAATTCGCTTAGTTCCAAAACTCCTCCTGCATCCCGGTCAGGGGTTGGTTATCGTTTAGTATTCGGGCTCGATAAGGCCGAAGTTACCATCGCTGCGACGATAAATCACGTTGATTCTGTTGGTTTCGGCATTGGAGAAAACGAAGAAGTCCTGGTTGAACAGGTCGAGCTGTTCGGCGGCTTCGTCAGAGAACATCGGGCGCATCGGGAAAGTGCCGCTGCGAACGATTTTGGGCTTGTTTTCTTCGGGTGCCTGTTCGGTGCGGCTGGCAAAATCTTCGCCAAACGACAGTACGCTGTGAGTTGCCTGCTTGTCGGCACCCTTGTTGCTTCTGCGGCGGCCGGTGATCTTTTCCTTGAACTTCTTGACCTGGCGCTCGATTTTCTCGGCGACCATGTCGATTGAAGCATAAAGGTCTTCGGAAGCTGATTTGCCGTGAATCGGGTTGCCGATAGACTTTGCCCACACGGTAACTTCGCAAACTCTGCTGCGACTGAGATCTTTTGAATCTTTTACAGAAAGGGTAACATCGACTTCGACGATGTGGTCGAAGTATTTGGTGATTGTCGTCAACTTCTTTTCTGCGTAGTCTTTGAGCGCATCAGTAAGCTGAAGATTTTTGCCTTTGATAACAAATTGCATAAAATGCCTCCGAATGATGAGGAATAGACGCTATTCCCCGGATATGATCAGGGTAGCAAATACTAGCATACCCCCCGGCCACTGTCAAGATACATAAAACATCAGAAAAACTCAATCATTTATTATGGTCGGGCAACTTTCTTTGCCGTCACTGCCTGTAAGAAGAATCTACAGTCACGATGCACAAATCCAGCAGTCAGAGCTGGATCTGTTCGTATGCCTGATTTATTGTGCAGCATTTTTGCCAAGTATTGCCAGATAGTTTTCAATTCGATGTAACTTTAGTTAACATCTGATCGTATAGATGTACGGAAAGCAGAAATCTGAGCGAAAGCAGCTGCACCATGATTCATTTCAGAGAGGGCATGTCGAAATGACGGCATCCGGAAAACGATTTCTGGTTATAACACTGGCGATGACATCAGTTCTGCTGCCAGCTCTTTTGTGTCAGTGCAGAACAGCCGCCGCAGAGACAAAATTTGCCAATCACGATGCGACCGTTCGCAGCATTGCTTTTGACCAGCGGGGGCGAATCTGGGTAGCCAGTTTTGGCAGAGGTCTGTGGGTGATTGACGAAGAGAAGATCACCAGATTCTACGATGACACCCTTCAACAGCCATATCCAATGATCAACAATCTGTTGTTTGACGGCAACAGCCTGTGGGTTGCCACCGCCGGCGGCGGGTGTATCAGAATTAACACCAATACTGATCAGATCGTACATATTGTGCAGCACGAAGGCTTCAGCAAACTGCACGCGCTGACCAGAACCGCCTCGGGAAGCATTTTAATCGGCTCTGTAGGCAGCGGCAGCGCTTACCTGAAAGGCAACCGCTGGACTCCGGTCAGTCCCACACAGCCGGTAAACCTCGCCTGGGTCAACTCGATTATCGAATGGCAGAACCAACTCTGGCTGGGAACTTCTACCGGCCTCTATTCGACCGGCCTGGAGATATCTGAATGGCGACCGCAATACGGTCAGTTGAACCGCGGAGTGAACCATCTGGCGATCGATAAGGATCGCCTTCTCATCGCAACCACCAGACACGGACTCTACGAATTGAAGCCAGGCCGGGAACCAACAAGAATACCGGCAATAGACGGAATGATTCATTTTATACTCCCGACCGGCCAGCAAACACTTATAATCGGCGACAAGAGTATCTGGCAGATAACAGACGACAGAATTCAAAGGTCTGACATTTCGATTGCCAACGCAAAATGCGCAGCAGCAGATGGAAAAAACAGATGTTTTATTGGCACGACTGATGGTAAAATCTATGTATCAGATAACGGTACAAACTTTTCCCTGAAATATTTTTTCAGCGACAATGGTCTTGAGGAGAACAAGTGATGAAGGTGGCAAAATTTTCCGTAATGGTGCTTGCCGGCCTGTTTACCTTCGCTTCATATGCAGGGTTTGCCGGCGACGACATTGAACTGAACATAGAATCGGGCAAAGCGCTGATACAGACCGGCAAGTTTCAGATGTCGGCAGAGCTTTTCAACAAGCTTCTGACTCAGCGAAAAGACGAAATGAAAGATCACCCGCGGCATGCCGAAGCCTGGTATCTCTTCAGCGTTTCTTTGCGAAAACTCGGACGTATCGATCTTGCTGACAAGGCACTCGAGCGCGCCAAAAAACTGCGTGAACTCTCGCAGACATCCAGGCCTGTTACAGAACACGACAGCAAAGCACCTGAGACAGATTTCAGTGCTGCGGTAGAAGAACCGGTCACCACCACCGTAACTGCCGGAACAAAAGACGAGACATCGACAAAGCAGCCGGCAGAAAAGCCGCCGGTCGAAAAACAGCCTGCCGACAAGCAACCCGAACCAGCTGCTCCGCAACAACAGCCTGCCGACAGCGAAAAAAATGTTTACGATCTTGCCAGCCTGAAGGACCAGAGAGCACGCAACAGTTACCGCAAGGCAATGATGCACATAGACACCGGCCATACTCAGGCAGCGGCAGATGAGCTTCTGGCCGCAGTTGACGTCGAACCTGACAATATCGAACTGCTGGTCAGGACGGCCGATATTCTTGAACTTGTCGGCAGCAGCTATTATCAAAAAGCGATGCGCGTCTACGCTGCTCTCGAAAAGGCCGGAAAAACCGACCTGACGATTAAGCAACAGACTGCCTGGGCCAGAGCATGCATATACGCAGGCAAACCCGATCTGGCAAAGGCCGAGACCATACTCTCGCCTTTACTCAAAAAAGAATCGGAAAACGTAGATCTGCTGATTCTTTCAGCCCAGCTGGCAACCGAAAACAAAAAATACCAGCAGGCGGTAAAAGACTACGAAAAGGCGATTAAGCTCGATTCGAACAGCATGATGGCTTATCTTGGTCTTGGCGATGTCTATCAGCGTATGAATCAGTTTGCCAAAGCAATAGAGATTCTGCAAAAAGCCCGGGCGCAATGGCCAGACAGCTTTCTCCCGCTGGTAAGTCTTGGCAAGGCCTACCTCAAAAATGACAATACCGGCTTCGCTCTGGTAATGTTCAATCTTGCCTACGAAATGAACCCGGACAGTTTTGACGTTAACCTCGGACTGCTCGAAATTCTGGCGCGTGGCGGCGATTACCGGGCCAATCTGCACCTGACAAAATGCGAGAGCATAGTGAAGGGCGACCCGAGGGTTGAATTCTGGAAGGCAGTCTTTCTCGAACTCGATGAATACCCGGCAAAAGCCATGCAGATATACAGCCTGCTCGCGCTGTATGAAGACGAAGTCGCCTATCGGGCCAAATTGAGACTTGGCCAGCTTTATTCTGGCAGAGGTCATGAGTCGTTTCCAGGCAATCTGCTGGTTCGCGATCGGCCTCGCTTCAGCCGGGTCTACCGGGCCATGGCCAATCAGGAATTTGCCTACAGCTATTTTCAGGACTATCTGGCCAAAATGCCTGATTCTACAGATGCTCCAGCGATAAAGCGCTGGCTTTACGAAAACGAAGAAGGTATCAGAAGAGCCCGCGAATTTGAAGCGCTCATTCAGAGTCAGCTCAAGACCAATTGAGGGTATCAACATCAACTCAGGAGGAGTTATGAGATCGAATAATGTACAAAGACCGTTCTGTATCGTTTTTCTCTTACTGATCGGCCTGGCCGCAACCCTGCCACTATCTGCGGTTGAGGTAACCCCCGGCAAAGAATCGAGTTATTTTCCGCAGTCACTGATCAGGCCTTTCGATTCAAAGTTCGAAGCTGATGGCCCGCTTGCTGACGGCATGAACATCGAACGCGTACCTGGCTACTCTGACAAACCGGAAGCACAAATAGCTGTCTGGATGCCGATGTACGAGCCTCAGCCGGTAGTCAAGAATAAGGCCAACATGCTGACCGATGCCACTCTAATCTATCGCAATACTGGCGCCGGCAAAGACAAGTTTCCCTTCATCGTCAAAGAAAAATCTTCCAACAAGTTCTATGTTTACCGCAACGTAAAATATCACTGGTTCTTTGAACAGCCAGACGAAAGAAAAAAAGATCTCGACAACGGCAACAAAAACGGCACTTCCGGCGGTGCAGTCTGGACACCGTTTCTGCGCCCAAATCTGGTCAATGCCCAATTTTTCAAGGAAATGGCAACCGGAGCCAAGAGCGAAAGCGATATTCCCGACAAAAAACTGTTCGTCAACAGACACTCTACCTCATTCGACTCAGGCATTCGCGGCCGTGACGACGTTGCCGGTTCAAGATTTCTGCAGCAGGTTGGCATGATCATGACCTATGAACGCGCCGAAATTCCAGCTCCATCGACTTCAGGCAACGGTTATCCTGAGGCTGCCGTAGGCACTGCCAACCCCGACGGAGATATTCCCGGCACTGCCAATCTTGGTGCGATACCTGATGACAGCGCTTTTGTAAAGTTCGGTCCTGAAGGCGCCAACAAAACCACCAAACCCATTCCAGACGTGCTCAAAGACTCCTGGAATCTCACCGCCGAGATCGATGGCAAAACCTACAATGAATTCACCGATTACAGCATGGTTTACATCGAAGACTACTCATACCCCGATATCGCGCAGGATTTTCTCAATCCTCAGGGCTCTGTTTATCCGGGAGTCGTTGGCAAATATCTTGGCTACAACGGCGGACCCGATGGGATGACGGTTGCCTATGAGAATGAGAATTCTGACCTGCAACCTGAGTCGCCAGCAATCACAAGCAATTTCGAATATCAGTTCAGCCCCGACGAACTCTACCAGCTGCCCAATCCGTTCTATGATGGCGCCAGTGACCTGCAGGCAGTATTGTTCTTTTATGTTCTCAAATCAAACGGCGCTTACGGCCCCTATGTCGGTCGCGCCTACAGCTCACGCGAGCGCGAATACTACGAATCACATCACCCGTACTGGAAACACCAGCCACAGGAAAAGCGTGACAAATTCATTGCCGACCGCTACACCAACAGCTGGCCCGGAAAGTTTCTCGAAGCCTGGGAAAAGGGTGTCGTCTACTACTGCCTCTACCAGAATGGCGACCCGGTAACCCGAACCAACGAGCTCAACGAAGCCTGGAAAAAGAAGAGTTCTGCCGAATTGTCGGTCTACGCTGACATCATGGATGAACTTGCCGGCAAAACTTCGCAGGCCGCCGTCGATGCCCGCAACGCCATGCAGGAACTGAAAACCTTCATCGACAGCTCGAGCGAAGGCTCCCGCGAAGCCACAAGATTTGCGCCGATCGGCTTCGAAGTGCATCTCGGCAGATGTATCGTCGGCCCGATTGCCCTCGAAAACATTCCGTCACAGCACACCGAAAAACCGGTCAATAAGACAGACCCGGCAACTGGTCAGACCATCGAAGTAACCAGTGGTTCTTGGACTGTCGCCGGCAAGCGCGTCATTCTGCCTCGCCATTTCGCCACCAACTCGATAGAATGGAACGATCACAGCGCAACCCCGATTGCCGGCAAAAAGATGTCGGGAACCGAGCGTGAAGTTCTCGCAAGCGCCGGTGTCGATGACAGCAACCGCAAGACTCTGGCTGAACTCTATTATGGTGATTCAATGAGCCATCCGCCTGATTGTCTGATGACTCAGGAAGTCTCCAACTGCTGCGGCAATGCTGCCCCGGCCGGCTCTCTGATCAAGGTCGAAGATGCCGCTGCCTTCAGCAAACCTCTGATAAACGTTGAAGCTGAAGACATGAACAACGGCGTAACTCACAAAATCGGCATTCCGCCGGTTGAAGCGATCGAAGCCGGTGGTCAGCTCGTCAGCAAAGACGTAAGATCAGGCACTGTAAAAAATCATGGTGAAGACGGCGTTGCCGGCGATATCGATATGACCGGCAGTGAGTGGATGGTGGTCAAGGTCGATGGTACTCAGGAAAAACTGCCGATGTTTCCGACCGATCCCGAAGGTCCCGATAAAAACGGCATTCCGGTCGAAGACCAGCGCATGCGCTTCAGCATAGCTCCTTACGACAACATCGACAGCCTGACTCCGTTCCGCGGAATTCTCAAAACCGAGGTCGAAATCGAGGCTCTCAATGAGAATCAGCAGCCGACAGGCAAGTTCGAAGATCTCGAATTCGAGCAGGACGGCCAGATCGTAAGCAACAACAAGATAGTAAAAGACGGCAGTGGTCTTGATAAGTTCGAACTCAACGAATTCGATCCCAAAATCAGTTTTTATCACATCTTTCGCGCTGCCGGCTGGTATCAGTTCCGGGTTAAAGCCTATGACCGCGCCAAAGACGGTGGCATCGGCGAGTCACGCGAACTCAAGTTCAACATCAACGTGCTTCCGGCCAGCTTCAGAACCAGAACGATCGACAATCGCTGACATGCGATAATCTGTTGAATTCAAGCCCCCATGCAGGTATTATACCCGTATGGGGGCTTTATTTTTATATGTGAGGTCTCAAATCATGCGAATATGCCGGCTGCTCACTATGCTGACATTCTTTTTTTCTCTGATAACAACTGTTTTCGCCAGCGAAGACTTTGTCATTTCCAGGGTTTTGCATCCATTTATCGCCAATGAAGAAATCAGGGCCATTGCAGCGCGACAGGGCATGCGTGTGTGGGCGTTGCACAACAGCCTGTTTATCGAAACAAGTGATGGCAAAATTCTTACGTTCACACCAGGAAACTCGCCGCTTAACGCTGCGGGCAACATAACTTCGGTTGGCATATGCAATGGTGAAATATGGGCAGCCCAGAACTCCACATTTGGCGGCCTCGGCCTTTTTCGTTATGATTTCACCAGCTGGACCACCTTGCGTGATCCTGATGCCCCTGGACTGCTCAACAACCGTATTGTGAGCATGCACGTCGACAAGGACGATTACCTCTGGTTCGGACACAGAGAGCATGGTGTCAGCAGATTTGTTGAAACAGTAAACCCGAGTTTTCGCAGCTACAAAATCATGCATTTTTATGACAACAGTCTGTTAACTGTATTCATGCAGCTGACCCATCTCTGGATCGGCAGCAGCAATGGCATAGTGAGATTGCGCACCGAAATAAAATCAAACGTCGAGCTGAATGTTGACACCTGGCTATTTCCGAAGTTTCCGGCCCGCGAAGTTTTCAGCATCTGCGACTACACCGATGACCGCATTCTTGCCGGAACCAGTCGAGGCCTGGCTATGTTCGATGGCAAAAACTGGTCAATATTACGCAAGGTTGACGGCATAAAAGCGATCCCGGCCACCTGTCTACAACGAGATGGCGTTCAGGTATGGATAGGCAGTCCGGCTGGTCTTCAACTCTGGCAGGAAAACCAGCCCGGCAAATTCTTTACAGAGGCCGATGGGCTGCCGGCAAGTCATATCAAGTCCTTATGCCTGGATGAAAATGGTAATCTGCTGATTGGCACCATACGTGGCGCGGCAATTCTAATCAGACAAAAGTAGTCATCGTTATCAGGGCTCACCCGGTGTCAGCGTGTAATATTCAGGTCGACTGCCTTCAAGAATTACACCTGCCCCGATAATGACATCATAAATATCAACATAACTGTTTTCTTCATCAAAAAACGCCTGGCTGTAATCACGCCCGAATGCGTGATAGATGTGGTTATAATAGGGAGTCTCAGCCAATCTTGCCAGCGATTTTGGCACCTGAATTGACCAGAACTGATTATCTGCATCATTTACCGTTTCTTTGCCGGACGGCAAAGTGGAGTTGTCGAATTTCGCACCACCGGGACTTATCGTAGCCGGTTCGGTCGAGATAGCAGGTGTCATTGCGGGAACGGTTTCAGATGCAGTATTAGAAACCTCTTCATCAACCTGTGGTACGACAGATTTTTTTTCAAAATGTATCGAGACCCATTTCGGCAATACTCTGGCAGCATGCGGAGAGAGAAGAAAACGCGAAATCTTGCCGGTTATGCGATAACCGCTGCGCAATGTACGTTCGCGGTTTACCAGTAGCAGGTCTTCGGCCAGCTTATTCCGATTTATCATAAAATCAGCTTCTTTCATCCTTCGGATTTTCCAGGCATGCTTTACCAGGCGACGACGCAGATCCTCGCGAGTATCATCGGTCAATTTGCCGACTTCCTGCTCGGTAACCTTGAGAATATGATCGAGATAATCCTGACCATGTTTTTTCCACATATCTTCTGGTGTCTCTCTGATAAGCTTGAGCGCTGGCATCAGACGACTGCTGGCTTCGGCCTGACCAGTTCTAACGGGATTTTCGAAATCGAGTTCAGGAACAATACAAGGCACGAATTCCCAGACTATCTTCTGCTGACCATGTGTCAGAGCGTTGCGCACCTCATCTTCGAGCCTGGCAATTTTATCGAGAGCGATTCCGGTAAGCTCGTGGGCTCTGTTGTCGAGCTTGACAACCTCACTGCGAATTGCCGGAGGCTCTTCGGCCAGGGCGGTATAAAGCTCGTCACGTAACTGATTGAGAGAAGACAGTGCATTCAGCTGAGAAATCTCAGTTCTGGCTGTAGCTCTAATCTCTTCAGCAGCAAGCGCCAGTGCCGAAATTTTTCTAGCCTGATCTTCGCTTAAATAGAGACCGCGTAACAGGTTAAGCAATGAAATCTCCTCCACCACTCCACCCATCTCGTTGATGTAATCATCAGGCTCTGCCACGGCGGTTGCAGCGAACAGTAAAATCGCCAACCCGATAATTGCCTTCTTCATAAGCCTGTATCCCCCTGATTATCAGATATTGCCATTCGGCAGATCGTCGAGCCAGACGCCAGGAATCTGGTAACCGCAGTCCTGACACTTTCCGGCCGACAAAAAACTGCGCAAAACCTTGAAGCCAAGGCGCTCGACCACTTTTTTTCCACAGCCGGGACAGTAGGTATGGTTGCCCTCCTGCCCAGGGTTGTTGCCGGTATACGCATATTTAACCCCGGCTTTGATCGCGATAGCCCGCGCCGTTTCGAGCACCCCGTTCGGCGTCGGCGGCAGATTCTTGAGCATAAACTCAGGTACAAACCGCGAAAAATGCCAGGGAACATCAGTACCGAGATTTTTAACAAACCACTCGGCGCCGGCCTCGAATACTTTCATGTCGTCGTTTTTGCCAGGAATCAGCAAAGAAACGACTTCGAGATGGCGCCCTGACTCCTTTATTGCAGCCAGTGATTTCTTTACCGGGTCGAGCTTACCACCGATGGCTTCGGCATAAAATTCTTCAGAAAACCCCTTATAACCGACAACGAACATATCGATCAGATCAAAGAGATCCTTAAGCGGCTCAAGATTGATATAAGCAGCGGTAACCATTATCGTTTTAATATTGCTTTTCTTCGCCAGCCGCGCCACATCTTTCATGTATTCGATATAGATGGTCGGCTCGGTATAGAAAAAGCCGATAGTGCGCAGCTGCATATCGATTGCGCGCATGACGATATCTGCAGGACTCATCGCAAAATTACTGGTCTCTGACGGCGATTTCTGTGAGAACTGCCAGTTCTGACAATATTGACAGACGAGATTACAGCCGGCTGTAGAGATAGACAGGGCAGGACCATGCACGTGATAGTGAAAAAGGGGCATTTTTTCGACCGGATCAACCGCAATGACGCAGGGAAAACCATAGACCAGACTGGCAAGCTGACCGTCTCTGACACCACGGGCACGGCATTTGCCGTCTTCTCCATCAGACAACTCACATCCGTTCGGGCACAAAAGGCACTGCAATTTTCCGTTCGGCAGAGATGTCACATATTCGGCAGGAAAATTGCTCTCCTGACCAGCGAAAAGCCGCCGGCCGACGCCACATAGACCGGCAGCTGCCAATAGAGAAGTCGTTTTTAAAAAGCTACGCCGATTCAATGACCAGATATTTTGAATATCTTTTAACATTTATCACTGTCCTCGCGTATAAATTATACGACTAAAAACTGACAGGTGTTACTATTATGTTTGCACAGAGAACCGTATTTCTGCTAACTTATCTGATGATGACAAAGACGGCTAAATACGTAATTTCCAGCAAACGCACAAGCGTATGCAGGCGCGCATTTTCGATGGTCGAAATCGTTCTCGCCATGGCGATACTGGCAGCGACCATGGTGCCGGTTTTCTATTTTATGACGAAAAGTGCTACAGATACCGACTTCAACGTTTCGCGCATGTTTGCCATCAGTCGCGCCACAGAAACACTCAACGCGATGCTCGACAATGTACCTTTTCAGGCGCTGCGGGCCGGAATACCTGCCTATATCCGCATCGACGATCTGGCCGGCGTAGAGGGCTACGAAAAATATGATGAAGACTGGGCAACCCGTTTCATCAATACAGTTTATCCGGGCAGCGAAAAAACTACTGCCGGCTGGCCTTGCCAGATCATCATCAGCGATCCCCGCGGTCAGCATTACAAAATTACTCTGCGCGTCGAAGACATTCCTTCGCTGGTAACATCAGCCGCTCTCAAGCCCGAACTCAAACGAATCGGCAATGAATATCCCGGCAAACCACCGGCTGAATTTGCCGCTTTTCCAGCCCCGGAGCCCACATTCAGCTTTCTCAAGAACCCCGCCAAATTGCAGAGTCAGGCCTGGCATCAGATAAAATACGTTCCGAACCCGGTAAGCCAGATGTCTGACGGCACCAATTATCTCTTTGAAACAGAGCTTCCCAAAAAGGTATCAGAAAACCACGAAAATTTTTATCGTGACGAAGGCTACGACAAGTTGCATGCCGACGCCTTCAGATTCGAAAACCCGACTGCAACGCGTATGAGCCAGCGCATGGCCAAAAGCATGGTCAGCTATACCAACGACGAAAATTTCAAATACTGCGGACTCAAACGACTGATCATCGAAGTGCAGTGGAACATTGAAAAGGCTTATCTGAAAACCCCTGAGCAGCAGGGAGTCGGCATGCGCCGGATTCACCTGATGACTATAAAGGCAGACATCGATGTATAAGCTGTTTACAACAGAAAGAAGAGGTATGGCGATAATTATTGTCATGGTCTTCGCTCTCTGCCTTCTGGTAATGTTCGGCTCGATGTCGTTTCATCATCGCAGCGTCGCCGGGCGCACCAAATTGTCTTTACGCGACCAGCAGGCTTTCTTTGCGGCGCGCGCAGCCATGCAGCATTTTCTGCTCAAAGCCAGGCTTTTTCCGACCGAGCTTTATGATGCCGTAGAATTCAAGCAGGGCAAGAACCCCTATTTCGATTTTACCGAGTTTCCCTTTCGCAACGAAGATGGGCAGGCCGCCTTTCAAAAAGTGCAGAGTCTGTCAGGAGTCTACAAACGCATCATTCCTGAAGAATCAGATTCGAGCGGGCGCATCAGGTTCTTTTACGTCCCCCTGAAAATGAGTGGCAGTGATCCTGAAATTCTGGTAAGAATCGCCAGCTTTTACAACCCGAACTACCGCTATCTCGCGCCCGGACTGGCTCCGACCGATCTTCCCGACAGGTATATAAAGCCCGACAACAGCTCAAACGCCGGCTGTGCGCCAGAAAAATTTCTGACCTACTTTTTCAGAGACTGTACCAACGATGTCGTCGATGGCCAGACTCTGCAACCGGCACTGGCAACTAACAAAGCCAGCGGGCTCGAAACTGAACAGAGCTGGAGCATCAACGACGAAGGCTATCCTTATACCATGAATTATCAGGTCAAAAGTGTTGAAATCAAGGCAATTCAAGGCCTTCGCCGTTACAACGAAGAAGCGATCGAAATCGAATGTCTCGGCAACGTCATAGATTTTCAGGAAATCCCGGCCAGCAAGAATCTGCAGCAGGTGCGCAAAATAACCAGAACCGGCCGCCACGTCAATGACTGAGGTCTTCGCAAAAGGTTCGCGACTGGCGGTCATTGCCGCAATAGCAGGGTTTGTCGCCAATCTTTCCCAGGTTGCGCTGTTCAGGTTTTTCATGGGTCATTTCTATGGTACCGAAATTCATCTCGGGCTTTTTCTCAGCATCTGGCTTCTGGGAATAGCCATCGGCAGTTACCTTGGCGGCAAGGCCAATTTCAGAACAGCAACCTTGCTTAAACTGCTGGTCATCATACCCCTGGCGCTGGTGTCGATCATTTATCAGGCTATCAGACTGCTACCCAACCCCGACGGTCAGTTTATCGCCTTTGCGCCGACAGCCCTGTTCATGATGCTTGCCGTTGCTCCTGCTGCGGTCGTTCTGGGTATGTTCATACCTGCCATGATACGTGAAACCCGGCAAAGTATAGGCTACTTCTACAGTCTTGAAGCAATCGGCGG
>JAKJFO010000007.1:0-390 GCA_022704885.1 Candidatus Rifleibacteriota bacterium | reverse complement strand
CCTGCTCAGCCTGCCGATACCGGCACTGGCCGGCGTTCTCATCGAGACGAAGCACAAAAGAGTAACGGCTTTGCTTCTGCTGCTTGGCGTTCCAGCAATATCTTCAATCGCGCCGGTTGTTTCGCAGAAAGTTGAACTGGCATACTGGCAGAAAATGCATGGCGAAGTGAGAAAGCTGGAAGCAGCAGCCGAGACACCCTATCAAAAGCTGCAGCTCAGCAGCTACTGGGACCAGAAAAGCCTCTATTCGAACGGAATGCTGGCCGATTCATGGCCTCTGGCCGAAGCGGCCGAAAGCCGCGTTCACACCTTCGTCAGCGCTCTCAAACATTTCCGGAAGGTTCTCGTTGTCGGGGCACCGGCACCTGATATCGTCGATGAGTTTCTGAA
>JAKJFO010000079.1 GCA_022704885.1 Candidatus Rifleibacteriota bacterium | reverse complement strand
ATCGAGCCAAGGTTGGCAAACCCGCACAGGGCATAGCTCAGAATGATGCGGCTGCGCATCGCCAGCTGAACCGGTTCGCCATTGGCACCAAGAACCTGGCCGTTGACATATTTGCCAAGATCGGCATAGGCGACGAATTCATTAAGAATGACTTTTTTGCCGAGCAGTTCTCCGGCAATAAAAATATCACTCGACGGAATACCCAGCAGCCACGCGAACGGTGCGGCAATCAGACCGATAAGCGATTCGATGCTGTTGTAGCTGGTAATACCAACGGCGTCAGCAATCATTTTCCAGATGTGGTTGCCCATGGCGATCATGGCGATGAAACCGATCAGCATCGCTGCCACGTTCAGCGCCAGACTCATGCCTTCTGAACAGCCGCGGGCAGCTGCGTCGATGACGTTCTGATCGATTTTCTCGATTCTGAGCTCGATACTGCCGCTGGTAACCGGCACTTCGGTTTCTGGTACCAATATCTTGGCAAAAACCATCGCTGCCGGCGCCGACATGACCGATGCGGCGATCAGATGACCGGCAATGCCAGGTATGTGGTCTTTAAGCATGCCAACATAAGCTGCCATGACGCCACCGGCAATGGTTGCCATGCCGCCGGTCATGATGCAGCAGAGTTCAGAAAAAGTCATCTTGTCGACATAGGGTTTGATGACCAGCGGCGCTTCGGTCTGGCCGACGAAGATGTTCGCAGCAGCACTGAGTGATTCGGCCCCGGAAGTCTTCATGGTTTTCTGCATGACCATGGCGACGTAATATACCAGTCTCTGCATGATGCCGAGGTGATAAAGAATAGCCATGAAGGATGAGAAGAAGATTATCGTCGGCAGTACGTTGAAGGCAAAGTAGGCGCCGGTAGTAGCGGTGAGTTTAAGCGTCGAAACCCCGGCGGCAAGTTCGGGTGATGTTGTGGCATCACCGACATTGACCGGCACGACAAAATTTACCAGTTCACCGAAAATGAACTTTGCACCATCGGTCGAGAAGCTCAGCATTCTTACGACTGCATCGTTGAGCCAGCCGAAAAGTGCTTCTCCCTGGGGAGTCTTGAGAATCAGAAGCGCAAAAATAAGCTGCAGAGCTATACCCCAACCGACGAGTTTCCAGTCGATTCTTTTGCGGTCGGTAGAAAGTGCGTAACAAATGCCGATTTGAACAGGTATGCCGATCAGGCTGATGAATTTTTCCATTCCTTGCGCTCCTCGCTTGTATTAATGCAGGAATGATAACACAATCGCAGTAAAATTCAAAAAAATAATGCCGCCCGGCATTGGCCGGGCGGCATTATTGCCTTTAAATTAAGCTCTTACAGGTCTACAGACTTGTCTTCGCCGCGATCGGGGCTGACTTCTATAACCTTGTTCTTGAAGATTACGACCACTTTGTCACCGACCGAAAGCATTTTGGCGAGTTCCGGGTATTTACTGCAGAGATCGAAGTAGGCAGCTGACCAGGCCTTGACGGTTATCTGAGGTTTCTCACCCTTGATCGAACTGTCGATCCACTTTTCATCGATAAAATAGAAGGTCTTTCCACCGGCTTCCTTGCTGACCGGGGCCTGAATGCCTCTGGTCACCACGCTCGAACCGGGTTGCGCCCGCGCCGGACTGAAGCTCTGGGGAGCTGCCGCTGCCTTGAGGGTGTTCATCTCACGCGAGGCACCAACCGCATCAGCACCGTCAGAAAGACTTTCGAGGCGCTGTACTGAGAATCGGCTCTTCTCTTCATCGAACGAAGCCGATGGCATATCGTCAGGAATCATGGTCTGGCGCAGATTAGGGCCGAGCTTGTCGTTGTCTTCGAGCACCAGATAAGAGGTGTATGGGGTAAGTATGCCGTAGCGCTTCGCCAGCGTGATGATCTCATTCTTGAGCTCATCGTCAGCGCCGTTTTTGCGTATCTGTTCGAGCAGAAAGCCGATCTTTCGGGTCGCCCATATCTTGGCAACGAAGGCATTTTCGCCCTCGCGTGCCGGAAAATCAGTTTCGAAATCGAGCTTGACGTTTTCGTCGCGTAAACGGCCGGTCAGCGTTATTCGCGCCGCGCCGGGTTTGCTGTAGCGGCCGAGAATAAGAATATTGCTGCCCTTGAAAACGTCGCCGACCTTTCGTGGGTAGATCTGGCTGACTTCGACATTGTGAAACTGCAGGCTGACATCGGTCAGAACCGGGTGCGTCAGCTTCGAAAACAGCCCCGAAATTTTGATTTCCAGATCTTCGTCTTCAGACACATAGTCTGATACACCGTTGTTCTCTTCTGCCAGGCTGTCGATCAGTGTGGCGTTGAGGTCATCGCCAATTCCGAAAGAAAACAGCCTTATTCCCTCTGTGTTTTTGCTCGACATCAGCTTGAGTATTGCGTCAGCATCAGTTTCCCCGGCGGTGGGCTTGCCATCGGTAACGAACACGATAAATTTCGGGTTTTTGCTGTCGCTCTTGTTAAGTGCTCCTACCGCCAGCTCGAGCGATTCTGAAATATTGGTGCCACCTGCCGCATCGAGATTCTTGATGTAATTCAATGCCCCTTCTCGTGTGTCGGCGTTCATTTTTGTCAGAGCGCCCTTGTAAGCTTCGGCTTCGGTCGAAAAATCGACGAGAATGAAATTGCTGCCGTCTGACAGTGAATTGATACAATATTCAAGCGCCTTGCGTGCCTGCGTGATCTTCTTGCCGGCCATGCTGCCGGAAGTATCCATAACTAGAGCGACATCTATGTCCGGTGTCTTCTCCTGCTGACCTTTGAGCGCAGGAGCCAGCATGAGCATGAAAGTGCCGTCTTCGCTCGGGTCTGGCCGATGGTTGATCGCGCTCAACGAAACGTCTTTGCTGGCAACGGCGTAATAAAGCACGAAATCCTTGTCGGGAAAGTGCTTCTCAGCTTCGAAGCCGACTACGACTTCGCGTTCGTTCTTACGATGTATCGAAATCTTGTGTGTCGGCGAATACACCGAGCTGATCGGCAGATCAGATTTGACCAGTGCCTCGATCGCTACGTTCTTCATGTCTTCTTTGGTGTATTTGTCGATATCGAGAGGATATACATAACGTACCAGGCCGCCTTCCATTTTCAGCGCTTCCTGGTAGGCAATCTTTACATTCTTTTCGCTCTGTGCTTCGATCGGGTAGATGCGGGTTTTGAACACGCCATGCCCCATATATTCCAGCAGGCCGGGGTCACGCATCTGTCTGACGATATCTTCGTAGATTTTGCGGGCTTTGTCGGCATCCATCAGCTCACCGCTGGTCATCTTTCCTTCAACATCCATTGAAAAGCCGCTGATTGATGCATTGACCGGCAGCGGGAAAATATACAGTCCCTCAACCGTATGGTTCTGGTGGTTGAAGAATATCTGGTCGACCTCGGTTGTCGCCGCCAGGTTGTTGATCTGTATTTTGACATGATGCTTGTTGACCGAAAGTGGCACGGTAAAATTCTCAGCCGGTCGTGACGGCGGCACGAAGATGATGCGTTCTTCGTGAATCGGAAAGATCATGCCGTCGGCGAACGCAGCACCAACAGACAAACAGAGACAAAGAGCGACAAAAACAAACATGCGATAACAGTGTTTCATATTTCCTCCCCTGAGTTGCTACAGGATACAACGAAATCGAATCACAGCGGATTCATATTTTTTCGGGTGATAAGAACAGGCGCTTCTGCAGCCTGTGTAACTGTAGAAGCGCCTGTTGTCTGTTGCAAAAACTACATGCCCAGACTGAGAATTCCGAGAACGAATGACTGCAGGGTAAAAGCCGCTGACTTGAGAAATTCGCTCAGACCCAGCATTTTGATCAGGCTGTCGACGTTGTCTGGAAACAGAAGTTTGCCGAAGAGAAGGATTCCACAGAATAGTGTAATGCCGGCTGAAGTGTAGATCAACGCGTTGTCGAACCCTGTCGGTCGCTGATTCAGAGTCTTTATGATATCATATTTGTAAAGGGTCACGCCAAGAAAAATCATGCCAAAGAACAGTATCGTAAAGGTTTCAGCGGTCGAAGAGTCGGAGAACAGTTTGTACAGTTCAGCCATAGGCAGTTTCCTCTCAGCGTAATTTTACAGACAGTTCGCGGTCGAGACGACCGATCATTTTGTCGATCAGAGGTTGTATTTCTTCGTCCGTCAGTGTTTTTCTAAGGTCGCGGAAGGTTAAAGAGTAGGCGAGAGAGCGGTAACCGGGCTCGATTCCCTTGCCCTGATAGACGTCGAACAGGTAGCAGTCTTCGAGCAGCGCTTTGCCCTCTGTCGTGAGAATCTTGCTGATATCACGGTTGCCGACACTTTCGGGGGCGAGCAGCGCAATGTCTCTTCTGATTGCCGGCAGGTCGGGAATCGGCTGCATGCGTTCGCTTCCCTCAGCTGCTTTAGCCGCTTTGCCAAGATCGATTTCGACTATGTAAATGCATTTGGGCATCTTCTTGTTATCGATGAATTCAGGGTGAAGCTGACCGAATTCGCCGATGTGATTTTTGCCGGCGCTCAGTTCCATCTGCATGGTCGGATGGAAAAGGCTGCAGCTGCCAGGTGCAAACTTAATTTTGAGCCTGAGCAGTTTTGCGATGTTTTCGACTACGCCCTTGATGACATAGAGATCGAAGTTTTCGCCGTTGCGCCGCCAGTCGCGCGGATTAACCGAACCGCAGAAGCCAAGACTGAGCCTGGTGAATTCTTCACTCAGCCCACCGGCGACGGGGTGAAACACTCTGCCGATTTCGAAAAGCTTGAGGTTGAATTCATCGTTGAGTATGTTGCGGCGCAATGCGTCGTACATTCCCCACTTGAGGCTGGTGCGCATGGCGCTGAGGTCTTCTGAGAGCGGATTCTGAAGCATCAGCGGTTTCTTTTCGCGGAAACTTTCATTGACGTTGGCCGGAATGAAGCTGTAGGTCATGATTTCGTTGAATCCGCACGAAACCATGTGGTCGCGCAGCCGGGTGCAGATCTTCTGCAGCGGTGTTGGCAGCTGGAGAACCGAAGTGATCGCCGGCAGGGTTTCGGGAATATTGTTGTAGCCATACATGCGCGCGATTTCTTCGATGATGTCGGCCTCGAGCTCCAGATCGTGGCGGTATGGCGGTACACTGACGATGAGGTCTTCGCCGTCGCGTCGGGTGTCGAGTTTGAGGCGAAGCAGAAAGGTTTCGATCTGAGCCGGCGTCAGGTTGATGCCGATAACGCGGTTGGCGCGTTTGGTGCGAACTCTGATCTGGCGCAGTATTTCGGGTTTGGGATAACAGTCGGCAATGCCTTTCACCGGTCTGCCGCCAGCTATCTGGCGGAGAAGGCGAGCGGCTTCGTTGAGGGCTATCGGCACGTTGTCGATGTTGGTGCCGCGTTCGAAACGGTATGATGAATCAGACATCATGCCGAGTCGTTTGGCGGTTTTGCGAACGGTAGTCGGATTGAAAAAGGCAGCTTCGAGCAATACGCTTGTCGTCTGTTCGGTTACCGATGAATGCAGGCCACCCATGACGCCGGCAAGAGCAGCCGGTTTCCTGGCATCGGCGATGACCAGCATTGTGCTGTCAAGGCTGTGCTCAAGATTGTCGAGAGTCATGATTTTTTCATCCTTGTGGGCATTGCGGACCACAATTCTGCTGCCTTCGATCTTGCTGAGGTCGAAAGCGTGCATCGGGTGCCCGATGTCGAGCATTATGTAGTTGGTAATGTCGACGACGTTGTTGATCGAGCGCAGACCGATTTTTTCAAGCCTGTCTTTGAGCCATTCGGGCGAAGGGCCGACCTTGATGCCATGCACAACGCGTGCGCCGTAGCGCGGGCAATGTTCGGTGTCTTCGATTTCCACATGAATGTGGTTGTCGATATTGTCATCGCCATCCTCGTCGCCAAGCGGGTTGCGATGCAGTGGCAGATTGAATATCGCTGACAGTTCGCGGGCGATGCCAAGATGCGACAGTGCATCGCCACGATTCGGGGTGATGCTGATGTCGAAAATCACGTCGTCGAGATCAAGAGCCTTGACGATGTTTTCGCCGATGGTCGCATTTTCGTCGAGAATATAGAGTCCGCCGTGATCTTCGCTGAGGCCCAGCTCTTTTTTGCTGCACATCATGCCGAAAGACTCGATGCCACGTATTTTGGCGCGGCTGATTTCGAAACCGCCCGGCAGTTTTGCGCCAATCAGCGCTACCGGCACCTTGTCACCGGCTTTCATATTGCTGGCGCCACAGACGATCTGCAGCGGTTGCCCGCGATTGACGTCGACACTGCATAGCGACAGCTTGTCGGCGTCAGGATGCGGGTCGCGACTGAGAATTTTTCCGACCACTATCTGGCCAAGGTTTTTGCCGGGCTGAATGACTTCTTCTACTTCGAGACCTGCCATGTTAAGCGCTTCGGCGATCCGTTCGGGTGTTTCCTGTATATCGATGTAATCTTTTAACCAGCTTAAAAGTATTTTCACTTGTTCATTTCCTCAGAATTGTCTCAAGAAGCGGATATCAGACGAGAACAGCAGTCTGATATCGTTGATGCCATAGCGCAGCATGGCGATACGGTCGATGCCCATGCCGAAGGCGAATCCGGTGTATTTTTCGGTGTCGTATTTGACGGCATCGAATACTTTCGGGTTGACCATACCGCAGCCAAGCACTTCCATCCAACCTGTGCTTTTGCAGACCTTGCAACCCTTGCCTTCGCAGAAGATACATTGAATGTCCATTTCAGCCGATGGCTCGGTAAAGGGGAAAAAGCTTGGTCTGAAGCGGTGCGGTCGCTTGCCGAACATGTTCTCGACGAACATGACCAGAGTGCCCTTGAGGTCGGCCATACTGATGTTTTCGCCGACGACCAGGCCTTCCATCTGGTTGAACATCGGCGAATGTGTAATATCACTGTCTTTGCGGAAAACCTTGCCGAGGCCGATCATCTTGAGCGGTGGTTTAAGGGCTTCCATGGTGCGGATCTGCACCGGTGAAGTCTGGGTGCGCAGCACCTGACCAGATTCAAGATAGAATGTATCCTGCATGTCGCGCGCCGGATGATGAGAAGGAACGTTGAGCGCTTCGAAATTGTAATACTCTTCTTCGATCTCAGGGCCTTCGGCCATGAAAAACCCCATGGCGAGGAATATGTCGGCGACTTCGCGGGCGACCTGAACTACCGGATGCAGGCTGCCGCTGCTGTGATAGAGGCCGGGCAGAGAATGGTCGGGGCGTTCGGCATTGAGCTTTTCATTCTGCTCTTTGAGCGCCATTTCCCGCATTCCTTCTTCGATCGAACTTTGAATGCCATTCTTCAGTTCATTGATGGCGGCTCCGACACTTTTGCGTTCTTCAGGCGCAAGTTTGCCGAGGCCTTTGAGGAGTTCGGTGACTTCGCCCTTTTTGCCGAGATACTTGACGCGCAGGGCTTCGAGGTCGGCCGTGCTGCTGGCCGCCTTGCGTTCTGAGTGGTATTGCTGTAACAGCTTTTCGTGCGATTCGGACATTGGTTCTCCTTAATGCGGTGCGGTAACCCGGTTAACTGTTTTGCCCCCGGGCCCATTCATACAGACAAAGGGCTACCGAGGTCGCAACGTTGAATGATTCTACCTGTCCTTGCATAGGTATTGCAAGTGTATGATTACATTCTGCGAAAATCTCCTGCAGCAGTCCCTGTCCTTCCTGACCGAAAAACAGGGCGCTTCTGGCAGGAAAGGCGAAAGCGGGCAGGGGAGTGCCCTGCATGCTCGCTGCCAGGCAGGTGAAGCCGTGACTTTTCAGCAGCTGCAGTGCGTGCCGGTGATCTGGCAGGTTCAGTGTCGGCATGCGAAAACTCGAACCCATGGCTGCTCTGATCACCTTGGGGTTGAACTGACTGCAACAGCCTTTCAGCAGAACGACGACGCCGGCGCCGAGTGCCTCGCTGGTACGCATGATTGTGCCAAGGTTGCCGGGGTCCTGAATGCGGTCGAGCACGACCGCCATTTTTGCCTTTTTAAGTATGGCAACCGGATCAGCCACCTGTGGCGCTTCGAAGTAAGCGACAACATTGCCCGGAGTATGAACTGTCGCCAGCTCTTTTAAAATGCCGCTCGGCACCAGTATTGCTCTGGCTTCAATTTCCGGACGTCCGGTCAGAGTGTCGGCGCTGTCGATAAAGCACATTTTCAGCGAAGCACCGGATTTAAGAGCTTCGTCGATGAGCTTGAACCCTTCGACAACAAGCAATGGAGCTTCTTCACAGGCTTTCCCTGCGTTTATGCGCTGAGCCTGCTTGATCAGAGGGTTACTGCGTGATTCGATTACTTTCAAAAGCCTTTTCCTGATAGTTTTTGCAATAAAAAACACCCGGGTAAGATTTCCCCGGGTGTTCTTAGCTGCTTAATGTGGTCAGGCAACCTGTTTGCGAGCTACAGCCACGATTTCAGCAAATGCCTGGGGATCTTTTACCGCGATGTCGGCGAGAGCCTTGCGGTTGAGATCGATGCCGGCCTTCTTGAGGCCAAACATAAATACGCTGTAGGAGATTTCACTGAGGCGGCAGGCTGCATTGATTCTGGCAATCCACAGGCGGCGGAATTCACGGGCGCGTTTGCGGCGATCATCGTAGGCGTGATCGAGAGCATGAATTACAGCCTGTTTGGCTACCTTTTTTACATTGTTATGCGAACCCCAGAAACCCTTGGTTCTGCGGAACAGCTTCTGTTCTTTACGTCTTGCGTTGCTTCCACTTTTTGATCTTGGCATGACTATACCCTCCTGTTAATTATAGAATTAATCCCAGTTACTCTCGACACCGGGTCAGGAGTACGGCAGCATTACTTTCAGAGCAGCTTCGTTAGCTTTTGAGCAGTTGGCAGACTGGCGGTAATTGCGTTTGCGTTTGCTCGATTTCTTGGTCAGAATATGGCTTCCATAGGCCTTGTACCGTCTAAAGGCACCAGAACCGGTCTTCTTGATGCGTTTGGCAGCAGCGCGGTGAGTTTTCATTTTTGGCATAAATCTTTCCTCCTGTTGGGCGGTAGTAGAGCTACTTTTTCTTGGTTCTGAAGAGAATCATGGTAATGGCATTGCCTTCCTGGGCTGCGTCTTTTTCTATTTCGGCATCTTCTCCGAGAATTACCTTCATGCGTTCGACGACCTTGAAGCCAACTTCCATATGCGCTCTTTCGCGTCCACGAAACGATACAGAAACTTTTACCTTGTCACCTTCATCAAGAAATTTGCGAATGTTGTTACATTTGGTCTGCAGATCGCCTTCGTCGGTTTTCGGGCGAACCTTGACTTCTTTCAGCTTGATGACTTTCTGTTTCTTCTTGGCTTCCTTGGCTTTTTTCGCCAGCTCATACTTGTATTGACCGAAGTCCATAAGTCTGCATACTGGCGGATTCGCTGCAGGTGCTACTTCTACCAGGTCGTAGCCCCGTTCTTCAGCCATTTGAACTGCATCATTGGTCGCGATTACCCCGACCATGTGACCCTGTTCATCTACCAGGCGAACCTGGGGAACCCTTATCCTTCTGTTGACACGAACGTTACCTTTGATACTCTTACCTCCAGAAAAATAAAAAATGGAGCAGCAGAACGCTACTCCATGAAATGACTTGCATCTTTCATGCGGCCTTTAGAGGGCCAACCTCTTTGCGTGGTTGCTTGAGGTGAGGATATAAATCCTGCTTGCTGTCTTTCGATATTATCAAAGCTTCAATGCTGTGTCAAGCATTTTGTTCATAAGAAAATTCAGTGTTTTCACTTTTTTCATCGACCGGGCTTTCGGCTTTGCGCCCAACCCCGAAAATGAAGGCAGTCAGCAACAGCATGGCGATGGGCAGAAGCAGCCAGGATGAAAATCCCAGCCCGGCAGGAATATAACAGAAAACTATGGAAACGAGCCCGACGATTGCCGCATAGGGCATCTGGGTTTTGACGTGATCTATGTGATCTGAGCCAGAGGCCATCGATGACATGATGGTTGTGTCAGAAATCGGGCTGCAGTGGTCACCGAATATCGAGCCTTCGAGAACCGCGCCGATCGAGACCAGAATCATTTCCTTTACATAGAGTCCGGCTTCGGGAGCGTTCGGCAGCATGGCGATCGCTTCTTCGTAATGTTTCAGATTGAGCTGGTAAGCAAGCGGAATGCTTATCGGCAGCAGAATTGCCATGGTTCCCCAGCTGGTGCCGGTCGAAAAAGAAATCAGACAGGCGAGAATGAAGATAATTGTAGGCAGCAGCCAGTAAGGTATGACATCGGTCACCATTTCGACTATGTATTTAGCGGTTCCAAGGTCGGTGCAGATGCCGTTGATCGACCAGGCCAGCAGCATGATCATCACTGCCATCACCAGAGTGCGCGCGCCGTCTGTCCAGGCTTTGAAGCCGGCGTCAAGAGTTATCAGGCCCTGGGCCAGCCCGAGCAGCAGGGCGATGATCGAGCCGATAACACTCACCCAGATAAGCACCCGGGTGGAGTCAGCTCCAGCAAAGGCCGTTCGCGCCTTTTCAGAAAAAGTCATGGTCGAAGGAGCCAGTTCAAGATACACCGAGGCGCCCTCTTCAAGTTGTTCTATTTCGATGGCCGCTTCAGCACCGGTTTTGCCTGCCCATCCGCTGCTGGCGTCATAGTTTATGCGGGCAAAGCTGCAGTTCTGGTTGGCGACGACTGCGGTTTTTGTATCTGAAGAAACGCTCTTGACTGTCCATTCTTCAGATTTTTCGCTTACTTTCGTTGCGCCGCCATTGGCGAGATGATAATGTGGCGCGTACATGCCGCCATCGCCGAGAAGACCGATAAACGTACCGACGATCACTATGGCAATCGGAATCGCTGCATTATACCAGCGCTTCGGCATTTCGTCGGGCAGTTTTGGTGCCGCCGCTTCCGGGCTGCTGATGGGTTTGGCATTATCAGCAAGTATTTTGCCTTCATGCACGGCACGCTGCTCAGCGGCCAGCATCGGGCCAAAATCGCGACGGGTGGCCGCGATCAGAAAGCCGAAGAAGAGTGCCAGCAGGCAGTAGAAGCGAAAAGGTATGGTCTGTAGAAAAACACCATAAAAATTAGTCTCGGCGATGCCGAGCGCAACGTAAGACTCTCTGATCAGGCCGATTTCGTAGCCGATCCAGGTCGAGAGCACAGCGATACCGGCAACTGGTGCGGCAGTTGAATCAACGATATAGCTGAGCTTTTCGCGTGATATCTTGTTTTCATCGGTGATCGGGCGCATCGAATTGCCGACGATCAGCGTGTTGGCGTAGTCATCGAAAAAAATCAGAACGCCCATCAGCCAGGCCGAAAGCTGCGCACTGCGCGGTCCACGCACTTTCTGTGAAATTTTGTCGACAATGCCCTGCATGCCGCCGGTTCGATTGATGACACCTATCATGCCGCCCAGACATACCGAAAAGATGATGATGGCCGCGTGCCCGGTGTCTGCAAGCGCGTTAAGCAGATATTTATCGAGAGCCCGCAAAAAACCGGTAAAGGGATTGTAATTGTAGATGATTCCAGAACCCAGCCAGATGCCGATAAAAAGCGAACTGATGACTTCGCGGCTCAACAACGCCAGTATAATGGCGACCAGCGGCGGAAGTATCGAAAGCCAGCCCGGTATGCTCCGAACAGATGCATTTGCTGTCTGAGTGCCGACCTTCAGGCTTATCTGCGCGTTGCCAGAATTGGGGAAAACTACCTTGATCTCTTTCAGTTCGCTCTCCTTCGATACTCCCGAAAGAACAGACTGACCGTCGACTTCGACCCGGTACAATACTGGCTCCGGGTTGGATTCGTCGAGACCGCTGACACTCAAGGTCGTTTTTATTCCAGTAAGAGTGAAATCCGGGGGAGATATCTGCAGCTGGGCGAACAACTGCGAACTACCGCAGAAAAACAACAGGACAAAAAGGCACAATTTGATTGGACTTCTCATTCTCTCTCCAGACATCTATTGGATAAGCTGAAAAATATCATTTACTGGCTTGTCTGACAAGAGAATGATGAGCAGACACGCAAAAAAATCACCAGTTGTTGAGCAGATCGCCCGACCTTTTCCAGCGCGAATCGTCGCCGGCCCCGATGGCTTCTTCCCTGACAGTTGCCATTGATTCCTGTTTGTGGGTCTGTACAACGTCAAATCCTCTGACGGGAACTTCTACAGTGGTTGTCAGGTAGATAACTCCGCTGGCCGTAACCTCGCGGGCCCAGCTGAATTCTTTGAGATTGAGAGTGAGCGGGTTGTTGTTACCATCTTCGGTTCGGGTGAATTCGTTGCCGGCGCGGGCGTAGGTTATTACGACATCTCTTGGCTGGCCACCTGCGGTTTTTCTGGTTATCGTCAGGGTGATCCCGTCATCACCAGAGTTGCCTGCGATACTGCCGGCGCGGGCCATTGAAATGTCCCGCTCGAGGTTTCTGGCAATTATTTCGACATCGCTTTTGGCCCGTCCGCGAGCTTCGGCAACCGCCTGATTATAGGTGATATGTGACCAGGCCTGGTAAATACCGTAGGCTACGATAGTGAAAACAAGACTGGCTATAAGGGTTTCAATAAGAGTAAAAGCTGATTTCTTTTTAATAATCCTGGAGAACATGCAGAAAAGGTAGCTCCTCGGTTTTGGTAACGCCATTCAGGCCTGTATAGGTGACGACCGCTTTCATTTCAAGTGCCTTGTCGTCCATTTTCGGAGTGGCAAGAACTTCAAGTTCAAAATCTCGATGATCTTTTTGAGCTTCGATCAATTTCGTCAGCGAAAAGGGATACGGCTGTCCTTCAAGCTTTCCGTCTGAGACCCCGGCCAGAACTTCTTTGAATGGCCGCGAAAGGATTTCTTCTTTGACAGAAGCGAGAATGGATTTGGCCAGCGAAAGCTTGGCAGCCTCAACTTCCTGGGCCGACTGCTGCGCCAGAATTCGATAGATAGGAATTATTGCCAGAGCAAAGATAACTGCCGCGATCATGACCTCGAGCATCGAGTAGCCATGCCGGCTAGCGCTTTTCATATTCGTAGCGGCTCCATTGTTTGCCTAATACTGCGTGATAGCGTGCAGGATCATATTTTCCGACGTCGCGAACCACTGACAGAAATGTGGTTCGGCAAGCAGGGGCATTATACATCACCTGCACGGAATTGAAAACATTTCGGTCAAAGGTATTCATAACAAGATTGCCGTCGATGATCAGTAAACTGCCGGCGGAATTCTGCAAGCATTCGTGAGAATAACATGCCGCCTCGATTTTGGATACGCCGGGACTTACCATTATTGCACCATTGCGGGCGATCAGGCCGAAAACTGTGTCGTCATCAGCTCGCGTGATGTTGCCGGTGACTCTGATGTTGAGACGCCCGACGATCAGGCCTTTGCCCTTAACGGTTATTGCCGGCATGCTGATGTCATCGTTGTTTACGAAAGTAACGCCATCCAGCTCAAAGCAGCCACCGGCGCTGCGATTGGGAATGTCGCTGATAAAATCAGCCGCTGTTTCATAGTAATACTTGGCCTTTTTGGCATACTGCAGGTCGCTGTAAAGAGCCGGCGGGCGCGTACCAGGGTTGGCTGGATTGAATGACGAGGAGTTGGCGGTTGTGGGCATCAGTCTGATGCCATAAGGTTCTTCCCGTCTGATGTGCTTGATTTTAATCGTCGATTTATCGACGTCAGCAAGTTTGTCAAGGGTATCCGCGCTTATGTCACCAATACCCGCTGTTGTTTCCAGGTTGACTTCATCGCCGACAGCATAGGGGCCAGGATAATCAGGCGGTGCCAGTTCGACTTCGTAAGGGTCGCCGTCATCGTCTACTGATTTGACTCTCCAGATGTTATCTTCTGCTGGAGGAACCTGGGATAAAAGTTCAACTTTGATTATAGTCGGTGGCCCGCCCCCGCCGCCTGAATCCATCATTTCCATGGCGGCATCGCCGTCGATTTTTACCTTGGCCTGTACGGAAAGCTGGCTGTATTGTTGCTTGAGATTGGATTCAATCTGGACATTGAGTGGATATTCAACCATATAATCGCCAAACAACATGGTTGGAACATTGAGGGTAAGTTTTTCCTTCATGATTTCCCACATTTTGACCACGCCTTCGCGGGTTTCGTTGTAGACGTTGTCCGGTTCTTCAGGTGGTATCGGGAGATACACCGTATCCATGAGCATTTCGGCTCCGCCAAGCCAGTTGAAGCGCGGATCGATTTTGTTGTTCGAGTCCAGGCGCAGATTTGAATCGTGGTCAGCCATCAGGGCGTTGTAGTGAGTAGTATGCGCTTCTTCGAGACCGCCGGTAAACAGGTGTATGGCCATGTCTGATGTCCCGTTGATGCGTATCATTCCTGGAACAAGAGTCTTTTCGTCAGTTGCTCCTGAGCCGAATGCCTGATCGAGTTTTGAAAATTTAAGTCGATAGTTATCATCACGGTCGTGTGGTACAGCGTGAACAGAAGATGTGGCTGTCGTGCCACCAGGTGGGATTCCGATGAATTTGATTTCGTCATCCTCGCTGTTGTTGATGAAAAATACATATTCAGGCGCGACCGGCTGCATGTCAGAAATCTTGAAATCTCTTTCGGCTACGAGAGTTCGTTGAACGATCCTGCCACTGCCAGCCTGTGGCTCGAAGAAAACCTCTGCTCTGATTCTTAGTGCTCCTGTCTTCTCGACAGCGGTATCATCTTTCCAACCAGCGGAAACACCCGGCAGTCCGCTGACCGCACCCCATTTGCCGTTGAGAAAATTCCGGATTTTCGTGTCGCCCCATGAATAGCTGAAAATAGTGTCTGTATCGCCGGTGATGTCTTTAACCAGCCCGCGTGAAGAAAATTCGGGCAGATATGGGGCTGAACTCTCGAGCATTTCGGCAAGAAGGTCTTTGTATGCTTTCAGCGTGATGGGAGGAATGTCGATTTTGCCGAATGGCCCGAGGCTGACGTATCCGGAGATTTCGATTTTATCGGTAGCGCGCGTCGGATTTGTCTGTCTTACCGGAAGTTTTAGGCGGATAACGCCCTTGAGTTTGATCTTGAAGAACAGAATCTTTTTGGTGACGGTGAAGCTGTCTTCGGTTTCGCTGACGCTGTGGTCTTCGGGCAGCAAAATGTTGAGCTTGTAGGCGCTGACCAGGCTTCCAAAAGAAACGGGACTGTCTGCCGGTGCGTTGAGAGAGTCGACGAATCTGCCTAAGTTTCCAAGGACGCTGACCGGTTTTGTGTTTATGCCAGCTACGTTCTCGCTGCCGTCACCATCGATGCCGGCAAATGCCGCAGCAGAGGCTATGCTTGCTGACAGGCGAACGGTCCAGCTGCCGTTTTCCATGAGACTGCGCAATGTCCCGAGATAGTCGTCGGCAGCAGCATCGCTGGAAGTTATTATTCCAAGCTGTTTCTCTGAATCTGCCAGAAGATCCATGGGGAGGTCGCTGCCATCACCTGCAAGCGTGCTGCCGCCATTCTGCAGGCTGCCCGGCATGCGCAGGTTATTGTACCATTCTTCACCGGCTTCGTTCATCTGGTCGCCGACCATTCTCAGGCCGACCTGAACTGCGGCTTCGGCCATAGCTTCGGCCTTGGATTCGTTCGACATCATGCGGGTTGACCAGCGTCGCGCGGTTCTTGTGTTGGAGAAGAAAAGAATCATGATGGTCAGCACTGAAAGTGCGCCGATAGCGACCAGAAACGCCGAACCGGTTTTTCTGCTGACAGGGCAATTCATTTTTCTTGGTTTCATCCCTGAAGCTCCTCTTCTACGTCACGTATTCGACGCAGGACTTCTTCCATGGCCAGTTCTTTGTTGTATCCCTTTTTTTCGTTAATGAGGTAATTCGCAATGGCTTCCTGCATGGCCTTGTCGTTACGTGCCTTGTAATAGATCTCCTGATATTTGATGCGATCAAGAAATTCTGAGCTCTGCGGTTGATCGAAAAAGCTCAGATCATTGTCTTTAATCAATTCGCCGAGCATTTTTCCCCATTTGAAATAGTCGTCGGGATTTCTCTGGGTGCGTGCCATGAAGAAGCGCTGACGAATAGCGACATATCTCACTGAAACGCGGTTGGTTTGATCGAGAGCAGCCTTCTCGAATTCTTCGGCGGCGTGCAGTTTGTCACCATTGTAGAGGTAATACACTGCCGATTGAATGGTCGGGTTGTTTCTCGCCGCATATAGTTCGCGGGTATGGGTCGATACGGTAGGGTCCTCGATCAGTTTTTCGAGCCACTTGGCGCCGGCTTTGCGGATTTCTTCACGATGCGCTTCCCTGGCTTTGGCAGCGGTTTCAGCGCCACGCACCGTGCGTGGGCCGACTCTGCGCGTGGCGTGCTGTTGCTGTTGTGGCTGCTGATAGGTTTTTGCCGGTTCGGTTTTTTTGCCGGCGATGCGGCGTGGTGGCGATTCACTGCCTGGTTGCGGTTTTGCTGGCCTGAAGAAAATCATGCCGATAAACATTACGCCAAGCAAAGCCAGGCCGATGATCAGCATCACCTTGTTTTTGTCGTCATCCACTGCATCTCTCCCCTGAACGGCACACTTTTGCCGGTAAACAACTCAGTACATCATGATATAGCAAAGACCCGGGCAAATCAAGAAAACGCCACGAATTTCCGAAGCCTGATTCTTCGGGACGCTATTATGGCGCCGATGATTTCTACTCTACATTATATACGGAGAATACATTCGGGATGTTGCAAAAAAAAAGCCCTCAGGCTTTCGCCTGAGGGAGCTTTTTTATCTACGAAAGGTCAGCTTACTGACCGGCTTTGGCTTTGAGACTTTCGTATTCAGCCTTGGCCTTGTTCATTTCCTGGGCAACCTTCATGGCATCAGCCTGGCGACCCTGAGA
This sequence comes from Candidatus Rifleibacteriota bacterium, assembly GCA_022704885.1. The sequence continues at coordinate 42 of JAKJFO010000079.1, read as the reverse complement.
GAGCATTTCGTTGTAGAGCTTGTAGAGTTCCTGATATTTGGC
>JAKJFO010000078.1 GCA_022704885.1 Candidatus Rifleibacteriota bacterium | reverse complement strand
CATCGCCGGGTTGTTCTTCGCCGGCATTACCTTCAGTTGCATCGCCAGGCTGTTCTTCACCAGGAAGTTCGGGGAGAACCGGATCTTCGGGAGCCGGTGTTTCGGGAGCCGGTGTTTCGGGAGTAGCTTCGGAAGAGTCACCGGGCACGCCGTTGTCGCCATTTTCAGGAAGTTCGGGAAGGACTGGATCTGCGGGGGCCGGAGTCGGCTCTTCGGGGATCGGTGCAGTTTCGCCACCCTGACCAGGTTCATTGCCCTGACCCGGTTCGTTGTCGATCGGAGGAAGAGGTTCGCCGCCCTGACCGGGGTTATTGCCCTGACCGGGGTTATTACCCTGTCCAGGATTGTTGCCCCAACCTGGTTTAACTACGATCTGGTCATGTTTGCGCCAGTGACCTTTGATCCATTTGCCGTTCTTGTCGTAGTGACCAACAACCCACACGCGATGTTTGCAGCCGGTAAGCTTGTATTTGATTGCTACGCCGGTGTCTTTGAAAGCGTTGTTGATCTTGGCTCCAGCCACTTTGATGGCCTTGCCGGTTTTTACAGCTGCGTTCTTGATGGCCTGGCCAGTTTTCTTGGCAGCAGTCTTGATTGCCTGCCCGGTCTTCTTGGCAGCTGTTTTAACTGCTTTGGCAACCTTCTGAGTGGCTTTCTTGATGCATTTGCCAATCTTGCTGAAGAAACCTGGTTTGTGGTGGCAGCCAGAGTTACCATAACCCTTGCCTGCAAACACTTCAGCCGAGAACAACATACAGAAGATAGTTACAAGAGCTATCAGTCTTGCCCAGTTCTTAGACATACAGTCGCTCCCTCCGGATGAATAATAAAAAATAATAAAATTAGAACGCTGTATTACAACGCAAAACGTGTACCACAACAAAACATCGGTATTAAAGCGAGTTACAGAAAAACCGCGCCCGATATATGCAAAAATTCAGCAGCTGTCTGCCTAAAATTAATCGTCGTTTCTACCTTTGCTGATTGTTGCCTGTGTCTACTCCCGAAATGGCGAAAATAACCGTATCATTCCCGCGAAAGCGAGAATCCACCGCGATGCTGAACAGAGTCATTTTAGCGCAATGATCGCGGCTCGTAGCTCAGTCAGACATTTCAGCGATTGCCTGTTCAGACGTATCAAAACAGCCGGCATAAAGAAAAACGCCGACCATCTCGAGAACCCGCCGCGACACATCGTTGAGTTTACAGAAAGCGAGGTTGCCCTGACGGTCATCGACAATCTTTTCGGTAGTGGCAAGAATACCGGCAACGGCAGCGCTCTCAAGCATCGTTACGCCTGAAAAATCGAACAGAAAATCGCGACAGCCCTCGACCAGAAGTTCCTCAATTCTTGGCACCAGAGCTTCGGTCACTCCAGCAGCAAGATATCCGGTGAACTCAACTATCGTTATTTTGCCCGAATTCTTGAAGTTGAGGGAAAAATTCTTGTTATCCAATCAGCCTCCTGATTATCGGCGAAAAATATTTTTCAGATCTTTGCCAAGATCCTTGATCTTGTTTTCGATCTGCTTCTGCGGCGACGGCTTCGGAGCCGGTTGCACCGTCGAAGAAGCAGTAGCAGGTGCCGGTGCTGGAGCAACCGGGGCCGATGCAGTTGCAGTCTGAGCTGCTGGCTGCTTCTTACCACCGAACAGACGATCGAGAACCTTGCCGGCCTCTTTCTTGATCGTCGACTTCGCCCGGCGTTCAGCCGCTTCCTTGAGCATTCGATCCAGCGGAATACCTATCGAAGGTGACATAAACGAACCCTTTATGGTCACCGGTATTTCAACTGATGCTTCATCGCCGATCAGTTCCTTCAGAATGTTGCTCTTCAGAGCCGTCTGGCGATTCAATTGAAAACGCGCTTCACCGTCGAGGGTGGTATCGAGACCTACCGACCCTACAAAAGTTACTCTGTCTTCACCTGCTTTGGCAAGCACATTGTTTGAACTTATCCGGCCACCCGAAATCTTATAGTCGCCGGCAGCATTATCAATGGTTCCTGAAGCGAGTTGCGGGGCATTCAACTTGTCGGCAATCTGCTTGAGAAAAGGCGGAGAGTTGTAAGTTCCCTTCGGCATGGCAAGTTTTGCGTCGCCGTTGAGTTCAGCCAGGCCAAGAGTGTTGCCACGGCCGGCAAAACTTCCATTGAGCGCGCCGGTCAGAATGTTCGGGTATTTTGTGTTCTGCTTGAGAAATTCCTGGGTCATCAGATTATCGATGTTACTGTTGAATTCAAATTTGATCGGCTCAGAAGCGAGAAAAACCTTGCCGTTGCCCTTAACCTTACCGCTGAAAATATCGAATTCCGCTGCTGGAATCGAGAACACCGATTCGGTATAAGCAAAGCTGGCAGACAGCTTCTGAAACGGAAATTTGAAAGCTTCGCCCTTTTCTGCAACCTGAGCTGTTACCAGTCCGGCAGGAACAGAAGCCACTCCGGCAACCTTGATCTTCTCGAGCGGACCGGTAATAGCACCGCTGCCGGTACCTTTGCCGTCAAAGACATAGCCGGTATCTTTGAGAAAAAAGCCAGCGGCATCGGTTGCGTCAAGCGGGCTGACAATAAATTTGAAGTTGCTGACCAGTTTTCCCCAGTCAGTGAGTTCACCCGTGACATTGGCTTTCGAAGTTCCCCAGCCTGCCGTCAGCCCACTGGTAGTAAGACCTTTATTGCTGATTTTGATCGGCCCGCTGATGTTTTCAACCGGTCTGAATACTGCCGGATGAAAAAATCTGATTCCTTTCAGCGTAGCCTCTCCGTTGACGTCAGGTTTTTCGACAGTTCCTCTGACATTGACATTAAGGTCTGACTTGCCGCTAATTTCAAGCTCTGCCGGCATTTCCGGATAGTTTTTGGCAACCATCGCCCTGATTTGACCCAGATCGGCGCCGCTGATACCAAGACTGGCATCTACAACCGGTTTTTTGAAATCTTTCAGAGTCCCGCTGATAGCGACTTTGCCCCCGAGAATCTCGGCAGCTACCTTGTCGAGAACGAGTTTGTCGAGATCGGCGCTGGCGGCACCGTTGAGGTTTGCCAGAACCAAACCGCGCTCAGACAGGTCGGCAAAAACATTTTTCAGTTCAAGACGGCCCTTTGGCCTGATATCGCTGAGTTTACCACCGACCTGCATGGCCAGTATCATCTCACCCTTGAACTGCCCGGGTTTTATCGGCAGCTTAAACAGGCTGGCACCGAGCCTGGCGAATTCATCTATATTGACGTTACCATCGGCCGAAAAGTCGAGACCGATATCGGTTGCGTTGGTCAGAACACCCTTGAGTTTAACCAGAGCGCCGACACCCTTCGCTTCGAGGCTCTCTACGTGTATTTTTCCTTTGGCATCGCCAACCTCTTCAAGACGCACCTTGACCTTTTCGATCGTAGCCTGGGTTGAAGTCTGCTTTTCTTTAAGAGTAATACGATCTGAGGCAAATGCCCCGTCAATTCTCGGGCCCTTGCTGTCGTAAGCGATCTTTCCCTTGAAAGAAGCCTTGCCGGAAGGCGTCACTCTTTTTGCATCATCACTCAGATAATGCGACAGCAGCTTCCAGATACTGTCAAAATTGGCATCGGCGCTGATTTCGCCGCTGAAGGCGAGCGGCTCGATTTTCAGACTTCCGCTGACCAGCTGAATCTGCGAGTCTGCGATTTTAGCGGAAAAACCAGAAAAACCGATTTTTTCATCTTTATAAATAATCTGTCCACGTTCGAGCTGAACCGGTTCTGGCAAAGCCTTTGCGGTTACCGTTATCTTCTCAGGAATAATCTTCACGTCAATTGCTGCCGGAACGGCGTCGATCAGCGCAACCGAACCTTCAGCCTGAACCGAACCATTTTTGACGAGCAGACCGTGTTCGGCCGGCACAAAACCTTTGACCAGCGGCCACAGCATGTCGACCTGCAGCGGCGACAGCTTGAAAGTGGCAGTAGCATTGAGCGGCGAAACACTGGCAACGTCTACGCCGATATCGGCCTTGATGCCTGGTTCAACAATAATCTGAGCGCCGCTTACCTTGATTGAACCATTTTTGAGGTTATATACAACTTCGGCCTGTGTACTGGCTGACTTGATAAAGGTCAGATGTTTCTGATGCTCCGCCGGTATCAGCTTTTTGAGTTCTTCAATATTTTCAGCCGAAACCTTGAGCGAGGCGCTGACACTGTCAGGCCAGACGATTCTGCCTTCGATCTGCGCGGCAGCGAGAGATATCACATCGACATCAATATTGAACGGCAGTGTACTCGACAGCATCGACCTCGAGATACTGGCATTTTTAAGCAGCAGTTCATGCGGTTTTTCAACATCTGCCGTCTTGACGCTGAACCTGAGATTGCTCATGCCAACATTTCTGAATGGCAGCTTAATGGTAGAAAGATCGAGAGGCTTCTTTTCGACACCGGCATCTGGAGCTGCTGAAGCAGCATGCGAAGATACCATCTCGACTCTGGTCACGCCGGAAGCGATGTTGACCGAGTCAAGCACAAGCTCACCCTGAAGAGCGGCAAAAAAGTCTGGAGTTACGCTGAGCAACGAAATATTGGCATCCAGCTTGAGTTCGGGCGAATCGGTAGCCACTCTGATATCTTTGATAGTGATATTGGGAAACGATACTTCGATTCCCGCAAATTTCACTTCCATGCTGATAGCTGAACTGATTTTCTCGCCGACAATCTTCTCGAGCTGGCTGTCTGTAGTCAGGCGATGATAAACGTAGTACACACCGATTGCCATCGATGCGCCCAGAAGCAGTATGAAAACCAGAAAAATCTTGAGATAGAACATTACCCCGCGCGATTTTTTGACGGTCTTTACTTCGTTTTCTTCCATTGTATGCCTCCATGCGAACCCGAGCGGACATTGTTCTGCCGCGTTCTATTTATCGCCTTACCATAACACAAATAACTCCTCCCGTAAAATTTTGCCCGCAAAATCAACAGTAGCCAGCAGGTGATTTTGGTTCTCATGACTTGGAGTGAAACTGACGAAATATATTTATGATGACAGCCGAGAACGTAAAAAAACCGAAGAAATTCAAACCTGGCAGACAATACGGCAATAGCTTCTATTCGCTGGTTCTGCTGGCCATGATCTTTCTCTTCAACGGCTGCACCGGCAAGGGTGACATGCGCTTCAGTCCTCTTCCCGATGGTGATCACTTTACGCTGACCGGCCAGATCAAGCTGCCGGAAATCGTTGAAACCGATCTGGCAGGCTCTTTGCGCAATGCCCTCACCTCCATCACTGACTTTACAAAATTCACTGTTTCTGCCGGCGGCGTCACTTCCCGGCCGGATAAATCAGGAAACTACTCGCTCAGGCGGGTGCCATTCTCAGAAGATCTGGTGATACGTGCCGAAGCCGGCAAAATTGCACTGCTGCGCCGAGTTTCGCCTGATGATCTTTACTACAGCGACCTCAGCAAACTTGAGATAAATCTGCAGCTGACTGCCGAAGCGCTGGTCTGGCAGCAGGGTTTACAGATCAACAAGAACCTTACAGCTGCCGACATCAGGGCACGCGAATACGAATCGCTGGTCGGCGAAGTTGTGACCGCTCTCAAGCTTTGCCTGCAGCTTCCCAAAACGGCAGTTCCTGAAACGGTTCTCGAACTGGCAGCCGTGAAAAATGCGGCAAGTTCGGCAGCCAGTCAGATTCTCGAACGCGAAATCATGATCAGAGAAGCCAACAGCGTTCTGCGTCATATTCTTTTGCGTGGCGACGTCGAGCTCCTCAAAGTCTATATTTCGCCAGCATTTTTGAACGACTGGGATACGACATCGAACTGGAATGACGTAATCACGCACTTTACCGACCTGTTCAAGGATTTTACCTTCACCGAAGTCGCCTGGCAGATCAAAGACAGCGAATTTCTGCCCGAAGATAAGGTCAGAGTTCGCACCGAAGCGAAAATCACGCTCAAAAGCCTGCGCACTGAAGAGATCGTGCGCGAAAAGACCTACCTGTTCGACGCCATCTGGCGTAAAGAAGGCAATTTCTGGAAGGTGTATCGCAACATGCCCTACCGCGACACTCACCCGACTGAAGTGCATGCTGACAGTCAGTGGGGAGAAATCGCCGATGCCCACCGCGAACTGCAGGCGGCCCTGGCCACTGAAAAACTCGACGTCGTGATGAGCCGGATATCTCAGAATTTCGGCAACGACTGGGATGTAAACAGCACCTACACAGACCTTGCCAGCTGCACCCAGCTACGCTTCAATGCCATGGATGTGAAGCTCGCCAACTATTCGGTAGACTCGATCAGTTTTTACGAAACTGACAAAGCCAGAGTCAAATGCACTGCCCAGGTTCGGGTTATCAGCCTGATACCCGGGGTAGACATCGATTCTGGCTCGATCAAGGCAGCAGTCGAGTGGCGCCGCGAAAACGGCGTCTGGAAGATCTGGCGTAACCTGCCCTACCGCTTCACCCACCCGACCAGCATCGAATAATTATTTCTTTTCGAGAAGCTGAATGCGGCGGTTGACTTCCTGATTTTTGGGTGCCATTTCTCTGGCACGATGCAGCAGACTGACGACGCGCGGCGCATCTTGCGGGTCTTTGAATTTGTCGGCCAGTCGCAGCAGAACCTGCACGTGCTCAGGTGCGTAATCGTCGAGAATGCGGTTCTTTTTGAGAATCTGGCGCGCGCCGGCGGTATCCATGCCGGCGTAGAGCGTCGGGAAATTACGGCTGATGAAGAAAAGCTCTTCTTCGACATCGTTTTCGCCGGGAGTGAATTCTCTGGCAACGAGCAGACAGGCCAGAGCCACATCGGGCTGGCGGCGTTCGAGCAGAATAAAAGCGAGACCACGCAGGGCGCCGGCAAAATCTTCCGGGTTGTCGGCCAGTTCGAGGGCTTTGCTGTAAGCGACCTGGGCCATCAGCGGATTCGGATTGGTATTATTCCTGAGCAGCATGTAGCCGCGTTCACAATAAAATGCCGAGCGCACCGGGTTCCAGTACACGGCCCGCTGCATGTTGGCCAGCGCGTCTTCGTGCTTGCCTTCCTGAAAGTCGAGCATTGCCAGCAGGTAAAATCCGTCAGAAATCGGCTGTTCGACCCAGACTACTTCTTTTTTGCTGCCCTGGCGACCTTCGAGCAGATGATAAAGTTCCTTTTCCATGATGGAATGGAAGCTTTTGTATTCCTTGCTCTCGGTTGCCCTGAAATTTTCATGGCCGAAAATCATCTGATCAGCTATTTCACGGGCTTCAGCAAAGTTGCCGGCTTTCATTCTTTCCATGAAAACCATCATCATCTGGTTATTCAGCTTGACCGGATCGATCTTGCTGACATCGACCGTTCCGCTGGCAGTTTTCTTCACTGCTGGTACTGGTTTTACCGATTTGGCAGTGGGGTTGGCAAGCTCACCCTGTTTGGCAGGAGCTTTGCTGCTTGCTGGTTTGGTTGTTGAACCGGCTGTCTGCGCGACCAGGATGTTGCCAACCAGCATCGCTGCAGCCAGGCAGACTGGCAGATATTTGTTGATCATATTTTCAGTTTCCTTTTGAGTTACGTTTACATGGCGTAATATATCGCTTCCCCTCTTGATTTGCAACCCTGCCTCAAACATGCCGTGTCTTTGAGCGAGAATCGATTACGATTACGAGCACGAAAACGAGAACTAATGCCGAAGATGCTGCTGAAAAATAAGCCGGTCAGCTGCCGGAAATTAGGCAGATTTGAGTGCAAAATCACAGAATTGGCTATATCAGGCTTTCTATACAGTGGTACAAAAATTGCTCAAAACACCACATCCTTAAACTTTTTAGAGGAAGGAAACTGGATATGTTGCGAAAGACCGCTCTGGTTCTGTTCTTAACTCTCGTTTCTCTCTCAGCCTTCGCTTTTGATCAGGCTGATTTTAACAATTGTCTCGGGAATTATGCCGAAGCAATTTCTCAGGCCGCCTACCTCGCCAGCGAAAAGGCTGGCAGCGCTGAGAAGCAGGCATTCGAAGGTGCCGCCGACCGCGCCGACAAGGCCGAAAGATCGATTCGCGACATCATCAGTAAAATTGAATCAACCCGGGATTTTGAAACAGCACAGAACACACTCGCAGCCTTTGCCGCCGGCAGTGACCTTAATGCCCACACAGTAGCGGTAGTTGAAAAACTCCTGCAACAGAGAGCCGGTTTCATCTCGGGTAGCGCCGCAATCGCTCCCGAAATCAACCTGAGCACCAGTGGCCGCGCCGCTGCCAATCCTGAAGTGTTGATGAACAAACGCCAGCGCCGCCTGGTAATGATCGAAATTCCTGTAGTCGAAGCGGTCATCTCTTTCACCGATACCGACAAGAACCGACGTCTCGACAACCTTAAGAACATCTTTTCGCGCCATAACTGCCGCATCCTCTCAGACAACAGTGACGACAGCAACGGCCTGACTCACACCTTCTATTTCTCAGGTCGCAAATTCGTAGTCGATGCCATTCTCGGTCACTTCGGCGGCGATCTCGTGCAGAACGATATGAAAGCCGTGGTCAGACTCACCACCGGTGGTTTCTGGTCTGGCAAAAAATCGGTCGATTTCAAAATCGCACCGGCTTCCGGCAACAGCGTAATGGGCGAGCTTTCCTGGTATAAATCAGTCGTCGAAAAAGATCCGACCAGATACCTTGCCGACAACCACTACAAAGAACTTGCTACTCTCGGTTCGCTCGAGAACGTAGCCGGCGAAAAGAAACTGCAGCTTAAAAACGCTCTCGCCGAAATCTGGGTAATGTCGAAAAATGGCAGCCAGCGCAATGCCGTATACTTCAGCAAGATCGACCTTGGCGATGTATACGTAGACGCCCGCTGAAGAAATGAAGGGAGAAAACCACATGAATATCAATAAGAATTTGATTTTAACAGGTATCTTTTCGGTAACCATGGCGATCAATCCTTTCATGGCAGGTGCAGCTGAAGAAAAGGACATCGAAGAACTCGAAAAAAAGCTGATCAGCGTTGAAACGCAGCTGCTCGAACCTGAACTCAGGCTCGACAAACTGCAGCAGGAACGTTCGAAATACGATGGTGCCAGCGGCTGGTTTCAGGGCAGCAAAAAGAAGGCTCTCGACAGCGAAATCGAAAAAAATGAAGCACTGGTCAGCGAGAAATACAGTGAAATGAAGTCGACTGCCCAGCAGGTGCAGAAGATGGTTTTTGATGTCGCTTACGCTTTCGAAAAGCGTGGAAACTACGACAAGGCCATCGAATATTACCTCAAGGTCGAAAATCGCACTGACGAAGTGCGGGCCCGCATAGCTTCGTGCTTCAAAGCCAAGAAAGATTATCACCAGGCGATCAAGTGGCTGCTCGAAATGAGTCGCACCGACAACAACCTGCTCGAAGTCGTCGACTGCTACAAACTCGATGGCAGCATGCGCGAAGCCGTCTACTGGCTCTTTGAAATCCTGGCTCCCTGGTCTGGCAATTCAGCTGAACTCGCTGCCCTCGACCTTATCGAACAATACAATTATCCACAGCGTCCGCAGGACTACCCCGACTTTTTCAAGCGCCTTTCCGATGTCTACCTGACCAAGGCTATCGACGCCTACGACAGCAATTTTCTGCAGGCCAGCAAAGACTATCGCAAGGCAGTCGATCTGCTTTCACAGGATCTCAACGAAACTCCGCAACTCGTCAGTTTTTCAATCGTCGAGCGCCATCAGAACGACTATCGCGTCGCGCTCGAGATCCTCGACCGCCAGAGAGAAGCAGCCGAACGCAACTTTGAAGATCGTGTGCGCCGCGCCAGAGACGAAATCGAGAGAGCAGAAGACAGTCTGCGCCGGGCACGTCACGATGCTGACCGCGACTACGAAAACCGCCTGCGCAATGCCGAGCATAACGTAAAACGTGCTCAGGATCGCCTCAATGAACTCAGCAAAGTCACTACCACTCCGCCCGAAGAAATCGAACGCGCCAGACGCAACCTCGAAAATGCCAACCGTGAACTGCAGGATATCAGACGCAACCGTGACCGCATCATCAGAGACTACCTCAGACCTTACGAACATGAAGTCCGCACGGCCCGTGATGACTACGACAACCTGCTTGCCAACCGCACCAGAATCATCGAAGAATATATTGCTCCTTACAAGCGCAAGGTCGCCGAAGTCAAAAAGTCACTCGACCGCATCAAAGCCATGCATGACGCCAACTTCAACAAGTAAAAGTTAAATTAGAACACCCCGTTACCAGCCCGGTAACGGGGTGTTTTATTTTCAAATAAGCTGGTTCTCTGTCACACAAGAGTTCAAGAATTCAATTTAGTATATACTGCTTTCGTCGGACTCTCGGCGTGATCTGAGATCAGGTGGCTGGTTTGAGGTTGAATTTTTGCACGACCTCGTGTCTGGCGCCTTCTGGCGTGAGGGTGCTTTTAAAAAGCACAAAGTCGGCAACCGGCCAGCTGCCCTTGAACTTGCGCAAAACCTTGCGGGCAGGTCGGTCGCCGCGGGCTCTGGCTAGAGTCAGATGCGGCTTAACCTTTTTATTATCAGCAAGATCGCCCAGTTTCTGCCTGAGGCTGCCTGCCAGATCGTAAAAAAGCTGCCCGCCATCAACCTGGGCATAAAGCACACGTGGTTCGCCCGTTTCAGGAAAAACCGCAGTATCAGAGATAGAAACATTGAAAGCAGGCACTGTCGAGGCTGCCTCGTTACCGGCTGCAATAACCTTTTCCAGAACATCAGGAATAACTTCACCCATGAAGGCCAGGGTGATATGAAGCTGGTGTGAACGCGAAGGTTTCCAGCTGCGATCGAGTGTTTCGCCAAACCTGGCGATTTCGCTTCGGGTTTCTTCCGGCACTTCGATTGCGAAAAAGAGTCTGAGTGTGTCGTTCATCTTGCCTTATCTTCCTTGAGCAGTTTAAAGAAACTCTGAAAAATACTTCGACCTATACGATTTTTTACCATCGTTCGCGTTCCCGGCCAGTCGACCAGTTGCGTCCATTCGAGAGTCGGGCCAGAAATTGCTATCCAGGCCGTTCCCGGTGCCTTGCCTTCGAGCGGATCAGGGCCGGCAACGCCGGTTGTCGCAAGACCCCAGTCGGTTTTGAACATTTTTCGGGCAGCCTGCGCCATGGCCTGCGCGACCTGTTCTGATACGGCACCATGCTCTCTGATCAGCTCTTCGGCAACTCCGGCCTGAATTTTTACACTATTGTTATAAGCCGTCAGCGAGCCGACAAAGCAGGCACTTATCCCTGGACAATCGGTTATTTCGGCAGCAAGACCACCGCCGGTTACTGATTCCATGCAGGAAAAAGTCTGCCCTGCCGCCAGCAGCAGCTTCATGATCGCAGAAATCAGTGTTTCGTCGTCATAGCCGAATATCCACGGCGAGAGTATCGCTTCGATTTCCATGATTACCGGTTCGGCAATTGCCCGCGCCTGCGCCATGGTTGGTGCGACTGCGGCCACCCGCACATCGACCCCGCTGTTTCGCGCATAGGTACCGATGCCTGGGCTTTCGAGACGGGTAAACTGGCTGATTCTTGCCGCGAGATCTGATTCGCCAATACCGGAAGTATGGATGGTGCGATGATAGATCTGCTGGTCTGACACCGGCAGACGGGGCTCAACCTGTTCCTGCCACATTTTTTTGAGCTCGTGTGGCGGGCCGGGCAGAGCTACTATAACTTTTTCACCAAAACTGACATACCAGCCGGCAGCTGTACCAACTGGATTTGCCAGGGCAATGGCATCTTTGATCAGCCAGGCCTGCTTATGGTTACTCTCAGGCATTGGCCGACCCCGGGCTGCAAACATCCGGCGCAGATTGTCGAGAAGAGCTTCATCGAGATAAGGTTCGGCTCCGGCTACCTCTGCGATGGCTTCTCGCGTCATGTCGTCGTCGGTCGGACCAAGGCCGCCACCGAGAACAACGAGATCGGCACGTAGCAAAGCCTCTTTTAATGCAGCAGTAAGGCGTGCCATGTTATCGCCAACCGTCGATTTGCGATAGACGAAAATGCCACGGTCGCGCATCTTCCCGGCAAGATAAGCCGCATTGGTGTCGATGATCTCGCCCAGCAGCAGTTCGGTGCCCACACTGATGATTTCAGCTACAAGAGTTTTACTCATAATGTCCCGATTATAATTTGTCGGCGGCGACAAGTCCAGTGAGTATCGAAGAGTATCAGCGCAAGCCCATCCAGCGGGCAAGAAGCCCGACGAAAACGAAAACAAGATAAACGAAGAAAGCCGCCTCTATGTAGTTCTTGCCGGTGGAGGGTGAGTCTGGCCGATAGTTGCTGTTGATCTTCCATTCAAGAAGCTGCCGACGATCTTCTTCACCCAGGTTGTCGATACCAGCGCGGTTTTCCCAGTGGTGAAGGAGTTCGTGAGTCAGGGTTTTCGTGATTTCACGCCGGAAATCAGGCATGCGATAATGCGGAAAAGCCTTGATAAAGGAGCCGAAATACAGAATCACAACCGGGTTACCGATATGGCCATGCGGCAGGTAATGCCCCAAAACGTAGAGGCCGCGCATATAATCACTGTAGTTATGTACGCTCTCTTCGATAATGAACTGCGAAACACCTTCGCGAAAATGCTCCGGGATTTCGGCCAACGCATCTCTGAACAGCTTGTCGAACTGGTCGAAACTGAGCATGGAAGCGCGCATTTCGGGATCATCGAGTTTCATGCCAACATATTAGCAGATAATCAGCACAATGCAAAAAAATATTGCCTTGAGCACCTGTTTCTGCTAGAATATCGCTGTTGTGACCCTTAAGCGAGGGTGGCGAAACTGGCAGACGCGCCAGACTTAGGATCTGGTGGTTAACACCGTGCGGGTTCAAGTCCCGCCCTTCGCAATCCTCCAGATCAAGGGTGTTTTTGCGGGAGTAACTCAATGGTAGAGTCCCTGCCTTCCAAGCAGGTGGTTGCGGGTTCGAATCCCGTCTCCCGCTTTGTTTTTGCCCGGATTATTCCTCTTTGAAGAACGCGAGAAGGATAGAAAAATGAGAGCAAACAGATTTTTTGCTGTAATGATTTTGTCTGTTTTTGTTCTTTCGGCAGGCCTGGCAATGGCGGCTGACAATGCCGCCGTATTGACTCAGGTCCAGGAACTGATAAAGCAGAAAGACTATGCGGCGGCCAAAGGAATTCTGGCACAACGTCTCAAGATTGACCGTAACTCATATAAGCTCTGGCTGGCATTGGGCTATGTTTACGAAGCTGACGCTGATTACGAACAGGCTCTCAAAGCCTTTATGCGCGCCAGCGAGTTGCAGACAGGCATAGAAGGTCTGGCCACCCGTATCAACCGTCTTCAGGAACTGGCAAAATCGCAGCCAAAAAAGGTTGTCGGCAGCGACGATGCCGATGCACAGGGCAAAGCCCGCAACCTGCTGATCAATGCAAGATACAAGCATTCATTCAAAGATTATCTGGAAGCCTACCAGCTCTTCATTCAGGCAGTAGAACTAGATCGCAGCATTCTTGCCCGTGATTACGGCTTCATCAACAATGGCCTCAATTATTTTAACGAAAACGCCAATCAGCCTGAACATCAGTTTTACCTCGGCGCATACAATTTTTATGCGGGGGCCTATCAGAAAGCCGATGATATGCTGTCTGACTATATCAGAGAATATCCTGAAGGCACCAATGTTGATACTGCCAGAAGCATGTTGCAGGAATGCCGCGATATCGTGGCCCAGGCAAAAGCCGCCGAAGCAACCGAAGCCGCTGCAGCGGCTGCCGCCGAAGCCGAGAAAAGCCGCTCCGGGCAGACAGAAACTGCGACAGCCAGCGCAACACCGGCAGCAGCAGGCGAAGGACAGCCATATGTAGTCGCCATCGATGAACCAGTGTTTGAAACGCAGCAGACCTATGCAGCCAGTAATTCCGGCGAACCTCTTGAAATCGTCGAAGCTCGGGCAAAAGTCGCGAAGCTGATCAGTGAATACGATAAAGAGACTGATGAAGAAAAGAAACACAGCATTCTCTGGCGAATTGGCGTAATCAGACAACCCTTCCCCGAAGTCATGGATAAATTTTCCAGTCTGATGAACAAGGGCAGCATAGAAACGATTTACGCCACCCTCGAAGCGCTCGATAAAATCGGCCTTCCAGGTGCCGAGGCGTGCGTCGCCGACCTCTACCGCCTGCTCAACCATGATGATATCCGAGTATCTTTCCGGGCCATACAGTCTTTCGGTCGCATGCCCATGCAGGCCGAAAAGGTTGTTCCAAAACTCTTCAACCTGTACCAGATCGAGAAGCTGGCAATCAGAAAGAATCAGATCATCAGAACATTCAAAGCCTACGGCGAAAATGGCATCACGGTGCTCGACACCATGATCAAAGCGGCACAGGGTCCGGACAAAAGACCGATAGCAGAAGTGATCAGCATTCTCACCGGCGAGAGCGTCGAGGATATTATCAGCAGAAGCTGAAGTAAAGATCTCTCGAATTTTTCAGGGCAGCAAAAGCATATTTTCAATATTTCTGACTGTCAGATGTAACAGAATGTACCTGATCATGCGTATATGTAGATAGTATTTGGTATAGAGGTATGCTATCATATAGAGTATATGAAATGTGCCAGAAAGTCCGGGTTCACCCTGTTAGAAATGCTGATAGCAGCGGCAGTCCTCTCTATTCTGTTGTTGATCGGCTATCGGGTGTTCGTCAGCTTTTCCAAGTCCTTTCAAAAGGGCAACTGGTCTTTGACAACCCAGAACAAACTGCGCAATGCTCTGACTTTTATCCGCGAAGAAATGCAGAAAGCTACACCTCTGACTACTGTCAGCCTGGGCGGCACCGATATCACTGAAGCCGGCTTTGAGTTCAATCTAACTGCGGCCGATGAATTGACCGGCGACGGCGAAATTGCCAACTGGTATATCTGCCTTCCCTATGTGACCGGCGATCCAGACAGTCCTGGTGCTAAGTTTCGCTGCGAACTGAAGCTCGAGAACGGTACAATTCTGTATACCAAAACAATTGACGGCTCCGACCCCCTTAACAAAGAGCAGACATACAGCAATTATAAAGTCATATCTGACGTAGCGAGCCTCAAAATCAGGGTCGATCCTTTCGACCCCGACAACATTTCGGCCGGCACGCTGGTAACCCTTGAAGCCAGAGTCGAACACCCTGACAAAGTGGCTTATGAATTCGCTCACGTCATCGCCGAGACCGGCGCCAAAGTCGAGGTCAAAGTAAACAGGTGATATGACCAGAAAATCAAGAACAGGGGTTACGCTGACCGAACTGATGATTGCAGTTGGCATACTCGCCTTCGTAATCTTGCCTGTTTTCGGACTGCTGCAATACACCAACCGGGGAACCCGCGAACAGGACGCCGAAGGAATCGCTGCCAATCTGGCCAAAGAAGAGATGAACCGACTGATGTATGTCATCAGCCGCGACAACCTTCTCTCGGGCGCTGGCGCCGCGCAACCCTGGTCTTTTGGCGCTGACCATGATGTAAAGGGCAACAAGTTTTCGGGTGAGTATACGGTCTATCCGTTCACAAGTGCAGAACTGAACTTTGCCATACCCAAATTCGTTTTTCATGACCCGATGAATTGTTCTTCAGGGGTTGAAGGCAACCCTGGCGGGACTTTAGGTCCGCCAGACTCGATGAGCATTGCAGAAGTTTATCCTGACACTGCCGGGCTCTGCCGCCTGGCCGATATCAGGCTGGTGGTCAGATGGCATGTTCCAGGTGGTGAGTATAACGATACAAATCAGTTCGAGCTGCTGGCAAGGAGGGCATTCGTTGACAAAGAATAGCGCCTTTTCCAGAAAGGGTATCGCCCTGCCGCTGGTGCTGGTTTTTGCCGTGTGCATCATGGTGTTTACCGCATCACTGGTATTTTTTCGCAAAGAATCGAAGCAGCAGAACATCACCAATATCCATTTCCTGCAGGCGAATTTTCTGGCTCAGTCGGCAGTCCAGATGATGCTGCTCAAGCTCAGCGCCTTTCCGCAGGAGGCCTGCGACGCTGGCGTACTTTCACTCGGTTATTGCCCGTTCAGAGGCATCATTGCAGGATCTAACCTCAATCCGGTGGCAGGAGCCAACCAGCAGGGTCTTGTCGATTTTTATTCAGACTGCAACAGCGCCGCCTTTCCCTGGAAAGTGCCGGGCATTGCCGCCGACGACTGGAAGTTTTCGGCGACAGATTTTAAGGTAATCAGCGCTTACACCAACCCGGGCGAGCGCCAGCTAATTATTTCGGCTCAGATTACGACAATCGGCGAAGCTACCATGCAGCGAGGCGGCATGGGACTGCGCAAGGAAGAAATGATCAAGACGGTCAAACTGACCAGAGAAAATTAGTCTTTGAGGAGGAACTCATGACTACGCGATATTATGCCCTGCTCCTGGCCTTTGTCTTAACTTTACCTGGCCTGATGGCCTGCAGCCTTCCGGCTGAACCCTGCGCTGCCATAGTTCCGATAAATTCGACAAGCAGTGGTATGAAGCTGGTAGATGACGGAAGTAACAAGTTTTTCTACCTGGTTCCGCAAGGCGCCCGCGCATCTTTCAAAGTAGTCTGGGATCCAGCCGCGCACAACACCGGCAGCGGCCTCAAAACCGATAAATACGAATGGTGCACCAAAGCCGGTATCGCCAACGAAGCAGGAACTGATGGCTACGGCTACTTCCCGATACAGTCAATGGCTGATTTTTTCTCGGTCAGTGGCAATCGCGGCAGTGTCCAGGAAGCATTTGAGCGCGAAATGGGCATTTCTACCGGCAATGGCTTTCTGCCATCGGTCATGGGCCCGTATTCTCTGCTTTCAGGGTTCGTTAAGCCCGGCAACGAAGGCAGAATAACGACTCTCGGCAGTCAGTCAGGCGAATATCCCTCGCCCGGCCTTGCCGACATCACC
>JAKJFO010000077.1 GCA_022704885.1 Candidatus Rifleibacteriota bacterium | reverse complement strand
CAGCATGCGCCGAACCGATTCTCTTTCCATTTCGAGGAAAGGATCTTCGTCGCCATAGTTTTCATACCAGCGGTCGAGACATTTGAGAATCTGGGCGTTATCTTCTTCTTTCAAAATGACGACTTCAGCATTATTTTCGCGCTGAAACTTGTTGAGCTGGTTGCGGCGTTTGGCGAACTTGCCACCAGTGAGGTCGGCCAGTTCTTCTCGAAGATAAAGATAGTCAAAATAATCACGATGCTCTTCTGAGCGGATTGGAGTAATTTCGGCGCTTATGGCTTCGGCCAGGCGATGCGGCAGAAAGCGCAGCACCCGCTCTTCTCCGAAGTCTTTTTCGGCGTGATAAAGCAGCTTTTCAACTGCTGGTTTGATCGGCCCTGTGCCAAGGGGGCCAAGAAAGATGTGACCGCCCTGTTTGCCCTCGACGTCAAAAACCAGGCGATCGCCGATTCTGCTGATGCGCGCCGGACGATGATAAAACCAGCCGGTAAGATAATAAACCGAGTAATCTGCCGACCTGATATCCTGGTCAACCAGAGCCTTTTTTATGATTTCAACGTGTTCTGAGGTAATTTCTGTCTGATTTGGAAATTCTGGAATATTGTTCATAATGTCACAAATCTATCACATGCCTTTGTTTTTATCACTTTTTTTCCTGCCTTGACCGCAGAGGGTAAGAGGCAGTATTATCAGAACTATGATTTCAAGCCTGTTTTCACCGGTCACCCTGCGCAACTGCGAACTTAAAAATCGCGTCATTGCGGCCCCACCGCCCAGTCATCTGGCTGAGCCGGATGGGCGCGTCACCGCATCGATGCTCGACTACTACCACAATCTTGCCGACACCGATGTCGGCATGGTCATTGTCGAAGCGGCCGCCATCTCTGCCGAGGGTCAGTCATGGCAGAAACAACTCAGTTTGTTTCGCCCCGAAGCCATCAGCGGGCTCTCACGCCTGGTCGAGAAAATCAGAAACCGTGGGGCACTTCCGGTTGCGCAGCTGTATCATGGCGGCATCAATGCCTTTACCGGCCTGAATCAGACGGTTTATGGCGCCGGGCAACCGCGCATCAAACGAATTTCTGCCAACATCGTCGAAATGCCTAAGGAAAAAATTGCCCAGGTTTTCAGCGAATATGCCGCCGCGGCAAAACTGGCCTGGAACGCCGGCTTCTCAGGAATCGAGATTCAGGCAGCCGGCAGCTCTCTGCCCCATCAGTTTCTTTCGCCGATTACCAATACCCGGCGTGACGATTACGCCTGCGAAACTGGCGGCGGCGACCGTTTTCTGCAGCAACTGGTCAGAACCGTAAAACAGGCGGTGCCCGACCTGCTGCTTTTTGTCTGCATGCCGCTGCGCGATCTGTTGCCAGGTGGCTACGGACTCAGTAACGCAATAAAAACCGCCCAGTCGATCAAAAGTGAAGGGGTTGAGCTGTTCAGGGTTACCGAAGGTCTGAAATTCGGCAATCCTTTGCTGCTGCACCCGGCGCTCGACAAGACTGCACCTGATGCCCCTTTTTCAGACGATACGCATATCTTCCGTAACGAAACCAGATTTCTCACCGTTCTTTCGGGCAAGGTCAGCACCCCGCAGGTCGCTCTCAACCGCCTGAAAAAGGGAACCGCCGACTTTGTCGCTCTCGGCCGGACCCTGAACCGTGAGCCGCTATGGCTGGGCGGCCGACTTGCCAGCGACCTGCTGCCCTGGCAGCGCTGTCTGCGCTGTGCGATCTGCAAAGCGGCGGCAGAGGGCTGCCCTGACCGCGAAGGCCTTAACCGCTGGTTGATTATTCAAAATGCCAAATAAAACAGGAGTTTCAGAATGAAAAAAACCTTTTGTCTCACTATTTTTCTCGTTTTCGCCGTTGCACTTGCAGCTTCGGCTCAGAGCCTTCTTGGCAGCCTTCTCGGGGGCAGTCAGGAAACGAAGAAAAAGATAAGAGTGCAGTTCGTAGAAGGCGATGAGGATGCCGCTGACGAAATTCTTCTGGTTCGGGTTCGCGGCGTAATTCAAGAAACCGACGAAGACGAGACAAATCCCTTCAAAGCCGGCAAAGACATGATAGAAAAATTAAAAAAAGATCTTGAAGTGGCACGGAAACGTAAAGCCATCAAAGCCATTCTGCTCGAAATCAATTCACCAGGCGGCGAAGTCACGGCCAGCGACGTTATTTATCACCAGATCAACAAACTGCGCGAACAGACCGGCAAGCCGGTCATTGCCCTGATCGGCACCATGGGCGCTTCCGGTGCTTATTATGTGGCCTGTGCCGCCGACCGCATTCTGGCGCACCCGACTTCTCTGATTGGCAGCATCGGAGTGCTCATGCAGGCTCTCAATGTTCAACAGCTCGCCGAAAAGGTCGGTCTTAAAGCAGTTACGCTTAAGTCAGACAAGACACCGATGAAAGACGTTCTTTCACCGTTCAAAGAGCTCTCTGAAGAAGAAAAAACCATGCTTATGCATATCATCAACGGCGTTTACGACCGTTTTATCGACATCGTCGCCGCGAGCCGCAAGCTCGATCGCGAAGCGGTGATCAAGCTTGCCGACGGCGGTATTTACACAGCCCAGAAGGCCAAAGATAACGGGCTGGTCGATGCCATCGGTTATCGCGAAGAAGCCATGGAAGAAGCCTGCAAACTGGCGAAAATCAAAACTGCCGCACTCGTAAAACGTGTCGCCAGAAAATCATTCGCAGAAGTCTGGAGCGAGCTCAGCAGCATGAACAGTGACCTGCCTGCTCTGCTTGGCAAACTGCAGACTACCCTCAAATTCGGCAGCGCCCCCACCCTGATGTTCAGATAACCGCCATAATAAAACGGGCCGACAAGCATCACACTGTCGGCCCGTTTTTAATTTTAGCGTTATTATCAGACCGACAGACAGGCGCCCGAGTTGAGATAATTCTTCACATAATCTTCGATTGATTCTTCAAGGGTGCGGGTTGGCTTTTCATAGCCGGTCAGCCGCAGCCTGGTTATGTCGCCCCGGGTAAAATACTGATACTGGTTGCGAATCGATTCTGGCATGTCGACGTAGCTGATCTTGGGCGGAATGTTCATTGCGGCAAAAGTTGCTCTGACCAGATCGTTCCAGCTTCTTGTAACCCCGGTGGCGATATTGAAAAGACCACCGGCGTTGTTGTCGAGAAAATGCAAGGTCATGTCAACGGCATCTTTGACATAAACAAAGTCACGCAGCTGTTCGCCGTCTTTGTAATCTGGGCGATGCGATTTGAACAGATGCACCTGTCCGGTGGCGCGGATCTGCTCGAAAGATTTGAGAATGAAACTGCGCATCGAGCCTTTGTGATACTCATTCGGACCGAAAACATTGAAGTATTTGAGGCCAACGACGCGGTCCAGCATGCCATGGCGCTTCAGCCAGAGGTCGAAAAGCTGTTTTGAATAGCCATACATATTGAGCGGCTGCAGTTTTTCGATATCGGCATTGTTGTCGGCAAAGCCATGCTCACCATCACCATAGGTAGCGGCGCTGCTGGCATAGATAAAGCGCGTACGCCGGCTGTCGGCCCACTTTGCCAGCGCCTTGCTGAATTCGAAATTGTTTTTGATCAGATAGGTGGCATCGGTTTCGGTCGTGCTGGAGCAGGCGCCAAGATGCAGCACCGCATCAAAGCTGTGATCATCAAAAAGGCCACATTCGAGTTTTTCGAGAAAGTCGCTCTTTTCGCAATAATCAGCGAATTTCAGGTTTCTGAGATTTTTCCATTTTTCGCCGTTACCAAGCCGGTCGACCACAAAAATATCATCGATACCACGCTGATTCAGGCCCCAGATGAGAGCCGAACCAATCAAACCCGCACCACCGGTCACAAGTATTTTCATATTCACCTCAAAACAGATATTTTACCAGCTTGAGAATGCCCTGGCTCCACGGCACTCTGTGTGAAATGCCTGAGGCATTGGCAAAGTTCTTTCTATTCGCCATATACCATTCGTAATTGCGTATCAGCGCCTGTTTATTGGAAAATTTCGGCGCGAATCCGAGCTTCTTCTCGGCCTTTTCGATCGAAACGAAAGATTCCTGGCAGGCCGTTTCGTAAACCCATTTATACAACGGCGAAAGCTTGAGTTTTTCGAGAACCCTTAAAATTGTGATGGCCGGTCCGGCCGGAAAGGCCACAATGCGTTTGCCGAACCCGGCGTGATCGAGCACCGCCTGAAAATCGTCACGGAAAGTGCCAAAGACCTTGGCACCAATATTGAAAGTGTCGTTGACCACCTTTTCGTCACCGGTCAGGCAGGTATAGATAACGTCGCAGAGGTCTTCGACATCGAGATACTGATAGAGATTGCGCCCTTTGCCGAGAATCGGAAACCCGTGGCCCTCACTTGCCCATTCATAGAGCATGGCAAAAACGCCGAGCCGCTCAGGGCCGACAAACGACTTCGGCCTGATGACCGGCACGCACATTCCCCGCTCGCGGTATGAGAAGCAGACTTTTTCGGCTTCGATCTTGGCTTCGCCGTAGGGGCCGACCCCGATCAGCTGATCGTCTTCGAAAAGCGGGTGATGATCTGGCACACCATAAACAGCTGTCGACGAAATATGCACTACCCGTCTGATGCCGGCCTTTTCGGCCTGTTCCATGACCGTGCGGGTGCCTTCGATGTCGGTAGAATAGATATCTTCGGGGGTGTATAGCGGCAGAGCGGCGGCGCAGTGCACCACCGCATCACAACCGGCTAGGGCCCCGGCGACGTCATCGGCGCGCCTGATATCGCCTTTGGCCACAGTTATCTGGCTGCGCTCCGGGTAATCGAATTCAGCGATGTCGAGTGATACGACAGCCGCGCCCTTCGCCAGCAGACTACGAACCAGATTTATTCCCAGAAAGCCGGCACCGCCGGTGATCATTACTTTCATAAATTCCCCTGCGCCATGTTTTACCGCCAATAATAGCAATTACCCTGAAAAATGGCAACAATGGCTTTATTTGCCGGATCAGTTTTTTCTGACAATGCCAAAATTTGCGCTATGCGCCTATCAGATCCTGTAAAAAAAGATTTTGCTGAATCTGTAATTTGACTAATTCTCTGCCTGATTGTATAAATTCTGTCACAGGAGAAATAAATGAAAGCCTTCGATCGGCTGCTGGCTCAGTTACGCCAGCTTTATCACCGCGGCATCAGAAAACTGTTCAATTATCATTACAACCTCAGCTTCTCGCAGTCAGGAGAAGACATGATAGTGCGCAGCCTGTTCACGAGTCTGCAGAAGCCGATCCCCACATACCTCGATCTGGGCGCACATCATCCAACCTATTTCAGCAATACTTTCCACTTCTACCAGCTCGGATCAACCGGCGTCTGCGTTGAGCCTGACCCCGAACTTGCCAAAAGAATCAAAGCTTACCGACCTCTCGATATCACTCTGAACGCGGGTATCAGCGACACCCAATCGGCAACTGCCAGATTTTACGTCATGAGCAACCCAACGCTGAACACCTTTTCAGCCGCAGAAGCCGAAAAATATTCTAAAGACGGTCTGCATCACATTGTTAAAGAAATTGACATGCCCCTGATAACCGTCAACGAAATTATTGCCAGGCATTTCTCCGGCTCAGGCCCGGACTTCGTTTCACTCGATATCGAAGGCTGGGAAATGAAAATTCTGAATTCATTCAATTTCGCAGCCTGCCGGCCAGCGGTTTTCTGTATCGAAACCCTTACCTACAGCCTTCCAGGCCAGGAACGGAAGCTGACCGAAATCGTCGATTTCATGCTTGAACAAGGCTATATGTTGTATGCCGATACCTATATCAATTCAATTTTCGTCGATAAAAAGCTCTGGGAAAGCCGAAAGCCATGCTGAGAAAAATAATGGCATTCGTTCGCCGCAGCCCGTTTTTTCTTCCTGCCAGGCAGATCGTCGTCAATATCTTGAAAATGCCATGGTTCTTCAAATCGCTTAAGGCTTTCGCCAGGTTGAACCAGGAAAGAGGCTCTGGCAGATTTCCTTTCGAAATGGTAGAACTGTACCCGTGTCTGGGCGACGACACAAGCCAGACAGGCTTTGACCCGCACTATCTCTATCATATCAGCTGGGCCTGCCGCTGTGTTAAAACTCTGAACCCGGCGAAGCATGTCGATATTTCGTCGCATGTATATTTTGCATCGACACTCTCGGCCTTTATTCCGGTCGATTTTTACGACTACCGCCCGTCACCGATCAAATTGTCGAATCTTGTATCAGGAGCAGCCGACCTGCTCAGGCTGCCGTTTGCCGACAACAGTATCGAATCACTTTCGTGCATGCATGTTGTCGAACATATCGGCCTTGGCCGCTACGGCGACCCGCTCGACCCAGAAGGCGACCTCAAAGCGGTTGCAGAGTTAAAACGAGTTCTGGCCCCTGGCGGATCGCTGCTGTTTGTTGTGCCGGTCGGTCGATCGCGCCTGATGTTCAACGGGCATCGCATTTATTCTTTCGCTCAGATCGAAAACATGTTTGCCGGGCTCGAACTCAAAGAATGCGCTCTGATTCCTGATGATTTCAGCGGTGGTATTGTCGCGAACCCGAGCCCTGGCATGATCGACGCGCAGGAATATGGCTGTGGCCTGTTCAGATGGCAAAAAGGAAAATGATGTGAAAATCGGCACCACAAATGAAGATTTCCGCAAAAACTGGATCGAGACGACACTGAAAAAAATTCCCGCCGGCTTTTCGATTCTCGATGCGGGCGCCGGCGAAAAGCAGTTTCGCCAATTCTGTCAGCACCTGCGCTATTTCAGCCAGGATTTTGGCAAATACGACGGCAAAGGCGACGGATCAGCTCTGCAGATGGGCAGCTGGGACCAGTCAGACCTCGATTATGTCTGCGACATAACCAGTATTCCGGTAAAAGATGGCGAATTCGACTCGGTAATGTGCACTGAAGTTCTTGAGCACGTTCCCGACCCGGTTCGGGCCGTTGAAGAACTCGCCCGCATCGTCAAACCCGGCGGTTATCTGCTGCTGACTGCCCCGTTCAACAGTCTGACACATTTTTCGCCCTATCATTTTGCCAGCGGCTTCAACCGCTATTTCTATGAACATCATCTTGGGCGTCTGGGCTTTGAATTGCTTGACTGTACTGCCAACGGCAATTTTTTTGAATTCGTCGCCCAGGAAGTCAGAAGAGTTCAATTCATTGCCAACAACTACTCTGTGCCTCTGAGCCGCTGGCTGATCAAACCCATAACCGGCCTCATGCTGATGCTGCTTTCTTATCTGAGCCGTCACGACCGCGGTTCCTGCGAACTGCTCTGTTATGGTCTTCAGGTTTTTGCCCGGAAAAAACAGTAATGAGAATTTTCTACGCCTCGGCCGAATCGCCTTTTGCCGGCATTTCTTCGCAGATCTGGCGCAATAATCTTTATCAGACGCTTGTCGACATGGGTCATGAGGTATTTGAATTTACTTATGACCACATGGCCGAAACCTTTCGCCACCTCGATGCGTCAAACCCAGAAAGCCGCAGGTTTATCGCTGAGAACCGGCCAAGACTCTCGGCAGAGCTTTTTCGCCAGATCAGCGAACTGCATCGTCTGGCGCCAATCAAACTGTTTTTCAGCTATTTCTACGACAGCTGCATCGAACCGGAAACCCTTGAAAAAATAAAAGCACTCGGAATCGTTACCATAAACTGGTATTGCAACGCCTCATATCAGCTGCATCTTGTAAGCGAAATATCCCCTCACTACGATTATTGCCTTGTTCCTGAAAAATTTCGCCTTAAAGATTACCAGAATATGGGGGCGCGGCCGCTTTACTGCCAGGAAGCCGCCAACCCCTCGATCTACAGGCCTTACGATCTGCCGCAGGAATTCGATGTTGTCTTCATCGGTCAGGCATACGGCGACCGGCCGGATAACCTGAAATCTCTTCGTGAGCAGGGAATTGATGCCCGCGCCTGGGGGCCTGGCTGGCGGCAGTTCTCACATGCCCCCCGGGTCGTTGCAGCCAGAAATTTTAAACGACTGCTGCATCTCGGCAAAAGAATGACGCACGTCATAACCGGCCAGGAAAAGATGAAAAACATTCTTCAGACTATCAAACAGTGGAGGCAGCAACCGTCATTTGCAGACGAGATCGTTGGGCCACCGCTTTCAGACACTGAAATGATCAAAATGTACAGTCGCGCCCGCATCAACATAGGTTTTTCCAGCTGCGGTGAAACTTCGCGGCAAAAAGAACGCATTCTGCAGATCAGACTTCGCGACTTCGAAATACCTATGAGTGGCGGGTTCTACATGATCGAATACATGGAAGATCTCGAAGAATTCTTCGAAATCGGTAAAGAGCTCGTCTGCTATAAAGATCTTGCCGACCTCGCAGAGAAAATCAAATATTATCTCGCTCACCCTGAGGAGCGCGAATTGATCCGCCAGGCAGGCTACCAGCGCTGCCTCAGAGACCATACCTGGCAGAAACGCTTCGAGATGGTTTTCCGCGAAACTGGCCTGAGCAGCTGACTTTCAGAGTCTTGCCCTGCTCTTCAGACTGCCGATAAAGGCAAAGAAACTGTTCTTTTCATCTTTTGAAAGAACCAGCCAGGTCATAATCCAGAAAAGCAGAATTACCCCGATTCTGGTTGAGAAAAGTTCAGGATACCAGCCCGGATCGTGCTGTCGGAAGGCGAAAAATCCTCCCGTCACTGCCAGCGAACCAAGCATGAGAGCTGGCAGTGAAAAAGTCTTCAAAACCAGATACCGGCGATTGTGAAGAAAAATCCGACCAAAGATGATCAAAATCGATATGACTGACCCGAAGGCCATGGCTGCGACAACGCCCCAGATACCAATATGAGGGGCAAGCAACAGACTGCCAATGCCAACAGAGCCATGAACGGCCAGACCGAGAATGAAATGGGTATTGTACCATCCCTGGCCGACAAGCAGCCCCACATACACCCCAGCAACAAGATTCAAAGCTTCAATCAGCATGAATGCGAAAAGAAAGCCGGCGCCGGCAATAAATGCCTTTGAATACAGCAATTGAAGAAACAACTCCGGGAAAACAGTCACTAAAATCATCAGCGAACTTACAGTCAGACATACTTTTCTAAGATACTGTCCGGTCAGAGCAAGTTTTTCTTCAAGCGGCATCTCGCTTTTCAGTATGGGGTCAAGGTAGAGACTCGTAGCCTGACTGAAAGCAAAGGCAATATAAAGAACCAGACCATGAACGGCCTGATAAAGTCCGACAAGCTGCTCTCCACCTGCCTTCAGCAACGAAAATCTGACGGCCAGCAACGCTGAAGGTGACATGAAATAAAGAATTGAACCATAAAAAACCAGTTTGAACGAACCTTCCAGAGATTTCAATCCCTCCCAGACTTTTACCTGCCCTGAGAATGGCCTGACTCCCAGCTCGTTCACCATTTTCACCAGACAGTAAAAGAGGGTAGCATATTCAACGATGGCCTGAGCACCGAAGAAGCCCTGTAAACCTGCAAGATACGCACCGGCCAGCACTGCTCCAGCACCAAGCGCAGCATTCCAGAACATGATAACTGCAGATAACCGGTATTTTCCGGCTGTGGTAAAAACGCTCAGCAAAAATCCCTTGAGAGCGAGAGGAACAACCATACTGACTGAGATCAACGCGAGAAATCTGTATGTCTGAAAATCAGAAGCAAGAAAATAATCGTATTTCCAGATCAGTAAAGCGGCGAAAGCCATGCCAAGCGAGCTCAAATAAAAAATTCCTCTGAAAAATACCTTGATCTCACGTTCGAAAAAATCCCGGCCGCGAGAATTTGCCACCGCCATAAATCTGGTTGCAGCCCATGGAAGCGCGAGCGTGCTAACCTGAACTACCAGCTGAACGAACTGATTGATCAGACTGATGACGCCCAGGCCCGCCGGCCCGAGCAGCATGGCAACGAACTTCATCTTGAATACCTGAACAGCAGCCTGAAGAAACTGCATTCCGGCCAGAGACAAGATTATTTTAAACACGTTTCCTTGCTTTCCATGAGCAAAGGCTGCTCCAATAACTCAACCTGCGAAAATTCTCAGCCAGTATGCCAGACAGGATAAATCATATTGCAGCCTTGAATTATTGATAAAAAACGAGGGGTTATGGCATACTGATTTCACAAATTTTCTTCGCTTTTTGGCGAGTTTAAGTGAATTTTTCAGTTCTGTAAAGCCCCAAATACTGTTGCATTTTGCCTGTAAAACTGTTAGGCTCTGAAGGCTTCGCGGGCCTTTGAATCTGCGCCAGCGCAAGGTCACCGCCAGATTATATCAGAGGAATCAAGCTCAAAGTGAAGATAACCCATAATTTTTTTAATCAACGAAAGTGGTTTTTTGAAGAATTACCAGACTTGATAATGATTGAAACCATGATGGGATGCAATCTTCATTGTGATATGTGCCCGGTTCCTGACTCACGGGCTAAAATGAATGGGCGCAAAGCCGTCGCCATGTCACTGACTACCTTCGAAAAAATTCTTGAAGAAATCTCTGATCGCC
The DNA here is from genome assembly GCA_022704885.1 of Candidatus Rifleibacteriota bacterium. Next base: position 6,503 of record JAKJFO010000077.1, on the reverse strand, counting down.
CGAGATGCCTGCATCTGAACCAGATGGGTGAACCCCTTCTCAACAACCTGAGTCTGTTTATCCGCCTGGCAAAAAAGCGGGGGCACTATGTCTCTCTAACCTCAAATGGAGCTCTGCTTACCAGAGAATTATCAACCAGTCTTATAAATTCAGGAATCGACAAGATCATCTTTTCTGTAGACGGGTGTGAAGCCGATACCTACGAGAGCATACGCAAGGGTGCCGTGTATGAAAAAACCCGCAGCAACATCGAACTTTTTTGTGAACTTAAAAACTCTTCCCGGCACTACGTCGATGTTCAGATCGACTGCATTTTATCAGACCTGACCCGCGACCAGATACCGGCAATGCAAAAGTTCTGGCTGGGTAAAATAGATCATTTCAACGTTATTCCATTAAACGACTGGGGTGGAAATTTTGAACTGCCAGAAAGATTTGGCACCTCAACCTACGCAGGTTATATTGAAGAAAAGCGTTACCCATGCAGTCTTTTATGGGATACCCTGGCAATTTCCGCCGAAGGCAATCTGATGTATTGCTGTCACGATTACTGCCTTCTTTCGCGCCTTCCAAACGTTAACGACGTCCCGCTCCGCAAGATCTGGCGAGATTTCGTCTCTCAGGAAAGAAAAAAGCATGTTCTCGGCAAAATCGACTGTCAGCCATGCCTTGGCTGCGATGCCTGGAAAAGCAGACCAGTGAGATTTCCCCCCCAAAGCTTTTCAGAAAAGCTTCGCGAAAGCTTCCCGTTCAAGTTAAAATCAAGACTGAAATATCTTGGCAGAAGATTGAAATCCTGCCTTCAGAATCTCTTTGTTTCTTCATAGCTGTTTAAGGCCAGATAGCCTCGGGGATAGATTCAGAGCTGAATTTACCGGAATATGACAAAACCAGAACAGGCGATTTTAAAAACCGAAAAACTGTTTCCATTTCCTGATTATGTCGGAAAACTGGTCAGCTATGAATCTTACCGGCTGATCATGCAGACAGCCATCCGGCATTGCCCTCAGGGTGCCAGCATTCTCGACTTTGGCTGCGGGCCATGTGACAAGACGGCGGTGCTGCAGTTTTTAGGCTTCAACTGTTCGGCTTACGACGATCTCAGCGATGACTGGCACATGGCCGACGACAATCGCCGGAAAATCATGGATTTTGCCGCTGCAGCCGGCATCAGCTTCACGCTTGCCGACGACAGTCCCCTGCCCTATCAGGCTCAAAGTTTCGCTGCCCTGATGATCCTCGATGTTCTCGAACATCTGCATGATTCCCCAAGGCCGCTGCTGAATTCGCTGATTAATCTGCTAAAACCTGGCGGAATTCTTATTGTTACGGTTCCGAACGCGGTAAATATACGCAAAAGAATCGACGTATTGCTCGGCAGAACGAACCTGCCAGGCTACGACGGCTATTTCCTTTCAGAAGGACGCTGGAGAGGCCATATCAGGGAATACGTGCGCAACGACCTTGAGAGAATGTGCCATTTCGAGAATCTGCAGATTATTGAACTGCGCGGCTGCGATCAAATGCTCGACAAGGTGCCGCGCCTGCTTCGCTGGCCGTATAAAATGCTGACCAGATTGTTCGACAGCTGGAAAGATTCGTGGCTGCTGGTTGCCCGCAAACCTGAAAACTGGGTGCCGGCCATGCCAGAAAATTTCAAAAAATGAGTGATTCGAGAAAAAGAATAGCGCTGGTCTGCTCTCCCCTGGCCTTCAACGGCGGCACCTTCAGACACCTGCTGAGCTGGTGCCGCAATCTTGACCGGCAAAAGTTCAAGGTCGCCCTGTTCTGCAATTTTATCAATGCCGAGCACGAACAACTGGCGCGGCCGCACCTCAATGCAATACCAGAGCTTTTCTATCACCCTGTCAGCGATATATTTCCCTTTGGCAGACTTATCAGAGGCGGCTGGCTCAACTTTATTAAAGCCCTGCGCCAGTTCAGGCCGCAGCTGATCCATTCGGTTTTTCTGCAGGCCGATCTATTATGCGCCATGGCCCGCCCCCTGACCGGCTTTCCGGTTCAGGTCTCGTCCTGGGAAGGAAATCTTGCGCTCAAAGCCTTTCACAGCCAGGCAACCATAAATCTTTATAAAGCCCTGCTGCTGCCGGCCCAGAGAATGATCAGCCGCTTTGTCGCCATTTCAGCCGCTACCGCGGCCCAGAACTGCAGCGACTTCGGTATCGCTGCCCAGAAAGTCAGGGTTATCCACTCAGGGCTCGAGCTCACAGCGTTTCCATTCAAACCAGAAAGAAATTCCAGAAAAATTGGCCTGGTCAGTCGGCTGACGAGGGAAAAACAGATAGACGTTTTTATCAGAGCCATCCCGCTGATCGCCAGGCATCACCCTGATTACCGGTTCATAATTGCCGGTGACGGGCCAGAGCGCAACCGGCTCGAAGCGCTGGCAGAATCATGCGCCGTCAGAGGCATCACTGATTTTGTCGGCTGGCAGACAGATGTTCAGGCTGTTCTCGATGAACTCGAAATTTTTGCGTTTACCTCTTCAGGAGAAGGCCTGCCATGGAGCATTCTTGAGGCGATGGCCGCCGGTTGCCCGGTTGTGGCATCGGCGGTCGGCGGGATTCCTGAGGTGATTGAAGATGGTGTCAGCGGCCTGCTCGCAGCAGCATCAGAACCGAAAGAATTTGCCGAAAAAATAAGATTCCTGCTCAACTCTTCTGAAAAAAGGCTCGCAATTGCAAAACAGGCCAGGCAGAAAATTGAATCGGCCTTTACCGACCGACATGAAAACGCAGCCTTCGAAAAGCTTTATCTGGATCTGTTATCGGGCTGAGTGATTTTCCTCTTCTCGTGCAGCAGATATGAGAGCTTGCCAGCAACGAGCTGCCATGCTGAACGGCCCAGCTCTGAGCAACCCAGGCCAGAAAACTTCAGCAGCCGCAAGAAATCAGACAAGCTCAACGCTTGCTTTCTGACTGCGAGAACGGCTTCTTTAACAAAGCGCCGGGCCAGATCTTCTCTGATATGAATATCGCTTTGCGCAGCCGGTCTCAGTTGACAGAAGCTTTTATACAGGTGTAACAGATGCCGTGGCCCGCTAACCTGGTCTTCTAAGGGTCCGCCGCCAGTCAATTCAGCCTGCTGCCTGAGCGCACACCTGATACCAACCGCAACCTGATCCGCATTCTTTTTTGAAGTGATCGATCCATCGAGAATTCTCAATTTAATCAGAGGCTCGGCAAGAATGCGAAATTTTCCGTAAGGCGCCAGGCGCCGCCAGAACTCAATATCCTGAGCATATTTCTGGCTTTCATCGTAGCGCAGACCGTTCTCGAGCAGAATTTCAGACCTGAGCATAACACTGGAATGAACGATCAGGTTTTCTGGGAAAAGAAATGACCAGCGCAAAAACTCGTCATCGAGATCTTTTTCGCCGGCAATAAAGGGAGCGCCGCCGTGTATCAATTCAGACTTTTCGTTGACAAATACGCAGTTAGCGCCGAGCAACAGCAGCTCAGAATCATGTTCCATCATTGCTACCTGTTTTGCAAAGCGCTCCGGCATGGCAATGTCATCGCTGTCGATGCGTGCCAGGTATTTACCTGAAGCCTTCTCGATCAGAAAGTTCAATGAAGCGGTCAGACCACGGTTCTCTGTGTTAAAAAAGAGCCTGATTCGCGGATCTGCGTATTTTTGCAGGATTTCGCGACTGTTGTCAGATGAAGCGTCGTCGACGATAAGAAATTCGAAATCAGTGAATTTCTGAGCCAGCACACTGTCGATCGTTTCAGAAAGATAACTGCTGCTGTTGTAAACAGACATCAGAACGCTTATGGTCGGCTGCATAATTTTCCGGTGTTCTTTTCAAGCCAGAGAGCAAAAACCAGCACTATCCAGCTTTGATAATCCCTTTTCTGCAGAATTCTGCTCACCTGCGCCCTGTCGATAAAATCATATATCCTTGCACTGCCGTTTGCAAAAATCTGCTGCTGCAGCTCCTGAACATCAGCAAGCGACAGCCAGACATTTACCGGTGCGCCAAAACCCTGTTTTCGGTGTTTGCGCACCTCTTCAGTCCAGGCGTTTTCGTATGCCCGGCGCAGCAGATATTTTCCGGTCCAGTTTTTCAGCTTCAGGCGAGAAGGCAGACTGATGCAGAACTCTGCCAGTTCAACATCAAGAAAAGGCGCACGCAGTTCAAGACTGCAGGCCATCGCTGCTCGATCGATCTTGGTCAGAATGTTTCCGGGCAGATAATTGCAGATGTCGGCACGCATCGCCGAATCAGGCAGATCTGCAGAAATCACGGCAGATTCTGCGATGTCCTCCGGCTTAATGCCGAGCGTCTGCAGCTCAGAATCAGAAAAGTAGACATTCAGGGCAGCGAGAATCTTGCGGTCAGTCTGCAGAATGTGGCGGAGCTGCATGCCATGCGCAATTGTAGAAAACCTGGCGGCCTTTTCCTGATTAAAGGGGCGCAGAAGCCGACCAAGAACTTTGCAGAAAACCGTTTTTGCCAGCTCGCCACTGCGGCTTCTTTCGGCTACAGCAACCGTTTTATACCAGTCATAGCCGCCAAGAAGTTCATCGCCACCGTCGCCGCCAAGAACGACTTTGCATTCGCGACTGGCGGCCTCTGAGATCAGATAGGTCGGAATCGTCGAGCTGTCGGCAAGGGGCTCATCAAAAATTTCGGCGGTTTTCAGCAGCAGGTCACTGATCTTGTGGTTCCCGGCCTGCAGAACCTTGTGAACAGTGCCATAACGCCGGGCCATGCTTTCGGCTACTGGCAGCTCGTTGATGTTTTCGCCAAAGCCAAAGCTGAAGGTGCGCAGATTATTTACGGTTGAAGCGGCAACCGCCGTCACGGTGCTCGAATCAAGACCGCCGCTGAGAAAAACTCCGATCGGCACATCGGCAACCAGCTGGTTTCTGACTGACTTTTCGAAAAGCCGGGTGAATTCTTCTATCGCCTCTGATTCACTGATTGGCGCGGCGACAGGCTCTGGCAGCTTCCAGTAAGGTTCAACAACACAGCGGCCGCCTTCAAAACGAAGCAGATGCCCTGGCGGCAGCACCTTAACATTCTTGTAAATACATCTGGTCGGGTGGACATACAGGTGTTTGAAAAAGTGCCCCAGAGATTGCTCGTCAATCTGCGGTTCTATAAGACCCGAGGCGAGAAGAGCTTTGAGTTCAGAGGCAAAAACCAATCTGCCGTCAGGCAGAGTTGCATAATAAAATGGCTTTTCACCAAAACGGTCGCGGGCACAGAAAAGGCTTTGCGAATTTTCATCCCAGATTGCGAAGGCAAACATGCCAGGCAGCACGTCGAGCATCTTTTTGCCCATTTTCTGGTAGAGAGCCAGCAAAACCTCTGTGTCAGAACTGGTGACAAAATTATATGAAGCGGCAAGTCGCTGGCGGATCAGACGAAAACCATAGATTTCGCCGTTAAAAGTGATTGCCTGACGGCGGTCGGCGCTGAACATCGGTTGCTGGCCAGTGCCAAGATCGACAATACTCAGCCTCGCATGGCCAATGCAGCAGCTGGCGAAAGTTTCGACCCCAAATGCATCGGGGCCACGGTGACGCATTGCCTGAACCATCCGCTCAACAGAAAAACGGTTTTCAGGTGATGGATTTCCTGCAATTCCGGCAATGCCGCACATGGTGATTTCTCTTTTTCAGACTGTGTTTGCCAAGATAATATTATAACGACCGGCATCTGGCAATCTTAATAATTTGCGCATTCCGGGATGTTATGTTATAATTGTTGCAGTTTCAGATCGGCACGTAATTTCGCGGTGCCCCATCTGAATACTCGGGCGGTTTTTTTCCGGCGGATTAACCAAGCCCCTTCGCTCAGCCGGCATAATCGGTTTTGAGCCTGTCTCCACCGAAAAAGAAATGGATATTTCATGCCTACTCATTTTAGTCGCACCACTGCTACCCGTGAAAAAAGTCACAATCACAATTCTGAACTGAATCAGAATCACGAAAAAACCAACACCAAAGAAAGAACAATGACCATTACCAAGCATACTTCAGCCCAGACTCAGCATACCACTGAACACGAAAACGACAATCACAGCAGAACCACTGCTCACAATATCGAAAACCATACCAGAACCACTCACCGCAGCATCACCGAAACTGCATCCGACACAATCGTGACACAGGCTCAGACTGAGCCGACAACCGGTTCGGTTTTCGCCACCCTGCACCCCGACCTGCAGAAGGGTATCGCCCGCAACGGTTTCACCACCCCGACTCCGATTCAGCAGAAAACCATTCCGGCCGGTATCGCCGGTCACGATCTGCTTGCCAGTTCACAGACCGGCAGCGGCAAGACCGCAGCTTTTCTGCTGCCGATCATGCACCGCATCATCAACAGCCGCGAAGCCGAAAAAAAAGCTACCGGCCGCATCACCGCCCGCACCCGCGCGCTGATTCTCACCCCGACCCGCGAACTCGCCGCCCAGATCTGCCAGCATTTCAATGATCTGGCTCAGTGCACTGACCTCAGCTGCGCCCCG
>JAKJFO010000076.1 GCA_022704885.1 Candidatus Rifleibacteriota bacterium | reverse complement strand
GTTGACTGTGGCGAAGTTGATGGGCGACCTGGCTGCGCCACTCTTCGTCGGCCCATTGCCGAAGATTAATTGCCAGCGGTGCGTTGTCGCGCTCAGGACTGGCGGTAACCGGAAAGTGCCAGCTCCAGTCGGTTCCATCTGATGCCTCAGTTCCGGTCAGCTCGTTGAAAAGCTGCCGCGAGGCATTGTCGCGCAACCAGGCCGTTTTAACCCGTTTAAGTGCCCGGGTTGCCAGTTTTTTTGCTCCTGGTGAACGCAGAGGGCCTATACCGGCACCCCATAGCGCCGGTTCGCAGCGCAACGTGCTGGCTGCAATCATGCGCAGGGCAAAAAAGGTTACCCCTTCGAATGACCAGTCCTGCAGCAGGCCGCCGGAAAATATTGCCGCGTCATTTTCGAACGCTGCCTGCAAAAAGGCCGGCCATGCGAGCAACCCACGCCGGCGTATGGCCAGGCCGCCATGAATCATCTGTCTGCCACTGGTGACAGTCAGGTTGCAGCTGTCCGGCAGCTGCTCGCGTATTGCTGCGAGAATGGTTTCGTCGCCGAGATTGCCTTCGCCAAAAAAACCGCAGAGTAAAATTTTCATAGTCTAATCTGACCGCAAAGCGTCGAGTCTGTCAAGGACTGTCTGCAACCTTTCTGACCAGCGGGCAATCCGGGGGGCTGGCGCGGTTTTGGGCTTCGCCCGATCGACGATGGCCTCGGCGAGTTCGTCGCGGGTCGCGATAAATCGGCTTATCAGAGGGTTGCTGCGCAGGGCCGCGAGCGGCGGTGCCCAGACTGTGAGGCCACTGGCAGCGTATTCATAGACTTTTACCGGGTCGACGCCGCGGATCAGTTCGATATCACAAAACGGCACCAGACCGATGTCACAGTCTTTGAGCAACGAGGCCAGTTCTGTCTGGGTCAGGCGGCCATGATCGACGACGCCGGGTTGTCGCCTGAGGTCTTCGTAGCCTTTGCCGCGTCCGGTGCCGGCAAGATGCAATTCAGTGCCCGGTTGTGAAGACAGCATCTTCAGCCAGTCAGTATCTACCCATTCATGGTGCGCACCCGCCGAAACCAGCTTGAGTTTGCCGTTGCCCGCCGAAGCTCGTCGGTTCTGTGCGAAAAAGATGTTGGCGCTGGCGTTGCCGACCAGCAGGCTTTGGTTGCGCGCTCTTTCCGGCAATGTTTCCTGCAGATATTGATGTGAACAGGTTATCAGATCTGCTCTGGTGAACAGCATGTTTTCATATTTCTGCCATGCCCGCCGGTTCTGGCCGGGAAATGAGCCATGCAGGTCGCAACGGTCGTAGATTATGCTTTTCCATTTCAGCCGGGTAAGCCAGGCCAGCGATGGCTCGCCCAGCCAGAGCACTGTGTCTGCTGGCGAAATCAGCAGTTTTTCTTTGGCAAGCTGCATTGCGAATCTGGCAGCGAACATCTGCAGCCCCGGGCAGGAAACACCTTTGAAAGGAACCTGCAGTTGCGCGATTTTGAGACAGGCTGATGCGACAGAACATTTACAGCCATAGCCGCCGCTTTTGAGCGGATCGGCAAACACTGTCTGATGTTCGCGCCGGGCCAGTTCGACAGCCAGCGACTGATGGCGCTGATGCAGGGCCGCAAAGGCCACCGGCGATACGAAAAAAATCCGGCTCATCGCTCTTTCCTTATGGTTTGCAGCAACAGATTCTCGAAAGCATCGATCATGTCAGCATAATTGTTAATATCTTTGAAATGCTCGACGGCTGCAGCGCTGAATCTTTCATAATCAGATCTGATTCTCAGGATCGCGCCGATCAGAGCCTCAGCCTTGCCGGGTTCGATCAGTATCCCGTTTTTGCCGTTTTCGACAATTTCGGGAATTCCGCCAATATTGGTTGCTACACAGGGAATTCCCCAGCGCATGGCTTCGAGCAGGCTGAGCGGTATTCCTTCACCGAGCGAGGGCAGCAGAGCGATGTCGATCCTGTCGTAGAATGCTTCCGGCTCGCTGACAAATCCATGAAAGCGTACGAGGTTTTTCAGACAACTGTCGCGACAGTATTTTTCGAGGGCGGCACGCTCAGGGCCTTCGCCGAGTATGTCGATTCTGATGTCACCGACTTGCCCGATACTGTCGGCAATGGCTTCAAGAGCCCAGAGATGCCCCTTGTTTTTGTGCAGCTTGGCAGTAATCACCAGCCGCAGTGGCTTGCCCGGAAACTTTTTCGGTGCGAGCGCCGGCCGGTCGATGCGGTTGGTGATAACCGTAGTGTTCACGAGATCGCCATTCTGAGCGACTATGTGATTTTTAACCGCATTGGAAACGGCTATCAAACTATCGCTGAAGCGGTAATAACTCTGTTTGTTCAAGCCATGAATATGTGAGACACAGGGTATCTGACAGATTCTGCCGAGCAGACCGGCGGCAAGGCTTGCCCGGTTCAGATGCGAACTGATTACATCAGGGCGTTGCATGCACAGCGATGCCAGAAGTTTGAGCGCAAAGAATACGCCGCCGCCGCGCATACTGCTGACATATACTGGCGCTCCTGCTGCCGATATCGCGGTTGCCAGCGGGTCGCCGCAGCAGGTGGCGCTGACCTGCCAGCCCCTGGCTTTGAGAGACCTGATCAGGCCGAGCGCCACTCTTTCGCCGCCGCCAAGCTCGCCTGAAGATACGGCAAAGTGAACATGGCGTCTGTTTGTGCACAGACGCCTGAACAGCTCAAGATGAACGGCAACTGCTGCTTTGCGGTCAAACTGGCTTTCGACGCGGCGGCGGGCATTGTTTCCCAGGAGGTTTCTGAATTCGGGGTTTTCGGCAAGCTTGCGCAGAGCCTGTGTCAGCTCGTCAGGACTTTCCGGGTCGAATAAAAGCCCGGTATGACCATGTTCGATCAGTTCAGGTATACCGCCGACGCGTGAACCGACAACAGGCAGCCCGCGTTCCATGGCTTCGCAGATATGAATTCCGAAGGCTTCCTGACGCGAAGGTGCAACGAAGATATCGAGAGCATCGAGAAAACTCTGGCGGTCGGAAATTTCGCCACAGAACCGGCAGCAATCATCGATTTTGCACTTCTTTGCCAGTTCGTTCAGCTCATGCCGGAGTCGGCCATCACCGCCGATTACCAGCTCAAAGTCGATTCGCTCCTGTTTCAATCTGCTGCATGCTTCGATCAGCCGGTCGATTCCCTTGACCGGGTGCAGACGCGACAGAGTGCCGATTCTAAGCCTGGCTCCGGGCTGTCGCCCGCCTGCCGGCGCGGTAATGGTGACGCCGGGATAAATGATGCTGCATTCTTCACTTTTTCTTGATCTGATGCGCTTTATATACCAGTCGCGCAAAAAACGGCTGGGAAAGACCAGTTCATCTGAAAGACGGTTAAGCAGACGTTCGAGGTAGTGAAATGAGGTGCTTTCGCAGCCGTGTATCGAAGTTATCAATTTGATGTGAGGTGGCAGCCAGCAGCAGATGCGCGCCCAGAGCGTGGCGCGGAAAAGATGTGAGTGTACTATGTCGGGCCGGAACTTTGCCAGTATCCCGACAAGTCTGGAGAAAGCCGGGATGTCGAGAAAGTTTTCGCCAAGCACATGTACGGTAAAACCTTCCTGACGTAATATGTTGCCGATCGGGCCATCTCTGAAACAGGCGATTTCGACCTCACAACCTTCGCTGCGGGCATGCCGTGCGAGGTCGAGCAGGATAAACTGGGCGCCGCCCAGCGTCAAAGCATTGATGATCTGAAGTATGCGCATAAGCCTGAATGGCGTTATTCTATGAGGGAGTCAGGCAAAAGGCAAGCAAACTGTTTTGGGTTACTTTTTGTTGACTGCAGCTTTTTCTTTGCGGGCGTCGTTGAATCTGGCAAAATCGTTTTCTGTCATGTTGAGCATGAACTCAAAAGATTTTTTGGCAAAAACATCTTCTTTTGCCGCCATTTTGTGGAGTTCTTCGGCGCGATATACTATGTCCTGCGCCTGTTTTGCCGTTGCTTCGTCGAGTTTGCCAGATAAAACCTGACAGACCGCACTGAATTTTTCTGTGGTTTCGAGAAGCTTTTTCGGATCTTTTTCCCACCAGGCATCCCATACCTGATCGATGTGAATGCTGACATCGAGAAGCAGGCGGGCAAGCTCGTCCATCTGCAGACCGTCATACAGTCTGGTCAGGCGGCGTGCGAACTTCTGAATTTCGTAGTGAGCCTTGGGCTGGTCTGGTTGCTGACTCGACAGGTTTTTTCGAATGCTGCCGATGAGATCGGCCAGTTCATCGAATTTTGCTTTCCAGGCCGGGTCGTTTTTTGCCCATTCAGGCGGATTGACCAGGTAGGCGTTGCTGAATTCTATCCAGCCGGTCATCAGCTTCTGCAGTTGCTCTGGTAAAGTTGTGGCGTTCTGAGAATTGTTGGCTACCGCCTTGCCGAGGCTCACCAGACTGGTCAGTTTTTCAGCAAAAGCACTGTTCGGGCTGTTTCCCGCGACCAGAGTGAAAAGACTTACGTCACAAGCATTAACTGGCGTCAGATAGAGCAGCATCAGACAGACGAAGAGCATTACATTGCGCACGCTGATTCTCCTTAAGTCGAACTCTTTCTGTCTCCATTGTACACCGTCCGCTGCCCGAATAACAAGCTTCGTCAGAATAGATCTTTACAGATGGCGCCAAAATGACTAAAATTAAAAGGTTAGACTCGATAAGGAGTTAAGTATGAAGAAGAGTGTCAGGTTACTTGGTTGTGTTCTCGTGTTGTTCTGTTTACTGACCGGTCCCGTATTCGCAGCGGCTTATCGGCCTTTTCCCGATAATCGCAGCATCAGTGAAGTATTCGACAGCATCAAGGTCGATGGATCTTATGACAGAACCCGGATCAGACTGATTACTGCCAACGACGAAGCATTTTACAGTCGCTGGAAAATGGTCGAAGATGCCCGCGAAACCATTGACTGCACCTACTTTATCATCGACAAGGATATCTTTGGTCAGTCATTTATCGGTCTGTTGCTCAAAAAAGCCCGGCAGGGCGTGCGCATTCGTCTGATGATCGACGGCCGCGTCTATAGAATGCCGTATATGAGCAAGATGCCGGACAAAATTGAAGAGCTGGCAGCTTTTCCGAATGTTCAGATAAAGCTCTACAACTCGATTCGCAAGTCACTGGTATCGGTATTTACCGATTATAAAAAAATTGTGGCTTCTAACCACGACAAAATCATTATCTGCGATGGTCTGGTTTCGATTATCGGTGGCCGCAACATCGGCGCCGACTATTTTGCCCAGAACGGCGAGAATGACATAGTTTACAACGATTCTGACGTTCTTATGCAGGGTCGGCACGTGGCCGGTCAGCTCAAGAAGGCTTTCGACGACGAATGGAAGTTCAACCGCAACCTCGTGGTTAAGGCCGATGCGATCAACTTCAAGGATCAGCTCGCCAAAGTCGAACTGGCTTATCGGGTTATGACCCGCTACATGCAGGGTGGCGGCCTGTTCGACCCCGAAAAGGTTACTGATGGAAAACTCAAAGAAGCGTTGATCGAAATGAACAAGGAAATCAGCGCCTTCAAAAATATCAGCTCTTATGCAGCATTTCAGATGTTCAGAGGTGAGCGTGAGAAGCCGGTCAAGATTCTCGACAAACATTCTCACACAGGTCCGCTCAACGGTATCACACCGGCTCTTATCCGCATGATCGAGGCGAGTAGACACGAAATCATCATTCAGAATCCTTATCTGGTCATAACCGAAGCAGCTGAAGCTGCGCTGAAGCGCGCTGCCGACCGCGGCGTCAGCATCATTTTCCATACCAACAGTGCCGAATCCACCGATTCGCTGTTTCCGCAGGCCTTTCTGATGAACGACTGGAAAAGACTGCTGCAGACCATGCCGACCGCGCGCATCTTTGTTGCGCCAAGCCAGAATGAGCGCCTGCATGCCAAGATGTTCGTATTCGACGGCACTATCGCAGTTGTTGGCTCATACAACATGGACCCGCTCAGCGAAGATCTGAACTCAGAAGTCGTTGCCGCCATCCATGACAAGGCTTTTGCGCAGATGACACGGTTGCGCATTCTCAGACTGATCGAGAAGAAAAATATCGAATACCGCATCGAGGTTGATGAACGCGGTAAGATAATCAAAACCTATGGTCCTGAAGATCACGTTAACGAAAAGACCGTCAAGAAGATGAATTTCATGCGCAAGCTGCAGTGGCTGCGCCCGCTGATCTGAGAAAATTCGCAGATTAGCAGATTACACCGATAAAAAGCCCCCGCGCCGGCTCCCGGCGCGGGGGCTTTTTATCGTGCTCAGCGGGAATCTTCGGGCAGAGTTTCCGGCAGTATCGGTACGGTAATTTTATCGAAATACTTCTCCTGCGGCAGCAGCTCAAATTCGCCGTTGCCGAGGCGCACTATCTTCCAGTCGCGGCGACTGGCAATGACTGGCAGGTCTTCCTTTTCGAGGCTGATCAGTCCTTTCCAGACCAGTTCGCCGATTTCGTGGTTGTAAACCGTCTGCTCGCTGATATAGCCCTCGAGAAGAGGCGACAGACCTTTGCCGAGCTGTCCGCGCACCGTCGGGTTAAGCTTGAAACCGAAAGGATTGACGAAGAGAAACAGGTGAATGATCGCGGTCAGAGCGACGATTCCAGCCAGATGATAGTTCAGCGGCAGTGGTTCGACTTCGCTGAAGCATTTGAGCAGCATGGTCAGACCCATAAGTATAAAAATCGGCACCGATGCCGGGTTAACAACTGCCATGAAGCCTGTAATCGCATAAAAGAACAGATTCGGCATGTCTTCGTGCCCGAGGCGATGCAGTGATATCAGATTGATCAGCAGAAAAATGCCGGCCAGCAGATACATGATGCGGGTATCGGTTTCCGGCATGAACAACCAGGCAAGAACCGATGTGCGGTCGACGGCTGTGGCAGCGCCTTCCGGAAAGAACAGCAGTCCGGTCAGAGCGCACAATACCAGGGTGGGGCTGTACTTGTCATTGTAAAAGGCATGGCAGGCGACAAGAATTACCAGCAGCCAGCTGTTAAGGCTCAAGCCGCTGGCCGCTGCAGTAATCGGAATCAGAATGACTCCGAAATTGTTCTTGAGGCGGTTGTTGTCGAGTATGGTCAGGGTGCCGGCGACGAAAATCAGCTGCAACAGCATGCGCAGACTCAGGTAAGATTGCATCGACAGCGAAAACACCGCCAGCAGCAATACTCCGGGCATAATCTCGCGGCTTTTGAACACCCAGGTGCAGATCAGACAGCACAGCAGAAAGAAGGTAATGTGAAAAACCGCCTTGAGCCCGAGCAGCGATGCAGTTGAATCGGCAATAGCCAGCGCCAGCGATTCCGGCAGAAATACCCAGCCGATCTGCAGATCGAAATCACGCGCCAGTGCCAGATCCCAGAAGGTCGATGCCGGAAACGGTGCCGAACGAGTGAAAAAGAATAATACCGCAACCGTCGCTACCAGAGCGGCGATGCGGTTCCATTCTATCGGCTGGCCGTGGGCCGGCTGCTGATCTTCACTATAACTGAAGTCATCCATCATATTGCATGCTATTCATCGAGACCAAGGATTTTTTCGGGTTTTATCGGCAGTTTGCGTATTCTGACCCCGGTCGCATTATAAACGGCGTTGGCAATCGCCGGTGCTATGCCCATCAGCGGCACTTCGCCAAAACCCTTGGCGCCGTAGGGCCCGCGGTCATAAGCGTGTTCGACGATAATCGGGTCGAGTTCCGGCGTGTCCTCAGTGGTCGGCAGAATGTAGGTGGCGAAGGCATTGTTGAGCATGCGCCCATTCGCGTCGTGCCGTATTTCTTCCATGGTCGCGTAACCCATGCCCTGCAGAGTGCCGCCTTCGATCTGCCCTTCGACCTGCTGCGGATTGATCGCCTTGCCCATATCGTGCGCCGAAGTTATGCGGATAACCCTGAATTCACCGGTTTCCATGTCGACTTCGACTTCGGCGATATTGGTGCAGTAGCTGTAAACGAAATAGGCGTTGCCCTGCCCGGTTTCTTTGTCGTAAGAAGAATCGGGCGCAATGAACCAGCCAAAGGCGCTGGGCATGAGCCGGATGGCGTAAAGTTTTGCAGCAAGTTCTCTGAAGCCAAACTGTTTACCATTCGGGTCAGCTTTCAGGAACGCTTTGCCGTCGATGAGTTCTACTGCATCGGTGCCGGGTGCGCCAAGCAGTTCGGCGGCCGCCTGCAGCAGGCGTGGGCGCAACTGTTCAGCCGCCAGCATCAATGAGTTGCCCGACATGAAAGTGGTGCGGCTGGCCACTGTCGGCCCTGAATCTGGTACCAGGTTGGTGTCGGTTTCGACGACGTTTACCAGTTCAAAAGGCGCACCAAGAGCGTCGGCAGCTATCTGCGCAAGTACCGTACGGGCGCCCTGGCCCATTTCGACGTTACCGATGGCACAGTGAACCGAGCCGTCTTTCATGATTGTTATACTGGTACCGGCGCGGTCGAGATGTTTGCCGCCGGCACCAAGGCCGACGCCGTAATATACAGTCGAAACGCCGACGCCTTTGCGCAGGTTGCCACTGCGCTGTGCTGGTTTCTGCCACTTGCCTTTCCAGTCGGCTTTGACGCTGGCCTTGTCGATGGTTTCCATCAGGCCGCATGACTGGTCGATAATCTGGCTGGTTGCCGTGCTCGAGCCGACTTTGTAGCCATTGAGGCGCCTGATTTCGATCGGGTCGATGTTGAGAGCTTCAGCAATTTCATCGATCATCGATTCGCCGGCAAAAATGACCTGCGGCGAACCAAAACCGCGGTAAGCCCCGCACGGAACCTTGTTCGTCGCCACACCCCATGACCTGATATGAACGTGGTCGCATTCATAGGGCCCAAGTGCATGTACGGTGCCACGCCAGAGCACGATCGGAGTGAGCGTCGAGTAGGCGCCGCCGTCGACATAGTAGTCGATCAGTGCCGCGGTGATTTTGCCTTTGTCGTCGGTGCCGATCTTCATTTTGATCAGCCCGGGATGCCGTTTCGAACTGGCGATGATGTCTTCTTCGCGTTTGTAGATCAGCTTGGCCGGCCGGTTGTAAAGCTGCGCGACAATCGCCGCCTGACCGGCGACAACCGACGGGAAGTCTTCCTTGCCACCAAATCCGCCGCCGGTAGTGGTTTGTACAATTCTGACCTGGTTGCGCTCGCGGCCGATAGCCTGGGCGACGGCGTCATGTACGTAAAACGGGCACTGCATTGTGCCATAAACCGTCATCGTGCCTTCGATGCCGGGAACAGCGATTACGCCATTGGTTTCGAGATAGGCGTGTTCCTGGTAAGGGGTTTCGTATTCCTGTTCGAATACGTGCTTTGCCGACTTCATCGCTTCTTCGGCGTTGCCCTTCTGCACGTTGTAGCGACTGAAACAGTTATCACTGCCGAATATTCTCGGGGCTGCTTCGGCTATGGATTCTCTGATGCTGAGAACCGGTTTGAGCGGTTCAATATCTATGGTTACCAGTGCGGCGGCGGCTTGAGCTTCTTCGTAACTCTCGGCTGCAACCAGCGCTACCGGTTCGCCATGAAAGCGCACGTAGTCCTGGGCCAGAAATGGCTCGTCTTCAAGAACAAGTGGCACTGCATTTTTGCCGGGCACCTGATCGGCAGTGATAACGCCGACTACGCCGGGCATACGTTCGGCGGCACTTTTGTCGATGCCCTTGAGTTTGCCGTAGGCATGCGGTGAGCGCACTGTGACAACGTGCAGTATATCTGAAAAATTGTAATCGTCGATGTATTTTGCCAGACCCCTGAGCTTGTCGAGGGCGTCCTTGCGCGGCACAGGTTTCCCTACTACGGGCATCTTCAAACCTCCTGAGGTTTCTCTGTGTTTTTTGCAGTTTATCACATGCCGTCGTCAGTTTCCAAAATTTCTGACACCGACGCAGAGAACTTTTTCTCAAACTGGTCGCAGAAAAAGGACCAGACACTCAGGCAAAAAAAGGAGGTATAGCTGGCAGCCGGCGCCGAAAATATCGGCAGAAAATTCAGTGTTTACAGCCCGAGAAGGTACTTGGTGGCAACAACAACTACTACGGCTATTACCAGGAACAGCAGCTTCTGCCTGGTTTCGCCTGCCGGGTCAAATTGCGGCGGCTGCTGATTCTGATTTTCGTCATTTCTTTCGTTCTGGTCATATTCCATGTGCTGATGGTCCTTAGATTTTGAATATCGGTGAGGTTTTACAGCTAAATCGATAAAATCAGCTACACTGGCTCACGCCTGCATCCTAACACAGCAGAGGCCTGTGCTGCAACAATATGTAAGGTGTCTCTATGATCCGGAAAAGCTTGCCGCCTGTCGGCAAAAATTGCGATAAAGGCTGTTATTTTGCTTCGAATTGTGGCATATATATTGATCAAACATCAATTATCTTCCGTAAAGGAACAGGCGAACAAACATGTATCTCAAGTCACTTGAGCTGATGGGCTTCAAGTCTTTCGGCCGCAAGACTGTTTTTGATTTTCAGCCCGGCATTACCGCGATCATCGGGCCCAACGGTTCAGGCAAGAGCAACGTCTGCGATGCCATTCGCTGGGTACTCGGCGAGCAGAGCGCCAAAGCCCTGCGTGGCACCAAAATGTCGGAAGTCATCTTTGCCGGTTCAGCCGAATTCAGGCCGGCCGCATTTTCTCAGGTTAAGCTGATTCTCGACAACGAAGACCGCGCCATGCCCATGGACTATTCTGAAGTCAGTATTGGCCGTCAGCTGTTTCGATCGGGTGAGAGCAATTATTTTGTCAACAACAGCCGCACGCTGCTTTCCGAAATCAAGGAAATGCTCATGGATACCGGCATTGGCAAAGACGGCTACTCGGTTATCGGACAGGGTGACATCGAAGACATCGTGTTTCAGCGCACGCAGTCGCGTCGCGCGCTGATCGAAGAGGCCGCCGGGATCACCAAGTTCAAGCACCGCAAGCAGAACACCCTGACCAAGCTAGGTCACACCCGCACCAATATCACCCGTCTCAACGACATCATCGGCGAAATCGAGACCCAGCTTGGGCCGCTGGCCGAACAGGCCGAAAAGACCCGCAAATATCAGACTCTCGCAGCCGAGATAAGACAGCTCGAAATCGATCTGATACTGTTCGATCTCAACCAGTACTATGCCGAACAGGAAAACATCAACTCGATGCGGCTTGGTCTGCTGGCCAAGATCGAAGAGATCGAAAAATTTCTGGCCGAAGTTGACAGCAAAAAAGCCGATGCCCGTGTCAGATTTGCTGAGTTCGAAGAGGTTCTCAACAAGCGCCAGGACGAAGTAAAGGCGGTGACATTGCAGATCGACGATCGCCGCCGGCAGGTTGGCGTTCTGCGTGAAGACATTCGCAGTCAGCAGGCCCGCTGTCAGGCCATTCTCGAAGAGATCGAGGGAATCGAAACCATGCTGCTCGATGGCGGCCAGGAAATTTCTGATGCCGAGAACCGCCTCAAAGACGAAGAATCGCGCGAAATCGAGATCAGCGCCGCCATGGCCGAGGTCGAAGGCAGTATTGCCAGTGTGCGTTCAGAGCTCGAGAAACACCTCAAAGAGCAGGCCAACGACAAAGACTCGGCCTTTCAGATTGCGGTCAAGCTGGCCGATCGCAAGAATCGCATTACCACGGCCCAGGCTCAGGTGCAGATACTCGAACGCCAGCTTGAAAAGGGTGAATCAGATGTCGCCTCGGCACAGGCTCACGTCGATAAGCTCAAAACCGAGATTGCCAGACTCGAAAAAGAAATTGCCACAATGAAGGCAGAGGTCGACGAGAATCGTTCCCGCCAGAACGAAGAGTTGGCGCGCCTCAACAAAATCGAGAGCGAATGCCGCAAAAATGAAGAAGAACTAAACGCGGCCACTGACCAGATCAAGATTCTAAATGCCCGCAGTAATATGCTCGAAGAACTGCGCCACAGCAGTGAGAGCGGCATATACCGCGGCGTTCAGGCAGCGCTTGCACTCAAGGAAACCGGCCGCCTGCCCGATATTTACGGCATCATCGGCGATCTCATCAAGGTGCCACAGGGTTACGAAATGGCTTTCGAAACGGCACTTGGCGCCAGTATTCAGGATATCGTCACCCGCGATGCCGAAACCGCCAAGCGGGCGATCGCGATACTCAAGGAGAACAAAGCCGGGCGCGCTACCTTTTTGCCACTCGATATGATCACCGCGCCACCGACCGTCGAGAATCCGAAGGTCAGGGGTTGTGTCGGGGTAGCTCTCGAACTGATTCAGTTCGACGCCAGATTCTATACGGTGATGAGCAACCTGCTTGGTCGCATACTGATTTTCGACAACCTCGACAATGCCGTCGATTTTGCACGCAACAACCGCAACTTCAATCGCATCGTCACCCTCGACGGCGAAATCGTGCGCTCATCTGGCGCGCTCACCGGCGGCGGTGAAGCACGCAAATCGGTCGGCATTCTTTCCCGCAAACGCGAACAGGAAGAGCTCGAAAGCAAGCTCAAATCATTTACCGCCAAAGAAGGCAAGTTGCGCACACTGGTTGCCAGTCTGCACAAGGAACGCCAGCAGCTGCAGACTTCGACACGCGCCCGCGAAGATGAGATTATGCGGCGCGAGCAGTCGGTCGGCTTTTTTGGCCGGCAGGTTGAACAGTTCAGAGCTGAGCTGACCAGCCGCAACGAAGAGTATGCCAATATTGCCCGTGACCGCAGCGAAATGACCTCGCGACTCGCAGCTCTGCGTGAAGAAATTACCAGGGCATCTGAAGAGCTGGCTTTCTTTGAAGCGCAGGATGCCGAACTCAGCGGTCGCCTCAACTCGTTGAGCGGTCGCGAAGAATCGATTCAGAGCCGTCTTACTTCGCTCAACGCCATGCTCGGCGAACGCAAACTCGAGCTGGCACAGGTGGTCGAGCGCAAAAAGGCGGTTCGCAAAGAAATCGAAAACGCCAGCAAACGCCGCAAAGATGCACAGGAACGCAAAGACCGTGCTGGTGCTGAAGTAGAGAGACTCAAAGCTCTCAGCAGCGAGGGCGATGGTAAAGTCGCTACACTGCAGAAAGAGATCGACAATTTCGAAAAGCATCGCGAGGCGCTTGAAAACGCAATGGCCGACATTCAGAGTGAATATCGCAAGATGTCGAAAGAGCTCGATCAGCTCGATCATGCCTATCAAAGCCGCGTGCGCATCGAAGATTCGACGCGCAAAAAGCTCTCTGAGCTCGACATCAAGATGGCTGAAGTCAAGACTCATATCAGCACCAAAGAAGGCATTCTCAGCGGTGAATTCGGTCTCGATCTGACCGATCTCGCGATCAATCTGCATAAATACGAAAGCCGCGACGAACTGGTCGGGCGCACGACGCAGCGCAAATTCGAGCAGGAACTGCTCGAACCGGTCAACCCGCTGGCGATCGAAGATTACGAAAAGACACGCGAGCGTTATGACTTTTTGAATTCGCAGGTAGCTGATCTCAAAGAAGCGGCTGATTCGCTCGAACAGGTCATCGCCGAGATTGAGAAGATTTCTTCTGAGCGTTTTCTTGAGACTTTTGCGCAGATCAACACAGCTTTCAACGATATTTTCGAGATTCTTTTCCCGGGTGGCAGCGGCATGCTCAAACTCAGTGACAAAGATAATCCGCTCGAAAGCGATGTCGATATCGCCTGTCGTCTGCCCGGCAAAAAGCTGACAACGCTCGAACTCTTTTCGGGCGGTGAAAAATCGCTGATATCACTGGCTCTGCTGTTTTCGATTCTTCAGGTCAAGCCGCCGGCTTTCTGTCTGCTCGACGAAGTCGAAGCCGCGCTCGATGAATCGAATGTGCGCCGCTTCAACCGCATGTTGCGCAGCTTTGCCGATAAAACCCAGTTTCTCGTGATTACCCACAATAAAGAAACCATGCAGGCGGTCGATGTGATTTATGGCGTAACCCTGCAAAAATCTGGCATTTCACGGCCAATTTCGATACGACTTGAAGATGAGAACAAAATCAGGGAATTTACTGTGGGCAAATCAGGCCATGTCAGTGGCAAAAATATTCCGTTGGCGGCTTCGGCAGCCTCAGAGGAGAACCTGCAATGAGTGACGAACTTCAGAAAACTCAGACTGCAAGCGACGATAATCCGGTCGTTTACACCAGACAATGGGATGAATCCCGCATAATAGTGCTGCTGATCGGGCTCAGTCTGCTGATCGAAGGCATTCTGATCTATTATCAGGCAGGTCCCTCGCAGATAATAGTCGCCGGAGTCACCGGGCTGGCCGGGATTACCCTGCTGCTTTTCGCCTGGCTCGTGCCTTTTGAAGCTTTTGATGATACAACTCCAATTGATACTGATGAAAAGAAGCCCGCGATCAGTGAACGTTCTGCGGCCGCAGCCGAACCGGCGCAGATTGCCGCTCATGATGCGGTTGAGCTGCCCGCTGCACCGGCTGCCGAAAAGGCCGTAGTCGAAGCTGCACCGGTTGCCGGGCCTGCTGTCACCGAAAAAGCGGTTGTGCCTGTTGAAGAAGCCGAGCCTGAACTTTCATGGTTTCAGCGGCTCAAGAATGGTCTGACCAAGACCCGTACCGGATTTGTCGGCAAACTCAAAAAGCTCGTTCTTGGCAGTACGAAGATCAACGATGATCTGCTCGATGAGCTCGAAGAAGCATTGTTCGAAGCTGATGTGGGCGTCAGAACGACTCAGGAGCTTCTAGCCTATCTTCATAAAAAAGTTGATGAAGAAGATATCACCGATCCTGACAAAATTTATGCTATTCTGCGCGACCAGCTGCGCGGCATGCTGACCAGATACTCTTCGGGGCCGGTTTTCAACCCGAATGGACTTACTGTATTTCTGATTATTGGCGTCAACGGTGTCGGCAAGACGACGACGATTGCCAAGCTGGCGCGGCGCTTTGTCAAAGAAGGCAAAAAAGTCGTTCTGGCTGCCGGCGATACTTTCAGGGCGGCGGCGATCGATCAGATTTCGATCTGGGGCGAGCGCGTCGGTGTCGAAGTTATCAGAGGCAGTGAGGGTGGCGATCCCGGTGCTCTGGTATTCGACGCAATTCACGCCGCCAAAAAACGCGAGGCAGATCTGCTGATCGTCGATACCGCCGGTCGTATGCATGTTAAGGCGAACCTCATGGCTGAGCTGAAAAAGGTGCAGAAGATCGCCGAAAAAGAAAGTGATGGCGGTCCACACGAAATTCTGCTGGTGCTGGATGCCACTACCGGCCAGAACGCGGTTCAGCAGGCCAAACTGTTTAAAGAAGCTCTGCCGATTTCAGGCCTTGTCGTCACCAAGCTCGACGGTACCGCCAAGGGTGGCGTTTTGTTCGCGGTTGAAGAGCAGATCAGCGCGCCGGTCAAGTTTATCGGTGTTGGCGAGAAGATGGACGACCTGATGCCGTTCGAGCCGGAACAGTTTCTCGAAGCGCTGTTCGCCGATGACAGCGAAAAGACCAAGCAGAGCGACTATCAGGTATTGTAGAAAAACAGCTTTTCCCAGAAGGCCATATCGAGTTCGATTTCCTGTTTAAGGTTTTCGAACAGGGCCTCGGTTACTTCAGGGTCGGTGCCGTCTTTTACGCGTGCGCTGATACGCTGAAAAGTTGCAATGTGTGAATCTACTTCTGTCTGCAGTCGATGCAGCAGTTCGGGAGCTTCTCCGACCTGCGCATAAACTGCATTGGCTGTTGATATGAGCGCCCGATCGAGCCAGGATTCCATGCCGGGCCGGATTTCTTTGCTGTCGATGAATTCGCGGCGGGCTCTGAACAATTTTTGCAGTGACTCGATGCGCTGCGGTTCTTTCATCAGCAGTATCCTGAATCTGAGGCCGTTCATTTTTTCGCGGTCGATCCCGGTGTTGATCAGGCCGGCAATGGTGTTGCCGACTTCGTTCATCGCGATACTCCAGCTGTCGGTGGCTATGAACGCGAGTGTCGGCGGGATATTGGTATGATTACCGTGTGCAAGATAAAATCTGATCCATTCGCGGCTCAATGCGCCGTTGTAACTGTTGATGTCGGGATGCGCCAGGCTTCTCGCGAGATCGGTTTTTTCGCAGAGATCGAGCAGCAGCTGGCAGCGTTCGGCGAATTCAGACTGCACGAAGGCACTCATATCACAGGCCGGCAGCCTCATGGTCATGACGAACATAAAAAGGAACACGCCGGCAAGGCCCCTGAAGAGGGGCATGCCGGCGCGTTTTGCGGCTTTTATATCAATTGCGGTTTTCTTTGATTTCAAGAACACGGGTTTCGAAAGTGCTTTCTACAACCTTAACTGGTATGATCAGCTTGCGTCTGTTGTCGTTCTGGTCGCTGGTATAGACCTCGATGAGCACCTGGTTCTGGTCGGCCAGCGCCTTCATCGGCATGTCAACAGCATAGCTGGCGCGCGGGCGGTCGGCCACTCCCGCTATGGGTGCGCCATTTATACTCTGCCATGGCATCAGCGGAATCGACGGACTGTTGGCTGGCAGCAGGCTGCTTTCGCCGCCGTCGAGGTTGACTACCTTGATGGTAGCTTCTTTGAGGTCTCTGAAACCGGTGTTGTCAAAGATTCTGACATTGATCAGCAGACGGCTGGCGCGCCTGAATTCGGGCAAAGCTGCTGGCAGAACTGTCAGAACATTGACATCGGGCTGACCGAGGTCAGACGGGTAGGCTGCACAACCGGGAATCTGGTCGTTAGCATGCTGCGGGGCGATGACTGCATTGGTCTGCAGGTTATAGCAGGTCGCTTCGAGTTTACACAGGCCAAGGTTCTCGACCGTTGTCGGCAGGCGGCAGAGGTCATTTACCATTTCGGTAAGCTTGAATTCCCAGCGGCGGTTATCGACCTGCGAAACCAGTTCGACCTCGATGCTTGGTGGGTCATTGTCATAGCGCTCAACGGCCTTAACCAGTGTGTTACTTATGTTGATTTTGGCGTTGTCGGCAACGCTGATGTCGAGGTCGGTGCAGGCTTTTTCATGATAGAACTGATGCTCGATGATGGTCGGGTATGAGCCGATACCGTCTTTGATCGAGCCGAGAACGGTATAGTTGAGCGTACCGATCCAGTTGGTCATCGGGTGCAG
>JAKJFO010000075.1 GCA_022704885.1 Candidatus Rifleibacteriota bacterium | reverse complement strand
AATGCTCGAACCCCTTGCACTTCCGGGTTGCCGCGATCTTCTGATAAACATCTTCTCGGCTCAATTTGCTGATGGCACGCGGCAGAATTACTTTTTCCCGAGTCAGCTGATCTGGGAAAACAAAGCCGGCGACGGTGCGATTCTGCCGGCCTGGGTTTTTGGCAAGACCCGCCAGCAGAACGAGGTCGGTTATCTGGTAGATGCCATGGGCAGCGATGCGTTCTGTCATGCTGTCATGCGCTGCATGAAAGAAAACCGCACAATCAGACTGTCAGAGTCTGAACTGTATTTTACCGGCACCGGCCTGCTCGACGATTTTGCCGATGCCGACTTTGCGATAAAACGCCCGATTATTGAGCAGAGCCACACATCGGTATTCTTTGGAGAGAAGTATATTTTCAAAGTGTACCGCCAGATCCAGAGCGGCCCCAGCCCTGAACTGCAGATGGGCAAACACCTGACCGCTGCCAATTTTCGCAACATCGCAAGAGTGGCCGGCGCCATCGAGCTTGTCGACGACACCGGCAATTCAACCACGCTCGGAATACTGCAGGAATACATCGACAACCAGAACGACTGCTGGAGCTTCACTTTGAGCTATCTCGAACGCTTTCTCGATTCATGCCTGGTCGAGCCCGGGCAACCAGGCGAAACATCTGAATCGGAAGGAGTACACGAACTATATCTCAGCCGCATGCAGACACTCGGACAGCGCATCGGCAGAATGCACTGCATACTTGCCGAAGACACTGATGACCCGGCTTTTAAGCCAGAACCCATAGTCGACAAGGACATACAGACATGGGCAGACAATATGGAAAAAACCCTGTTGTCTACGCTCGAGCAGCTTGCTGGTAGACTTGCCGACTTTTCGGCCGAACTGCAACCGCTGCTCGCAAACATAACCGCCCACCCCGACCAGATGGCGAAGAAAATGCGGGCGATGATTCCAGCCGGCGTAAACCTGATCAAGACCCGTCACCATGGCGACCTGCATCTTGGCCAGATCCTTCTCGTCGCCAATGACTTCGTCATGATCGACTTCGAGGGCGAACCGGCCCGGCCACTTGAAGAGCGACTTGCCCGTCACTGCCCGATTCGCGACGTCGCCGGGGTAGTGCGTTCGTTCAGCTACGCGGCCGAGACCGCACGGCGTAAAGTCAGGCAGGAAAAACCAGAGTCTTATGCCGTAATGAACGTCTACACCCGGGAATGGGAAAAAGATGCGCGTGCTCGATTTCTGCAGGGCTATCTGGAATCTGTAGCAGGTTGCCCGTCAATTCCGGCCGATCGCGATGTTTTCGATAGAATACTTTCGCTGTTCTGCCTTGAAAAAGCGCTCTACGAATTCAGTTACGAGCTGAACAACCGCCCGGAATGGCTCGAAATACCGGTTAACGGGCTCACCGAATGCCTGGGGCTACGCTGATTGTCTTTTTGTCTGCGGATGGAGTCTGTCAAGACGAAACGGCAGGAAGTGTGGAATCAGAAAGTAACCGGCGACAAAACCACCCAGATGGGCCTGCCATGAGACTCTCGAAGCAGAGCCAGAAATCAGCCCAATCATAATGTTCACGAAAATCCAGAAACCCAGGTAGAGCCAGATCGGAACTTTGAAAGGATACCAGAAGATAATCTGATAAATTCTGGTTTTTGGAAAAGCTCGCCAGTATGCTGCCATTACGCCGCTGACAGCGCCGCTGGCGCCAACCACCGGAATGGCGGCCATCGCCGGGTTAAATGCGGTCAGAACCAGATGAACAATGCCGGAAAACACCCCAACGATCAGATAAAACAGCAGAAAAAGCTGGGGACCTTTCGAATTTTCATGGTCTTTGAACAGATCATAAACATTATCGCCAAAAACGTAAAGGATGTACATATTGGCGAAGAGATGCCAGAACGAGCTGTGCAGAAAAAGTGAAGTGAACATCGTATAAAGCCTGCCGCCAAGAACGTCAGCTGGCACCATACCGAACTGCTTCATGAATGGCAGAAATTCATCAGACCGAAGATTGCCGGTATGCAAAAACACGACGATATTGAGAATTATCAGCATATACAGGCCTGTTGCCGGAGCCCTTACCGGGTTGAATACTTCTATTGGCAGAGAGGTCAGTGCTGAAAAAAGATATGACGATGCCTCGATCTGCTTGATTTCAGAACCAGTTTCGTAATCGACGCTACGATAGTGGTCGAGGGCAGAATTCTTGAGTAATGGGCGATCATCCAGAGAAAACGTGCCGGCATGACGACTCACCGGCCGGGCCGGCGAAAACCCGACCTTAACCGGAGTCACCCCGTCTTTGATTGCTTCGACGAGGTTTTTGACCGATTCGAGTTCGCCGCTGTCTAGCCAGAAGCCGCGACAAATCGGACAATTATCGATCACCAGTTCCCCGTTATGAAATTTGAACACGAGAGCACGCATCGACATCTTGCAGCAGGGGCAGAAATACTCAGAGAGGCGCGAACTCAAGGTGCGCATGAGAACCTGATAATCGAAGGCATCACCAAGCACCTGTTCGAGTTCGCCGCTGTCATACCAGGTGCCATAACATTGCGGGCAGCGATCGACAACGACTCCGTCGAAACTTCTGATAGTCGAAAGCCGCTCTTTGCACTTGACGCAAGGCAGGTTTCTTGACAACGGAGCTTCTTCGTTCATAATCTGCAGAAAGTCTCCTGCCTTTAAGTTAATCGGGTAAAGCGCAGCGGCTGTTTATCTGGAATATCGAGCAAGCAGTGCTTTCATGGCTGGTGAAGCGCGGCGTTCGGCAGCATCGAGAATGCTGATGCCATTCATTACCCTGGCATTCATATCGGCGCCACGGCTGAGAAAAAATTCGGCAACTTCGAGATTATTTTTAAAAACTGCGATAGCCAGCGGCGTTACCGAACCTTCAACCCGTACCGATTCGATATCAGCACCATTATCTAGCAGAATCGCCGCACATTCGGGCTGATTGCGTGAAGCTGCGACATGCAGCGGAGTGCCGCCCTGTATATTCAGGGCATTGATGTTGGCTCCCTCTCTGAGCAGATAAATCACGATTTCCTTACGACCCCAGCCGGTTGCCATATGCAGCGGTGTTTTGCCTTCAGGGGTAACCGCATGTAGCTGCTCAGGATCTTCTTTAAGAATCTGTTTAACCCGGTCGAGATCGCCAGTCTGACAGGCATCATGTATTTCGCCGGCTGATACCAGAGTGGCTGTAAAAATAAAAACGACCAGAACCAGCAGAGTCATTCTTCTCAGAAAATTTCTCATGTCGCCCTCTTAATAAAACAGTTTTGCAGGCAAACCCACTACTGCCATTCTACAGTCGAAAATCGCAGGAATCAACTCAAACCACGAATTTCTGCTGGAATTTCCTGTTGGAGCTCAATTTCGGCCTTTTTCTGGCGGTCATGGTCGAGCAGAGCATCATAAATCGGGCGATTATTGGCAAATTCAGGCACGGCGTATGCCAGAATAGCGACAGTCATCAGCGGCAGCAGAAGCGTGAACTCACTTGTCATTTCAAGAATGAGTATGATGCCGGTCAGCGGGCTGCGCACGATAGCAGAAAACATGCCGCCCATACCAAGAACGAGAAAAACGCCCAGATCGAACTGCCCAGGCTGGACCCATGTGACAAAGTGATGAAAGATGGCGCCAGCAAGCATGCCCAGCAGAAGCAGCGGAGCAAAAATACCACCCGGTGCGCCAGTATTATAACTCAGAATGGTCATGGCAAATCTGGCCAGAAAAAACACAACGAGAAGCCTGAACGGTACCTGCGAGGCAATTATCTCTTCGTTAAGTTCATGCCCCATGCCCAGCAGTTCTGGATAATACAGTCCGACTGCACCAAAAATCAGGCCAAGAACTGCAGCCAGCTGATATCGACGCGATGCAAAGATCTTGAGTGAACGCATGAGCAGAAGATTGAAAGCCAGCCCGGCAAAGCCGACAAACACGCCGAACAAAAGGCACCACAGCATCAGACTGAGCTCGGGGCGGGTAATCTGCCGCAGAATAAAAATCGGCGTCGCCCCAAAAACAAGTCGACAGACAATATTGGCAGAAATGGTTGCTGAAAAGGCGACCACCACGCTGAAACGATCGAGTCTGTGCTGGAGCTCTTCAAGCACGAACAGCAGACCAGCAAACGGGGCATTGAAAGCGGCCGACAAACCAGATCCGGCGCCGGCACAGATCAACAGCCGCGTTTCAGAAGGATTCACCGAGAAAAATCTGGCAAAAAGCGCACCAACTGCACCGCCCATTTGTACTGTCGGACCTTCGCGACCAAGGGCAAGACCTGAACCGATTCCAATAATTCCGCCAAAAAACTTGACGGCGAGCACTGGTAGAGCACGAAATTCCGAGCCATCCTCGAGAATTCCCTTCAAGTGAGGAATTCCGCTGCCAGAAGCTTCTGGTGCGCATCTTTTAACGAGCCAGACGACAAAACAAAGCATGACAACGAACACAAACGCCGGAACGAACACCGCCTGGCCAGTATAATTAATCAGCAAAAATTGTCGCAGAGCCTCTGCCTGTTTGAGACCCATACGAAAGGCGACCGCAACCATTCCAGAAAAAGCTCCGACCAATGCGGCCTTGACCGCAAGTTTGCGTCGCTGCAGAAATGAACGCTGGTCGATGCCTTTATAAGGCAGAAATGGAACCTGCTTTTTTTGTGCGTTATCGATCATAAAAAGTTGGTAACCCGCTAAAACTTGGCAACAGCGCCAGATAGAGATGGCGACACACATATTATCGGCAGAGTTACGACTATTTGCAACCCTTAGAAGAATATAAGCCTGTCAGCAATGTTGACTTTTTAGAAATTCAAGATTAAAATACTTTCATACAGACTCATCGGGTCTGGCGCTGATGAAGAATTTTGCGGTGTGGTTCGGCTTCATTGGTGGCTCTGGTAAAACCGCCCAGGATCAATGTTTTTAAGGATTTTTCTGAATGAATATCTATGTTGGTAACCTTCCCTACAGCGCGACCGAAGAACAGCTCAAGACCATGTTTGGACAATATGGTGAAGTAACTTCTGCAAGTATCATCAAAGATCGTGATACCGGCAGATCAAAGGGCTTCGGCTTTGTTGAAATGTCTGATGATTCTTCTGCCGAAGAAGCGATTCAGGCTCTCAACGAATCAGACATGAACGGTCGCAATATCAAGGTCAATCAGGCACGCCCCAAAGAAAAGCGTGAAAGAAGTGACCGTGGAGACCGCGGCGGCTACCGTGGTGGCGACAGAGGTGACAGAGGCGATAGAGGCGATAGAGGCGACAGATATTCAAAATATTGATTCAACCATATAACTGAAAAAAAAAAGCTGCTGCCCGTCAGCAGCTTTTTTTATTCAGCTCATCCGATTCCTGCATCCTTTTTGCCAATCCTCTGTCGCATAAGAATCAAGAGTTATGTGACAGAAGACTGGACTTCGATTATTTGATCAGATAAATCATCTCGTAGTGGGCTATGCCGGCTTCGTAGAATTCTTCGCCGACCTTTTCGAAGCCAAAACGAGCATAAAGCTCAACGACCGAGCTTTGAGCATGGATCAGCACCCGGCGGAATCTGCCACTTTTCTTTATCTCTTCGAGCAGTGTGGCAATAAGCACCTGCCCCAGCCGCAAACCACGGTATTCACGCAAAACAGCCACACGCCCGAGTCTAGCCGTATCAGTTCGCTCGGGATCGGCAAAAACACGACCGGTGCCAACCGGCTTACCATCGGCGAGCAGCAGAACATGGGTTGCCTTTTCGTCGAATTCGTCATGTTCGAGGTCTTCGGGAACCTTTTGCTCAATGACAAAAACCTTCTGTCTGATTTCCATGGCCAGCGCAAAATCAGGGGCACTGCCAGCAATTGTTCTGATGTCAATATCCATAAGCTTCTCCGTATTCGGTTGCTCACATTATAACGCAACCGAAGCAGCTTCGCCAGCCAACACCAAAATTGATGCCGCATGTTTTTGCGTCAGCGATACAAAGATGTTAGAATAGGCGTATCTGAACGGGAGGAATCATTATGGCAGACCGAAAGATTCGCATGGCTACCTCAAACAGAAATGACGAACAGGGGCACACCATAGTCGGCGGCCGACCACAGGCCCCGCGCAGCATGCGCAGCGATATTCCGCGTGGGCTCGAAATACTGGTCAAACGCGCTGCCATCGACACCTCTTTCAGGGCTGAGTTACTGAAAAAACGCGAAAAAATCGCCGAAGAACTCAAAATTCCTCTCGATGCCAGCGAAATAGCGATGCTTGCCTGCATTCCCAGCGAACATCTCGAAAAAATGATTCAGGCCACTGAAGTGCCGCCAGCACAGCATAAACTGCTGGCCAAAGGCACGGCAGCAGCCATGCTGGCATTGCTTGCCCAGCTGACTTTTGCACCGGTGCCAGGTCGCGCCGAAGCCCCGCCAAAAATCAATCTCAGACCGGCAACCAGCCGCTCAGAAAATGATGAGTATGCCGTCGTAAAAGGCATCAGACCAGACATCGACAACGAAGACCATCTGGCCGACCGTGGTGCACGGCCTGATTTCCCGGATCCTGTACTGACGAATGACGACGACCTGATATTTCCCGATGAAGACCCAGATGGAATCGAGAGTACTGAACCGACGGCGCCAGAGTTCGCCAAAGTAGTCAACATTTCGATAGCCGGCAAAAATCTACGTGATGCGCTCAAGGCAATCGAAGATGACAGCGGACTGCCAATCATCGTCAGCGGAATAGAAAAAACACTGGCAGATTATGTCGTCGAAAGCGACATCAGCGGCCTTCCCGTGAAGATGGCCATAGAAACCATATGTCTCGAGACATCCAGCGAAGCCTGCGAATTTGAGATAAACTGGCAGAATGATCCGCCGTCAGCGATTATAAACTTTCAGGAGACCGTCGAAAACCCCGATGGCGACGTCAGCGAAGAACTGCCGGCCGTAAAGCCAGGCCAGACAAATGACGATTCAGCGATTATCCGGGGTATCCGCTCTGATTTTCCTGATATCAGAAAGCTCGACGACAGCGTTCAGGAAAAACTCAAAGAAGAGCTCAAAAAAAGAGGCACCGACAAATGACGGGGCCAAAGCCGGCTGACCAGGCCGACATCACACTGTTAAACCTGAATCTGCTCTACGTGCGCTATCTCGATACGGTCGACCGCGAACTGCATGTACCTCTCGGTTGCCTGTATCTGACGCGGGCACTTGCAGACGCCGGGTTCAGCGTAGACTTTCGCGATTATCAGCTCAATGAATATTCAGAACCCTTCGAAGTCGAGCGTATAATTGAATTTTTAGGGGAAACCGCCGGTATCGTCGGCTTTTCATGCATGGCCAACCTGCTGCCATTCACACTACTGGCAATGCGCGAATTCAAAAAACGCAACCCAGACAAGTTTCTCATTCTTGGCGGCGTCGGCCCCAAATCGGTCGAAGAAAAAATCATGCAGCGCTTCGACTGGATCGACTGCATCGCAGTCGGTGAAGGTGAACAGACCGGCCCCGAACTGGTCAGAGCAATCAAAAACGGCGACAACCTGTTTCGCGTCAATGGCCTCTATCTGCGCACCGCCAGCGGCGAAATCGTCAGAACCCCGGATCGCGAACGCATAGTGGATCTGGATTCACAGCCATTCCCGGCATTTCACAAGGTCGATTTGAGCCGCTATCAAGGCTATGGCATACTTTCTTCGCGTGGATGCCCCTACCCCTGCACTTTCTGCTCGGTTGCCCCGGTCTGGGACCACAAATCCACCTTTCGCTCGAACGCTTCGATCATCGAAGAGATGAAGATGCTGCACGAGACCGCTGGCGTCAAGATGTTCCTGTTTCAGGACGAATTTTTCGTCAGCACGAAACAGCGTGTAATGGACTTTTGCGAGCAGCTCAAGGCCTCCGGCTTCGAAATTTACTGGAAAGCCTTCGGGCGCGTCGATCTGACCGACGTCGAAATGATGCAGGCCATGGCCGAATGCGGCTGTGTTGAGCTGCGGTTCGGTATCGAAAGCGGCAGTGACCGCATTCTCAAGATGGTAAAGAAAGGCTTTTCGGCAAGCAACGCTGTCGAAATCGTCAGTGCCGCGCAAAAGATCTTTCCGCGGGTCGATGCTTTTTACGTCTGGGGTTTCCCGTTCGAAACCATCGAAGACTTTTATCAGACTGTGTTTCAGATGGTAATGTTCAGAATGATGGGCGTGCGTATTCTGCCTTCGCTGCTCTGCCTGCTGCCGCAGACCGAGCTGTTCATGGAATATCAGCACCAGTATCCGCTCGATTTCAGCCCCGAACTGTTTCCAGAATACATGATCACCGGGCACGAAATCAGCACCAGCGGAAAATTTAAAATCGCCGACGAGCATTACGACAAATACAGCTTCATCAAAGAAAACCCCGATATTTTTCCGGGCTTCTTTCACATGGATCTGCAGAACAATATTCTGCCAAAACTGGCAATAATGCGCAAATTCGGCTTTTACCCGCTCGAAGCCGAATCGGCCGGTACCGACTCGTGCGGCGCCCATTCGCCAAAACAGGCGGCCCAGGACATCACCACCCGCAGCGCCTGACCGTCAAAAAGCTGATGGAATCTTGACTCTCAGCCTGGCAGTTGACAATCAGCAGCAACAGTGATAAAACTGACTGACTAGTCAGTCTATTGAAATCTGAAAGAAGTTATGATTAAACGAAAGACCAAAAGAGAGCTGCTGCTCGAAGCCGGCCTCGATCTGTTCTGCGAAAAGGGCTTCGAAAAAACCACCATCGACGACATCATCGCCCATGCCGACTGTGGCAAAGGCACTTTTTACAGGTATTTCGACAACAAAGATTCGCTCTATACCGAGCTGGAAAAAGAGTTCAACACACTGTTCAGACAGGAAGTAAACAAAAACTGCCATAGCAGCATGGGCCTCAGACAGTATCTGGCAGCAGCGCTGACCACCTTTTTGCGTGTATTCAGACAATACCAGCGCCTTGGCATGCTGCGTTTCATGCGTGAACAAAGCCTCGGCCCAGATGCACGAAAAGCTTCGATAGACCCGATCATGCCCTACCTCATTGAAATGCGCGACTATTTTGCGACAGCCATAACCAGAGGCGCGGTAAGAAACATCAACCCGGAAAATGTCGTCGGACTGATAATCGGCGCGACACACTTCTTTTTATTACGAGATTTCAAGCTCAATCTGCCCTATTCCGCACAGGACATCGAAGATACGGTAGACATCATTTTGAATGGAGTGGCCAGACCATGAAAACAAATTTATCACTCACAACCCGAATTTTACTGACTGTCGTAGCAGCTGTTGCAATTGGCTCTGCCGCCCAGGCTGGCACGCTGGCCGGCCTGATCAGCAAAGCGCTCGACCGCAACCTCAGCCTGCAGATTTCTGATCTCGAAATCGAACAGAGCTTCATCGATGAAAAAAGAGCTGATAATGCACTGATTCCAGACGTTAATCTGGTCATAAACCGAACCAGCAAAGACTTCAAAGACTCCTACCAGAAAAACAGCCCGAGCAGCATCGATAAAATGCTGACCTACTCGCTCAAACTAACTCAGAGCTACCCCGGTCTCGGCCGTATTCCTGCCATACAACGTGAAATTACGCGGCTGAAAACCGATATCAAAAAAACCTACAAGGACAACCAGAAAATCAATGTTCTGCGCAATCTGACCCGCATCTATTTCAAGATGGTACGCGATCAGGAACTGGTCAAAATACACGAGACCGATCTCATTCTAATCGCTGCTCTGATGAAGGTTGCCAAACTCAACGAAGAACTCGGTCTGGTTCTGCATAATGATATTCTGCGCATAGAAGTCGAACAGCTCAACTCCAACACCGAGCTGGTAAAAGCCAGAAACAGTTTCGAAGACCTGAAATACGATCTGGCAGCCATTCTCGACATGCCGGACCCCGCTTCGATCAAACTCGAACTCGCTAAAAGTCTGAGGTTTGCGGTTGCCAGCTACACCAGCGAAGAACTTCTGCCAGAACTTTTCCAGATCGATAACGACATCAATATAGCCAGAACCGATCAGATGATTCTGCAAAAAACCGTGCGCTCGGCACGCAGCGCTCATCTGCCAACTCTGAGCCTCGATGCTTCCTACAACTATGGGCGCGAAATCGGCCCTGTCGAAAGCACCAAAGATTTTGCCGCAACCTTTATTCTGACGACGCCGGTTTATAATGGCAACGATATCGAAAACGCCGTTCGTATAGCTCAGAAGGCTGAAGAAATTGTTAAACTGAAAGTGCGCGACCTTTCGAACAGCAAGAAGGCTATTCTTGAAAAGGCTGTCGCCGACTATAACGAAGCGCTGTCGCGCATCAGCTTTGCTGAGAAAATGGCCGAACAGAGCTACGAAAACATGCGTATCGTCTTCACGCGCTACCAGGAAGGTGCCTCTTCTATCGTCGAACTCGTCGACGCCCAGCGCCTGCTGACCAACTCGACGCAGACCGCTGTCAAAGCCTATTACGATGAACGCGAGCGCCTCGCAGAAATTCTGCTGCTGCTGCACAGATTTGATGAACTCAGCCTTATTGACCAGAATCCCTCGGTCTTGAATACCGACTTTCTCATGCAGGTAATGAATCTTGGAGAAGTAAAAGAATGAAACAACAAGTCAAAGCAATTGTTCTGTCACTGTTATGTATCGCAACCGCCGCGGCCGGCCAGGTTAACGTCGTTACCGTCAAACCGGTTACCGGCACGATTCATAAACTCCTGCAGTTCACCGGCGAAACCAGACCGGTGGTCGAAGCCTATGCAGCAGCCGATGTCAACGGCCCGGTCGCTCAAATCATGGTTGAAGACGGGCAGAAGGTCAAGCTTGGCGACCCCCTCGGCAAAATCGACGACATACGCTTCGCCATAACCATGCGCCAGATGGAAGCCGCGCTCGAACGCAGCAAACAGCAGTTTTCAGAAGACGAAAAAGATTACCAGCGCAACAAAACCCTGTTCGAAAACAAGGCGATAACGCAGAAAAGTCTCGATGCTGCTCTGACCAACTTCATCAAGGGCAAGACTACAGTTAAACAGGCACAGGCAGATTATGACAAGGCCAAGCTCGATCTCGACCGCTGCATCATTCGTTCGCCGATCAGCGGCTACTTCGTCGACCGCTCGATCGAAATCGGTCAGGCCATGGCACGCGGCCAGAATATGGGCAAAGTTATCGATCTCGACGACATCTACGTCGATGCCCGAATTCCCGAATCAGAAATCAGAAACATCAGGTCGGGCCAGATCTGCCAGATCGAAGAAAAGTATCAGGGCCGCGTCGAGCATATCGGCCTCTATGCCGACAATTCGCGCTCTTTCAAGGTTCGTATCAGAGTCAGCAATCCCGACCTGTTTTTCCGCGGCAACATGTTCGTCAAGGGCAACATCACGCTCGAACAATACGATAATGCACCGCTTTTCCCGTCGCAGGCGATCAGAAACTTCAGGGGCGACCTCTTCGTCTACACTGTGCAGAACGGCAAAGCCCGCCAGCATAAAATTGACCTGATCGCGCAGGAAGGCGATATGAGCTACTGCAATCAGATCTCTGCTGATGACGAGATCGTGACCGTCGGCCAGGACAGCCTGGAAGAAGGCAGTGAGGTCATCGTCAGACGCAACGGTAACGGCAAAAGCGCCACAGACAAAGCAACAGGAAACAACTGACCATGAGCCTACCCAGAACATCAATCACCAGACCGATTACGGTTACCATGCTGATGCTAGGCATGGCTCTGATAGGTATCGGAGCATTTTTCACCCTCAATGTAGCTCTCTTTCCTAACATAGACATACCGGTAGCCTTCATTCTCGCTCCCTATGCCGGCGTAGACCCGGCTGAGATCGAAACCATCGTCACCAAAAAGATCGAAGATGAGATCAATTCGGTCGAAGACGTCGATAAAATCGAATCATATTCTTCCGAAGGTATCTCGCAAACAGTTATCAACTTCGATTTCGGCACAGATCTCGATCTGGCGGCTGTCGATCTGCGTGCCAAGGTCGATCAGGCCAAACGCAATCTGCCGCGTGACATGGAGCAGGTGACAGTTTCGAAGGTCGATATCAACTCCTTTCCGGTGCTCAATATCGCACTTGGCGGCAATTTCGATCTGGTCGAACTCAGGCGCATCGCTGACCGCGAGATCAAACCAGCCTTTCAGCAAATCAGCGGCGTTTCCAATGTCGAGATCAAAGGCGGTCTACAGCGCGAAATCAGAATCAAGGTAATTCCTGAGCGCCTGCTTGCTTACGAACTGACGATTGACGATGTGATAACCGCTGTCAGCAAAGACAATCAAAATACTCCTCTCGGAAATATCAATGAAGGCTCTTTTAAATACCTGCTGCGTTCTGAAGGACAGGTTAAAAACCCGCAGCAGCTCGGCAACATCATCATCAAGGAAATCAACCGTCGTCCGATCTATCTCTCTGAAATAGCGACGATCGAAGACCTTTTCAAAGAAATTGAATCGACTTCACGCATCAACGGGCAGCCGTCGGTAACACTCGAGATCAAGAAAGCGGCTGACGCCAACCCGGTGCTCATCTCAGACGCTGCTCAGGATCTGATTCCCCGTCTGGTTGAAAAATACAAGGGTCGCCTGACGATAACCATAGGCAACGACCAGACCCTTTTCATCAGAGATACCATTCAGATGGTCAAAGACAATGCCCTGGTCGGCGGCCTGTTTGCCATAATAGTATTGTTCATCTTTCTACAGAACTACCGCTCGACCATCATCATCGGCACGAGTATTCCGCTGGCGATCATTTCGACCTTCGGTTTTCTGAGCCTGAAAGAAGACATTTCGCTGAACCTGATGACTCTGGGCGGGCTTGCACTTGGCATCGGCATGATGGTCGACAACGCCATCGTCGTCATGGAAAATATCTACAGATTCTATGTCGACCACCCTGATGGCGACAAAACAGAACTGGCGGCAAAGGCTTCGGAAGAAGTGCTGATGCCGGTCATTGCGTCAACCGCCACTACTGTCGCGGTATTTCTGCCGATCGGGTTTGTTCCGGCAATTGTAGGCGAAATCTTCTTCAACATGTCGCTGGCGATAGTGTTTTCGCTGCTGGCCTCGCTGCTGGTCGCCGTCACTTTTCTGCCCATGCTGTGTTCGCGCTTTCTCGTGCTCGACGGCATGTTTATCGAGACCATCATCCTGCGCATGTACAAGGCGCTGATCAAGTGGTTCAAGACCCACCCGCTCAAATCTTTAGCAGCGGTCGCAAGCCTGTTTCTGCTGCCGACAATCGGCTTTTATTACGGCCTCAAAAACCCGGCTCTGCTCAAGGTGCTCGAAAAAACGCCTCTGGCCGGGCACAATTTCAATCCCGGCACTGACAGCCTGCTGGCCGCCACCGCAGTTATCCTCGCCGTGCTGCTGGTTCCCATGCTGGTAGCGGCGTTCTTTAAGATCTTCAACCTGGTTACGACAAAATTGTTGTTTCCGATTGTCGACATTCTGATCATGAAACTGCTGCGAGGACTCTATCTCAGGGTTCTTAAAGCGCTGTTGGGGCACTGGTATCTCAGACTCGGCTACTTTCTGCTAATAGTCGCGCTGTTTGTCGGCAGCACCAGGCTGCAACCGGCGATGACCTTTTTCCCGTCGATGGACAGAGGCGAAGTTTCCATCGAATTCGAGACTCCTGAAGGAACCAGCGTAGAGGCAACTGACGAAGTTACCCGGCAGATCGAAGGCATTCTTCTGCAGATACCCGAAGTCAGCAAGGTCATCACCAACTCAGCAGTCGGAAAAGGCTCGCTCGCGGTCAGACTGACACCGAAAGGCGAACGTAGCAAAACGACAAAAGACGTTGTTGCTGAAGCACGCAAAAAGGTTGAAGTTATTCCCGGTATACGCACGATCAACTACAAGGAACCGGCCATGGGCAAACCTTCGCGCGGCAAGTCAATACAGATCGAGGTCATGGGCGATGACTTTGCGGTGATCGAAGATATCTGTCTGCAGATTTTCGACCGTATAAAAGATCTCGAAGGAATCAAGGATCTTGAAAACGGCATCAAGGCTGGTCGCCCTGAATTCAGGCTGGTTTTCGACCGTGAAAAGATTCGCGACATGGGTCTGAGTCTGGTAAAAATCGCCGAAATGGCGCGCAGCCACGTTTATGGCACTCTCGCCGGCAAATATCGCGAAAACAACGACGAGTTCGACATCAGAGTCGAAGCGGCCGACCTTTCAAAAGACAAGATCGCCCGCATCAAAGATCTCGAAATCTCTCTCGAAAAGGGCAAATTTGTAAAGCTCTCGCAGATTGCCGATTTCAAGCCTGCCAGCGGCTACAGTACGATCGAACGCAAAAACAATGCACGCCGCCTCATCGTTCAGGCCGACCCGGACAAGCGCGCTATCGGTGCAATTACCAACGACATCAACGAACGGATCAAGGATATCAAACTGCCGCCGGGCTATACGATCAACTTTGGCGGCGAAAATGAAGAAATGATCAAAGCATTTACCTATCTTGCGATTGCTCTGATCGCCTCAGTTCTGCTGGTTTACATGATCATGGCGTCGCAGTTCGAATCTCTGCTTTACCCGTTTCTCATCATGTTCACCATTCCGCTCTCGTATATCGGTGTAGTTACCGGCCTGCGGGTGATGGGCTTCGACTTCAGCGTCACCGCTATGATCGGCATAATCATGCTGGCAGGTATCGCGGTCAACAACGGTATCATTCTCATTGAATACACACTGCAGCTCAGGCGCGAAAACAACTACAGCGACACCGATGCAGTAATAACTGCTGGAACTCTACGTTTCAGACCCATTCTGATGACCATGTGCACGACCCTGCTCGGCATGCTGCCGCTGGCTCTTGGAATCGGCGCCGGCGCAGACTTCTATCAACCGCTGGCAATATCGGTTTCGGGAGGGCTGCTGATCTCGACACTGATTACCCTGACCTTTGTGCCAACCATTTTCATCATGGCTGAAAACACGATAAAATTTGCCAGGTCACTGATAGCGGGCATAGTAAAATAATATAACCATTGATTTAACCAGAATGCGGTCATATTAAAAGAGGCTGGCAATCTGTACCAGACCGTGCGATAATATGAGTATCGCGCCGGGCGGCGCGCAATTATCACAGGGTCGTGGTTATGACAGCCGGTCAGGGTCGCAATCTGCGAGAAAAGCTTACAGTTCTGATCATGCTGGTGGCCATATTTTTGGCCATGGCTTCAGGCACTGAATCTCTTCTCAACAGTCGTCGTACAGCCTTTGACGCTGAAAATCAGCAGCGGCGACAGGAAGTCGCTGATTCTCTGGCAGCCCGGGTCGAACCCGACCTCTATCTGAACCGGGCGATTCTTCCGCTGCTCAGGCTGTACAGCGAGAACCACAGCACCGACCTGATTGCCGTACAAAAACATTACCAGCAGAGCAAGGGGCTGGATCTGGCGCTGTATCAGTTCGACCAGAAGGGTGCCCTGACACAGACCGCACCCAGACAGGCGCCGAATCAATGGTTGATGAAAAACCTCTTTCTCGCCCTGCGCGAAAAAGACCTTAAAAAGATGTCGCAGCACCGGCGCAGTCTTGATAAAAAACTTGAGTTCGCCTTCGGCTACGGCAAAGACCTCAACTCGATTCTAGAAAACCCCGAGACTCTGATCAAAACAGCCTTCAACACCCAGGATGGCCTCATCGCCTGGACCAGCAGGCCAGGCGGAGGGCTTATCGTAACCTGCCAGCAGATCCCTTCTGATCTGGATATCTTCAAAATCCAGCTTCGCGATTTCGAGCGGCGGGAAGGCCTGCAGCGGGTCGGCCTGCTGAGCCAGGACTTTTCAGGCAATCGCTCTCTGGGAGCACAGGCACGCCGACACATCGGCGAAGCTTCAGGCGACAGTGGCAGTTACGCCGGCATGTTCTGGACCTTCGTCGGTCTCAGATCCGCAAAAACGGTCTATGCCGCTTTCTCTGAGCGCCCCAACCCTTATGCGCGAGCACAGCAGATGGCGCGGCTTCTTTTTCTGGCGCTGGCGACAGCTATCACTCTGTTGCTCGCAATTGCCGGGCAGGGAAGCACGATCAGTCTCAAAAAGCTTGTCATCAGCATGTTTTTTGCTTCGTCTCTGCTGCCGCTGAGCAGTATCGCGCTGACCGCCATCGACAACCTCGAGGTTCATACCCGCATTCACACCAATAAGGTTCGCTCCGCCAAAGAAGAGACACTCGGCAACGTTGTCCAGAATTTCAACCGGTATCTGGCCTCATGTTCAGCCAGTCTGCTCGACCTCACCAAAGACCCGGGCAATGGTGGTGCCGATGCTAAAACAATCGCCATGGTTAAGAATGTCGAACGCCTGTTTCCCGGCGCGCGCGTGATATTACGAAACGCCGCCGGCGATACAATGTATTTCAACGGCAGTGAGCGTGGCGCCGGTCGTGAAACCTTTTTTAAATCGATAGCCCGCCGCATCGTCGAACGCTATGCCCCGGAACGCCTCGACGAAATGAAATACAGCGGCAACCCCTTTTCTGATGCGCTGGTGCGCAAAGACGACATGGGCTTCAGCACCCTGCTCAATTTCCCCGACCGGCTGCAGATCGTAAGTGCGGGAAACACCGATTTTCTGCTGTTTTTCCGCCTGTTGCCGGCCTCAGTCGGTAATTGCGCGATAGTAATGGTCGAACTGTCAACCTTCAGCACGATAAAAAGCTACCTGAAAACTCTTCAGGCAAAGCCGATGGCGGTAGAAGGCAGTGCTCTGCAGCTGGCAGCTTTTTATCCTGCCGGTTATCGCTGGTCACTGCCGCCACTGGCGACACAGGAAAAAATGATGATCGGCCTTGCCGAAACCGCATACGCTACTGGTAAGCCGCAGTTTGCCAGATTTCATGGCAGGAACAACGGATTCGCGCTATGTCTGCCGGCTTCAGAACTGGCCAACAACTGCCTCGTCGCCTTCTGCTCTGCCAGCCCCCTTGATGAAGCCATAACCAGAATGAAGCAGAACATTCTACTGGCAGCAGTGCT
>JAKJFO010000074.1 GCA_022704885.1 Candidatus Rifleibacteriota bacterium | reverse complement strand
AATTCGATATATATCACCTGAAACATGCTGAGCCAGAAAACGCTTCGGGAAGCGATCGCGCCGGTGTTCAGCAGCATCATTGAATAGATGATCGTCCTATGCATTCCTGCAAGACGTCTTGCGCAAAGCGTGAGCGGAAAAAGTACTGTAAGTGAGATTCCCAGCTGGCCTGAAAATTCAAAGGGCCAGCTCAGCTTCTCGCCGGCAGAAAAAAAGCGGCTGGTGAACTCCAGAGCCATGGTCTTGTGGCTTAACAGGACGACTGAATTGATCAGCAGCAAAGTCGCTGCTGCTTTTCCGGTAAGTTCTACAGCTTTCGCGAGTCGTTCTTCGCTGTTGAGAAAATCGGCAGTAATTTTGAAACAGACAAAGAGAAACACCATTGAGGTCAGTTCTTTGAGATAGAAATCAGGGGCTCTGGTCAATTCAATTCCAAGCAGAGAACAGCCGGTCAGAAAAATGAACCAGGCTTCAGTTTTGCCTATTTCAGGCAGTTTGCCGCGAAAAACAGCGGCAAAAGAGATCACCATCAGGGCTATCGCCGGCAGATCGCCGATTACCAGTCCGCGCGTCAGAGGCTGTCCAAAGGGGAGCAACAGAAAATAGGCCGCCCACCAGCGGGAGAACTGGTCTGTGCTCTTTTCATTGCAGAGCTGCGTCATTTTTACGGCCGAGAATTATCAGCAAAGAAGCGTAGATCAGAAAAACAGCCATTGGAACCAGCACGAAAATCAGCTCGTAAAAAGGCTGAACCGGCGTGGGGGGCATGTCTCGGGCAGTAATGACGACCGGCGAGCGTGGAAAAAGTTCGAGCAGCTTCATTTTGTCGTTGAAGTAGGGTTCGTAATAAATCTGAGCAGTCGAATACCCGGGCAGAAGTTCGCCAAGAAGTGCTCTGCCGATTCCATCGGTCACTTTGTCTGAGCGCACTTTCTCTAGCATCCTGCTGGTGTCAACAGGAGCTTCGGGGCTGTTTTC
Source organism: Candidatus Rifleibacteriota bacterium (assembly GCA_022704885.1). The sequence continues at coordinate 16,132 of JAKJFO010000074.1, read as the reverse complement.
AAGAAGCGCGGCAATCGAAGGCATATCAAAAAAATGAGCGATGAATCTGAGTCTTTCTATGGCGCGTGAATATTGAACCAGTGCTTTTTCTCTGCGTATTTCAAAGCTTTCCTGGCCCATATTGGTGAGCTTATCTATCAGAGCATCGGTGAAACAGTTGAGAAATGGCCTGATATCATTGTAGCCGGGGCGTTTGAATGAAATCTTTACGAGAGTCTCGTTTTCCGGTTGAAACTTGAGGTTCTGTCTGATCGTGCGATTTAAAAAGTTCAGCTTCTCGACACGGTTTTTCTGCCTGCAGATTTCAGCTCTGTCGATAATCTGCAGCATGAGTTCGTCATCATTTGTCACCCGCGCCCAGAGAGAATCGAAATCGACCAGTGGACTGCCGATGACACTGCCGGTAATGATGACATTTTCACCGACAACTCCTCGGGGAGGATAGTGCAGAAACCAGATTTCGAGAAACAGGCAGATTACCAGGCAGAACAAACCGGTCAGATAGTGCCTGCGCGCCAGCGCCGGCAGTTCAGACAGCCTGAATTCCTTTTGGTCGCTCATCAACGGATTTCCTGTCAGTCGCAAAAATGTGTTCTGCTGCGGAATTTTATCATCATCGGCGGCAAGAGTAAAACAGATTCGCAAAGTCTTAGTTGCTGAATCTCTGCAGAAGCTTCAGATGAATCTGCGGATGATGATGGTGGTGGCGAGCATCAGGAAAGCCTGAATCATAACCGGAATGCCGGCCTGCTTCCAGGATTTTGCGCTGGCGCAGTGCGGACATTCGGGGTCATGTTCATGCTCATGAGCCGCGCCGCTGGCATGTGTGCTTTCGTGATGATGATCGTGTTCGCAGCCTGGGCCGCAGACATGGTCTGGCTGAACGGGTTGCTGGAGATGTGGGTCATGTGTAACATGCTCATGTTGCGCTGTCGAATGATCGTGGCCGCACTGGTTGAGCTCAGATGATCGATGTTCATGGCAATCTTCAGCCAGCAGGCTGGGCGCTCCAAATCCTCGGGCATAGATTGCGAGATAGTAAAGGCTGGCTGGATCTGTCAGCCAGAAGCGGTAAGCGGCCGGAACACTGTATGGCGGCCTGATCGTGCTGACTTGAAAAAGTGCCTGATATGCGGCTGTCAGCAGATGGTCGGGAAAGTCGGGCATGGCGATTTCTTCCTGCTGCAGCATGGTGAAGTAGTGTCCGAGAAAGCTTATCTGTCGTGCCTCAGAGACTTTCTGCCAGGCGGCCAGCGCTTCCGATTTCCTGCCGACATCAGCCAGAAATCGGCTCTGCATGACGTAATAATTCTGCAGATTGGCAAAATCATCGTGCATGTAAGGAGACATTCGATGTTCATTGGCGAGATATGATTTGATCGCAGCGTCAAGATAGTTGACCGCTATTTCGCGATACTTTTTAACCTCGGCAGGAGCAGCAAAAGAAGGTTTTTTGGCAAAGCCATAACAGTAGGCTGCTGCACCATAGAGTTTATGCAGGTCAGGAGCGTTTTTGTTTGCCTGAATGCCTCGGTGAAGCAGCTTGATGGCATCATCGAAACGGTTGAGATACAGGGCCAGGTTGTGACTCATTACAGCGTACATGTCTGTGTTCGTCGGTTCAAGAATGACCGAGAGTTCGAGCAGCGACATTATTTCGGTGTTTCCGGCGAAGCTGCCGGCAACGAAATTTTGTTTTGCTTTTTTAGTCGGGCCAATATGCATATACTCATCGGCAGTTATTCTTAAAACACCGGCAACGAAGCTCTTTATCTGGCCCGGGATCGTTTGTAGAACGATGTCGGCAAAATTGGCAACCTGGACTTCCGGGTAGTAGTATTCCCAATAGCGTGATTTCATCAGGTGCTGTGCTGAAAGCGCCATTGCCAGCAGCATAAGCGCGCTGAGAACCGATAATCTTGCCGAACTTGTCAATGATTTCTGTGGCTGAGTGCTCATAGATCTCGATGTTTCAAGATGGCGCCACCGATGGCAAGATAGAAAAATATCGCGGTAAGGGTGTAAAACGCCAGTATCAGCAGGGCCGAGGTCTGGGCCGGTATTTCGTGCATGACCATGATGCGGGTTTCATAAAGCGAAAAATCGGGCAGAATCAATCCGGCGATATCGAGCAGAAATGCGATGATCGAATTTCCACCCTGCTCGGCCAGCATTCTGAAAATATCGAGACCGTGACCGACAACGTAGATCAGCACGCTGATACTGACGGTGATAATCTTGGATGTGCATGACGCCAGAAGCATGACGATCGAGACCAGCAGCGACTGTTTGAGAAATATTATCAGGCCGGCAATCGGGATTTCGTTAAACCAGGCGCCTGTGCGCAGCTTGATGATCATGACGAGAAGGCCGGCAAGAAACACATGCAGGCAGAGCAGAGTGGTGACAATACCGAAAAATCGCCCGATCATGTAGGTGTGGCGGCTGGGCATGCGGGTAAAAATAAAATAGACGGTACGCTTTTCGATGTCTGGTATGATCTGGTCGAGCGAAAAGAACAGTACAACCAGCAGTCCGAGCGTCGAAATCACTGTCAGCCCGGCATCTGATACCAGTCGTGTCTGAAAGCCGAGTTGATAGACATCGATTGTCCAGGCTGCTGCCGCAAAGGGCAGAGCGAGCAGAAAGACGCCAAGAAAGAGCCGGTTGCGCAGAGCTTCGATGAACGAATACCAGGCAATGGCGGTAATACAGGAAATTCGCGACCGCATAACGGAAAAATCCATATCAGTCAGTTGCTGCCGCTGCTGCAGAGGTTTTTTTGTCGTAGTCCTGAATGATTTTTACAAAACGCTCTTCACCGTTCTTGTGCTCAGGGCAGAACTCATCGACACCTCCTTCGTATAAAATGTGTCCTTTATGAATTATGGCAATCTTGTCGCAGATCTCGGTGATATCTGCAATGATGTGTGTGCTGAAAAAAACCGTGCGGCCAGCCTGCTTGAGTTCTTTGAGAATGTCCTTGATCAGGCGCCGGCCAAGTGGGTCAAGGCCACTGGCGGGCTCATCGAGAATATAAAGTGCCGGATCATGCAGCATGGCACAGGCGATGCCCAGTCTCTGCTGCATGCCTTTAGAAAAGGCGCCTACCCGCTTGTGGCGGTCGTCGTAAAGACCGACCTTGTTGAGAATTTCTTTCTTGCGGTCTTCGCTGGCTGCGATATTGAGCAATCTGCCTGAAAAGTCTACGATTTCGCTGGCGGTAAGAGTTTCATAGAACACCGGTTTTTCAGGGCAGAAGCCGATTTTGTTAAAAGCCGCGGCATCGATGGGAGCCCCGAAAAGCTCTATGGTGCCAGAATCAGGCTGAATCAGGCCGAGAGCAGCTTTGATCGAAGTGGTTTTTCCCGCACCATTCAGACCGGCAAAACCATAAATCTGCCCGGCGCAGAGAGTCAGGCTGACATTGTCGATGGCGGCCCGTCGGCCCTGAGCTTCTTTTGATGAACCTGGCGCGAGTGCGTAGCTCTTGGAGACATTCTTGAGCTCTAAAACAGTTTGCGTCATAAATATCACCAACTATTATCACAAAGTATTACCTAATAGTTAGCACTGTGCCGTCGCAATGTCAACAACCTTCTCGCAGGCTTTGTCGACTGTTGATGCTCAGGGATTGTTAAACTCATGACAGCGGACTGCCGATAGTATTTCAGGGCCAGATATATTCTGGGGAGGTTTTCTATTAGAAACACTTTGCGACAACTGCTGCTGCTTCTGATCATCGGCCAGATCTTTCTGGTAGGTGCGGTGATGCAGACTGAAGAGGTCGTCTATAAGGACGCAGAGGACTGGAGCGTTGAAGATTCGCGGCAGTTCGACATGCGTGGTCCGGCAGTTTCTGGCAAAGATTCAGATATTGAGCAGCTCAGTGAAGATCAGATGCCTGAACCGGAGAGTGAACCAGAAGATATCGTCATACAGCCAGAGATTCTTTCGGTCAGATTCAGAACTGAAGAGGCTTTTGAGATTGCTGAATTCGAGCTTTCGCATAGCGTCAAGGTGCTCAGACGCTCGCAGGGCGGTAAACTTCTGCGTATGCGGATTATGCCAGGTCTTCGCAAAATCGATCCACAATTCCTTGAACAGCTTCAGAAGAAGTTCAATAAATTTACTGTACATCAGACCAACAAGTATTCAGAAATGGTCTTTGCCGCCCGGGGTCGTATCGGTGATCCTTATACCGCATCCGAGACTTCTGGATTATTCAGAGTTTGCGTGCCATATCAACTGGAAAAGGCAAAATTCGCTCTGACCGCCGGAGAAAAGGTGGTTGACGGCGTTACCTATTATCGTGACCGCCCGAAAACCGGCGCCGGCTGTACAGATGCACATATTCTCAGAATCGAGCCCTTTTCAAGACTGACCAGAGTTTTTCCTGTACTGGCACATGAGGGCATTGCGCAGAAGGAAACACTGTCCTCGATGGCGAAGCGTTATAACGCCATCGCCGGCATAAATGGCGCTTACTTTACGCCGCGTGGCGACCCCATCGGCACTTTGATCATCGATCGTCGTCTCATCAGCTCGCCACTCTATAGACGTTCGGTTTTCGGGGTGAGTGAAGATGATACTTTGATTTTTGGTAATCCCGACTTTTCAGGCACCTTGCGGGCAGGTGATATGTCGATTGGCATCGATGCGGTTAACCAGCCTCGTCGCGGCGATCAGCTCGTCGTTTATACTCCAGAATACTCGCGCAGCACGCTGACACCTGAACGCGGTATCGAAATCGTTCTGGTTAAAGGCAAAATCGTGGGAATTCACGCTAACGATGCTCTGATTCCGCCTGATGGCGTGGTGGTGTCAGCCGGTGGCGAAAAAGCCGAACTGCTCAAGTCTCTCAAGCTTGGGCAGACTGTGTCTCTCGATTATTCTATCGATAAGCCCTGGGATACGATAAGACATGCTGTCTGTGGCGGGCCACGCCTGGTCAGCGACGGTCGCAGAGATATCAACGGGCGTGAAGAAAAGTTCGACAATTCGATCATCAATGGTCGGCATCCGCGAACTGCTGTCGCATTAACTTTTGATGGAGATCTGTTGATGATTGTTGTAGATGGCAGATCTAAACGTAACTCTGGTATGAAGCTCGATGAACTCGCAGATTACCTGCGTGTTCTCGGTGTTCGCCACGCCATCAACCTCGATGGTGGTGGTTCTTCTTCGATGATTGTCAAAGGGCGCATCGTTAACTCGCCTTCAGATGGCAGTGAACGCCGAATTTCCAACGGCATTCTAATTACCAGCCGCTGAAAAAAATATTGCCTCAATAATAATCGGACAAATTGCTGTTGCCCGTCTTCAAGTTAGGCGGTATCATGCCGATACATTACCGACCAGGTGTTTTTTGACATCATGGCGGGCATTGTTTTTTTGCGCAGTTCATCTGACAGAACGGACAGGCACAGGTTAGACCTGTTGTGTAATGTTTAAGGACTCAGTTGTGAAAATGGGACTTTTTATCAAGTTTGCTGAAAAAAGGCTGATCGGTCGTTTTTCTTTTATTCTGGCGTTTATGTTTATGAACATCTGCCAGTCTTTTGCTGGCAGTGTCGATATTATGCAACTCAAAGACGTTAAAATCGGCATGCGGGGTCTTGGCAAAACTGTGATTCAGGGCCGTAAAATCGAGACCTTTGAAGTCGAAGTTCTTGGCATTCTTTCCAACAACAAGGTTAACGAAAACCTGCTGATCAACGGTAAGTCGATTCTGGTAAAGGTCAGCGGTGACGTGATTCGTCGCGCTGGCGGCATTGCAGCCGGTATGAGCGGCAGCCCGGTTTACATCGACGGTAAACTTGTCGGTGGCATCAGCTCTGGCTGGATCATGACCGATCACACTGTCGGACTGGTGACACCGATCGAAGAAATGCTCGAAATCTGGAGTTATCCCGAGCTGGCCTGTGTACCAGACAGTCCCCGCTACTGGCAATTGGAAAGCCCGGTCAAAATTGGTGATAAAACTTTTTCTGCCGTGTGGGAAGTTGCCTGCGACCAGCCTGACAGCCTGATACAGCCGGCTGCCGACGAACTGGTTATGCGCCAGGCCGCCGCCGAAGTGTATGTCGATGGTCTTGGCGGTCGCGCGGCTGAAGTTCTCAAAAGCAAAATGAAGCGCAGTAACATAAAAGTTGCTCAGAAAGACATGCCGGGCAGTAATTCCGGTGATCTCAGTGACGAAAAAATTGAGCCGGCGAGCTACGAACCCGGATCTTCGATCGGAATTCAGCTGGCCCGCGGCGACATAAATCTCACGACGCTTGGCACGCTGACTCATCGCAGCGAGCATCGCATTCTCGCTCTGGCACATCCTTTTCTGAAAAAGGGCAGTGTTGCCCTTCTGATGACTGGCGCTTACATTCATCATTCATTTTCCAGCGTCGAAATGCCATTCAAGATCGGTGTGCCGACCGAAATGCTCGGCATTATCACCCAGGACCGCGAAAAGGGAATCAGCGGCGAAATCGGTCGCTTCCCCGAAATGGTGCCAGTGCAGATCGATGTGCTCGACAAGAATCTGCAGGTAACCCGCAGCATCAATTACCAGATTGTCAGAGATCCTGCCGTGTTCAGTATGGTTCTCGAATCAACGCTTGTGCAGGCTCTCGAAGGTGTTATCGACCGCGCCGGAGCCGGCACGGCTCTGATGGGTATTTCTCTCGACTGTGCCAATACCTCAGGTGAACAGTATAACTTCAGGCGTGAAAACATGTTCTATTCGCGGACTGATATCGTGCAGTCATTGATTGCAGAAGTCAGCAGTCTGATCGAAATGGTCACCGAAAGCGAGATCGAAGAAGTCATGCCAACCCGGCTGTTGCTCAAGATCGAGGTCGAGAAGCGGCGCCGCACTCTTTCAATCGAAAAGGTCGAGATAAAGAACGCACAGGTTGCCGGCGGCGGCGTGCTCGATGTCGAAATTACGCTGCGCCCATTCCGTGAAGAAAAGTTTATAAGAAAGGTCAAAATTCCGATTCCGCAGGACATCGGCAAGGAAAATCTGGTATTGTCAGTATTCGGCCTGAACATGAGGGTCGACGATGCCGATGGCGGAGCCGAAGCCAGAGACGCAAGAGCAGCGCGCGATCCTCGCAGTGAAGAAGGCCAGGCCGTCGATTTTGATTCGGTCATTCGCAGCTGGGCAAGCTCGCCCAAGAATTCGGATCTGCTCTTTCAACTGGCGGTAGAAGGCGATGAAATGAAAAAGATCAAGCTCAACGGTAAAGATCTCGAAATACAGCCGACCAACCTGGTGGTTACCGGTCGAGTCGATACAACTCTTACTCTGAGCGAAGAGTAACAGGTCACAATCAGATGCTGAACTATATCGAAAAAAAGGTTAAGGATTCACTGGATGCAATCGGCAACGTCAGCATCCTTTTCCTGCAGACAATCTACTGGACATTTCACAATCTGCGAACCGGACGTTTTGCTTTCGGCAATCTGATCGAGCAGATGTCGCGCATTGGTGTCGACTCGCTTCTTATGGTCGCCATCACCGGGGTTTCTACCGGCGCAGTTCTGGTCGTTCAGATCGGTTATCAGTTCGCCCAGATGGGTGCACAAAGCTATGTTGGTGGCGTTGTCGCTTTGTCGATGGCGCGTGAACTTGCACCGATTTTGACTTCTATCGTTGTGGCCGGTCGAGTTGGCAGCGCTATTGCCGCTGAACTCGGCACCATGAAAATTACCGAACAGATCGATGCTCTCGAAACCATGGCTACCAACCCGGTCGAATATCTGGTTGTGCCAAGGTTCTGGGGCTGTACCATAATGCTTTTCATGTTGACTATTTTTACCAACGTTGTCGGCATGATCGGCGGTTCGATCGTTGCGGTCAATCAGATCGGACTCACGCTGATTTCCTTCAAAGATTCGATTTTGCACATGCTGCAGGTTCAGGACCTCATGGGCGGCCTGATCAAGGCGACCGTTTTTGGCAGCATTATCGGAGTTATCGGTTGCTATAAGGGTTTTACCACTGAGGGTGGTGCCGAAGGCGTTGGTCAGAGCACTACCAGCGCCGTTGTCGTTTCGATCATGCTTATCCTTGCGGTCAACTACTTTTTGACGGTTGGCATCAACAATTTCTGCGTGGCTTATCTGCAATGATTATCGTTTCAAACGTACATAAAAGCTTTGGCCCGAAGCGGGTTCTCAAGGGCGTGAACCTGAAGATTTACGATGGTGAATCTCTGGTCATTCTTGGGCCTTCCGGCTGCGGCAAGAGCGTGCTGCTCAAGAACATAATCGGGCTGATGAAGCCTGACAGCGGTCAGGTGATTATCGATGGCGAAGACATCACCCGCTTTGACCAGAAACGTCTCGATGCACTGCGCATGCGCATGGGAATGCTGTTTCAGTCGGCCGCACTATTTGACTCTCTCAACGTCGAAGAGAATGTGGCTTTTGGTCTGCGTCGCCATACCAGACTGACAAACCGGGCCATTCATCATCTCGTCTCAGAAAAACTCGAGCTGGTCGGTCTGCCTGGTACTAACTATCTTATGCCTTCAGAGCTTTCCGGCGGTATGCGCAAGCGTGTCGGCCTTGCCCGCGCCATCGCCATGGAACCGGAAATCATTCTCTATGATGAGCCGACAACCGGTCTCGACCCGATTATGACCTCAGCGATCGATGAGCTGCATCTCAGTCTTAAAGAGCGCCTCGGGGTGACTTCGATCGTCGTTACTCATGATCTGAAATCAGCTTATCGAGTCTGCGACCGCATTGCTCTGCATTATGGCGGCCAGATAGTCGAAATTGGCACCCGCGAAGAAATTATCAACTCACCCAACCCCGTTGTGCAGCAGTTTATCCGTGGCGAGGCCCAGGGCCCGATGACGCTGCTGTAGAAACACAGGAGAAGCGAATGAAATCGACAACCAAAGTTGGAATCATGACTCTGATAGCAGTTGCACTGCTTTCATATATGGTGTTCGTTATTGGTGATCTCAGTTTCACCGAACAGGGCTATGAATTCGTCGTCAGCTTTTATTCTGTCAACGGGTTGAGCAAAGGTTCTACCGTGTCGATGTCGGGTGTCAAAATCGGTAAGGTCACCAGCATCGAAATTCGCGACGATCAGGTTTACGTGCATGTCTACATTCAGGATAAAAATATGCGCATCAGGCGCAAAAGCACTTTTACCATCTCGACAGCCGGCCTGATGGGGGAAAAATTCGTCGAAATCATGCCGACGCGCGATTACTCTTCGCCTTACGTCGTTAATGGCGATATCGTGCCTGGCACTGACCCGACCCGTATGGACGAGCTTTTCGAACAGGGCAACGTGCTGATTCAGAAGCTGCAGGAACTCACGGCCTCAGCCAAAGATATCATCGGCGATCCCGAGCTCAAGGAAAACACCCGCATAATGTTCAGAAATGCCAGAAACGCTTCAGACAAGATGAACGATATCATCAGTTCGGTTCAAAAGCGCTCTGATAGCATAGTTGAAAGTCTCGATAACATTCTCAAACGTGTCGATGACGAAATCATCAAGAACCGCGACGATATTCGCGCCGTCGTAGCCAATTTCAGACTGCTCAGCGACCGTCTGTCGAGTATGACCGAAGATTCGCGCACCGACATTCGCGAGATTGTCAGCAACGTGCGCAATGCTACCGACAAGCTTGACAGCATGATCGAAGAACTCAATCGCAACAACAAGATGACCGACGATCTGCGCAACATGATCGATTCGCTCAAGGATGCTTCCGACAATGCCCGCGTCATCACCCAGGAAGTCAAAGAAATCGTCGCTGACAAGGAAATCCGCAAGAAAATCAATACCGGCCTCGACGATGCTCACAAGCTTGCTCAGGCTGTCGACAAGGTTTTCCTCAACATCCGTCAGACCCGCGTCGACTTTAAATATCTGCTCAGATACCATGATGATACCGAGTCGTTCTTCTCTGACCTTACTGTCGATCTTTATCCGAGCGATAAGACCTTCTACCGCTTCGGCGTCGAAGACATCGGCGGGGCAGACGCGTTCAGCCTTATGGTGGCCCGCAGTGCCGATACTAACTTCGTTAAGCGTGGTGGTATCATCAGTTCGAAGGTTGGCCTTGGTTTTGACTACTATCTGGCTGATGTTATACAGCTTACCGCTGACTTTATCGATACTACCGATTCAGAGATCAGGCTCAAGGCCGGCTATCTGATGACTGAAAACATCAGGTTCGAGCTGCGTATCGATGACGCCATGGACAAGAGGGATGTGAATTTCGGCATTGAATATAAATTCTAATTTCTCGGTAAAATACATGCACGTGCGTGACGCGGTGCTGCAAAAGCCTCGTCTGCTGCTGGTCACCACCGGTGGCACGATCACCATGCTGCGTGCCGCCAACGGCAGTCTATACCCATGCGAAGATGCCGGCAAACTGCTCGAGCGAATACCAGAGTTGAACATGCTTGCCGACATCGACATTCTTCCTCTTGCCAGTATCGATTCAAGTGATGTTTCGCCGGCAATCTGGCTGACTATCGCTCGCGCCATCTTTCAGCGTATGAAAGAATATGATGGTTTCGTCGTGACGCATGGCACCGATACTCTGTGTTACACCGCTGCGGCTCTTTCGTTCATGCTGCAGGAATTGAGCAAACCCGTCATCATTACAGGTTCTCAGGTGCCCCTCGAAGAAATCGGTTCAGATGGGCGGGCCAATCTTATCAATGCCGTGCGTGTCGCTATTTCTGATCTGGCCGAAGTAGCGGTGGTTTTTGGATCTTTGATCATCAGGGGAACCCGCGCCAAAAAAACTTCGGTATTCGACATGCAGGCTTTCATTTCGGTCAATGATGTGCCTCTCGGTACAATCGGTCTGGCTATCAAGTTCAGCAGTTTTGCCAAAACCCGCAGCCGGCGGAAACCGCTTTTGCGCACTTCTCTTAATGAGAATGTGGCGCTGGTTCCGGTATATCCTGGTATAAAGCCAGAAATTATCGAATATATCGCGAGTTGTCACGACGGCATCGTGCTTGAAGGTTATGGCGCCGGAAACATTCCAACCGGGGAAAGATCTCTGGTTCCTGCGATCAGCGCGGCTGTCAAGCGCAATGTGCCGGTCGTCGTCTGCACGCAATGTATCGTCGGTTCTACTGAGATGGAGCTGTATCAGGTCGGTCGTGCTGCGTTGGAAGCTGGCGCTATACCGGCAATGGATATGACTCCGGAAGCGACGATGGTCAAGCTGATGTGGGTATTGGGACAGACAGACGACATGGGTTCGATCGATTCTATGATGCAGAAGTGTTTTGTCGGCGAACTTCACGAGGTCAGCTGAATTTGAAAACATGCCCGGAATGCCATAAGCCGGTAACGGTGTCATTGCTTTACTGCACCACCTGTGGTGCCGATCTCAGTCAACCGGCAAAAGCCAGGCGCGAACGTATTCTGCTCGTTCTGACCCCGTATTTTCTTATTCTTCTGGCTATTGCGCTGAGTGTCGAAGCCGGTGTCATCGATGCAGTAGAGAACGGCATGGCATTTGGCGGTGGTCTTGCCATGATTTATCTGTTTTCGGCAATGGTGTTCTGGTTGCTGGCCAGGTTGCTCAAACTGCCGGCGCTGGCGCAGAGTTTCTGGCAGGCTGGTCTGATCTCGACTATAAGCTTTGTCGTTTCGGTACTGCTGGCTTTTCAGATCGGTGAACTGTTTGCCAATGAATCGATAGCAGCAGTAGGGCCGGTTAAATATCATTTTGCCGTGCTCGAAACCCTGGCGGTAATTTTTTTACCGGTTTTTCTGGCAGGACAACTTGCGGTTTCTGCACGTGCGCGCATAAGCAGATTTCCAGAAAGTGCAGCAAGCAGGCCGCTCAGACTTCTATTTCGTCACGCGTTATGGCTGATTCCGATTCTTGCAGGGCTTTTGAGCATTCTTATCGACATGGCGCAACCGGCGCCAAAGCGGGCAATGGTGAGGGCCCGGGTGCTATACGAACTGCAGGCGGCCGATCTGGCTCTACAGGTAGTTGATGCTGCTCTGGCCGATGACGAAACATTTGCACCCCTGCATTTTCTCAAGGGCATCACCATTCTTGATTATCAGGTCGAAAAATATACGGCTGAAAATGCTTTAAAGCACCTGCAGCGGGCCAATGAGCTGCAGCCAAAGGTTCCGGCATGGTTGTATCGTCTGAGTATGGCCTATGATCGTGAACGAAATGGGGCCGGCGCCATTGCAGCGGCATCCGAAGCTACCGGGTTGCTGCCAGGCGATGCTTTTCTCTGGCAGTATCTTGGCGATCTCAATATGAAATACAAACGTGGCCCTGCGTCGGTTTCAGCCTATAAAAAGGCTCTTGAACTGACGCCGCAGGATCCGATGCTTCTCAACAATCTTGCCTACACCATGCTCGAACTCGATATGGAACTGCCGCAGGCGCTGGAGCTGGCGAGAATGTCGGTCGAACTCATGCCTGACCGTGTTTTTAATCTCGATACTCTTGCCTGGGCCTATTATAAGAACGCACGCTACCCGGAAGCGCTTGAAATCATGAACGCGATTTTTACCGGTCGTACCGAGGTCTCACCAGAAGTAGATTTTCATTATGCCCGCATTCTTCAGTCGATGGGTATGTTGAATAGTCCTCTGGAAACATTTGACAAGCTTCTGGCGAGGCCCGAGATTGCAGCCGACCATCATCTGTTTCAGCAGGTATATCAAGCCAGGGTCGAAGCTGATGCTGCCAGTGCCGTTGAACCTGCCACTGCTCCTGTCACCTTGCCGTCAGAAGATTCTGACTCGACTGATTCTTCTCAAGAGCTTAATAAAGAGCAAACAGCTGCCGATAAGTCGCCTGAACAGTTGAAAAATGATTCGCCCGAAGCCACAGTGGCTGAAGAACCTGAATCAATTCAGGAATCTGAATTACCGCAGCTCGATCCAACGGGAGAAACGCTCGATGAAGATTAACAGGCTCGTTGTCTGCGCTTCGCTCGCTGCCTTGCTTTTAATACTGGTCATGCCCGCCGAAACGCTCGCCGTTCTGCATATCGATACCAGCTATAGTGGCAAATTCCGCAATACTCCCGGCTATGCCAAAATCATCGCCGATCTGCCATTCGTTTATCAGGAAGCCTTTCAGAGAATCGAACGCTCTCTTGGCGTGCCAGCGCGCGAGCAGATGTATGTTGTGGTGATGTTTTCTGACCACCTTACCTACAAAGGCTTCCGACTGCGCGGCAAACGCCAGTCGATTCGCACTGCCAACCGCACTGTCATACATTACATTCACCTCGATCTCGATTTTCTCATCAACGGTCAGGCAACCCTGCTCGAAGAGATGACGCACGAAATGACCCATGCGATCATGGCTGATACCATGGGTTTGCGCGAATACGACAACCTGCCGATGTGGATCAAGGAAGGCACCGCCGTGCATGCCGCTGATCAGGGTCAGGCGCGCATCAGGGCGCTGACCCGCCGTGGCTTCGATATCAACGCCATCGGCGGCGAAGACGAGAACATCGAAGGCAACCCGATTTCGCTCGAAAGATATGTCGAAAACTATCTTAAAATCAGATTTCTGTTGAAAACTTTCGGCAGCAGCGCTCTGCATCGTTTCGTCAAGAGGCTGATGCAGTCAGGCGATGTAAAGCAGGAGCTTGCTGTCTGCTTCAATGGACTGACCGAAGAGGTCATGAATCAGTATGCGCAGGATTTCGTCAAAGCAACGCTGCTCGACAACGCCCGGCCGGTCGCTTCTCAGGAAAACCTGCAGCGGGGCGTCAGATTCTTCGATGAAGGCGAATACCTCTCGGCCCGGCTTGCGCTGACTGATGCACTTTATGGCGGGCTCAACGATAATGAATTTCAGACCGCCGCCTATCTTCTGGCTGAATGTTATATTCAGGAGCGCAACCCGCAGGGCGCCCTCAATCTGCTCAAACAGTTCAAGCCTGATCCCCGCAACATTCCGGTCGATCGCTACGAATTTTTGAGTGCTTATTCAGAATATGCCATGGGTCTGGTTACTAATGCCTATTTCGGTTTCAAGAAGGCTTTCGAGACTTCCAATAATCAGGCCGTTCGTGAAGGCGCACTCTATTACATCATCAGAATCCTCATCGAACTCGGCAATCGCGCCGAAGCCGACCGCGTCATGGCCATGCTGAAACAGCAGTTTCCCAACAGCAATTACCTGATTCTCGCCAGCCGCGTCCTTTCCTCTCGTTAAAACTGCACCACAGATTTTCCTTTCATTCAGCGCGTAGCGAAGCGAAGTCGCAGAATCCATACTTGGCTGATTCTTAGATAGACAATCAGTTCTTTTTTTGCCTGAGAATCGCCGCGCTTAACTTCGTTGACAGGCGCGTGCACGGCGTGTTACCTTACTCTGCCCTGATGACGCCAAATTCTGCATGCAAAGGAAAAGAGTATGAAAGCCAAAATTCAGGAAGCCGCTGATTTTATCAATAAAAAGGCCCCGGTTAAACCTACCGTAGCGTTGGTGCTCGGTTCCGGGCTCGGCAAGTTCGCCGATTCGCTCAAAAACGCGGTTGCCATTCCATACGAAGAAATCCCGCATTTTCCGGTGTCAACTGTTAAGGGGCATGCCGGCAAGCTGGTTATCGGCGAAGCCGGCGGCAAACAGGTCGTTGCCATGCAGGGCCGCTTTCATTACTACGAAGGCTATTCGATGCAGGAAATCACCTTTCCGATGCGCGTCATGATGGCGCTTGGCGCCGTCGATCTCATCATCACCAACGCTTCCGGCGGCCTCAATCGCAATTTCAAGGTCGGCGACCTCATGATCATGACCGACCATATGAACCACATGGGCGACAATCCGCTGATTGGCATCAACGACGATGAAGTTGGCCCGCGCTTTCCACCGATGCAGGGTGTTTATACGCCTGAACTGGTCAATGAAGCCATGAAGATCGGTCGTCACATCGGCGCGCCGGTTGAACGCGGCGTTTACGTGGCCGTCAGTGGCCCCAATTACGAAACTGCCGCTGAACTGCGCGCTTTCAGAATTCTCGGCGCCGATGCCGTTGGCATGTCGACGGTTCCTGAAGTCATTGTCGCCGTTCACGGCGGCATCAAGAGAATTCTCGGTATCAGCTGCATAACCGACATGGCGACTGGTGAAGGGCATGAAGAGGTCAATCACGAAGACGTCATCGCCGCCGCTGCGGCTGCGCAACCGTACTTTTTGAAGCTGATCGAAAAGATGCTCGAAAGGCTCTGATTCTAAATGCTCGACCGCCTCGAAACCGTATACGCAAATTTCAAGGAACTGACTGACAAGCTCTCGAATCCCAAGGTTATTGGCAACCAGTCAGAGTTTCAGCGCCTCGCTAAGAGGCGGGCTGAGCTCGAACCGGTAGTCGAGGCTTATCATCGCTATGCTGACCTGCTCAAGCGTCTCGACGGCGCGAAGCAGATGCTGGCCGGCGAAAAAGACCCCGAAATCATCGAGATGGCCGAACTCGAAATCGCCGAGCTCGAACCCGCAATAGAAAAGCTCGAAAAAGAGATCAAACTGCTGCTGGTGCCTAAAGACGCCGACGACAGCAAAAACACGATTTTCGAAATCCGTGCCGGCACCGGCGGCGAAGAGGCCGCGTTGTTCGCTGCCGTTCTCTATCGCATGTATTCACGCTATGCCGAACGCCAGGGCTGGAAATGCGAACTCATGAGCATGAGCGAAACCGGCATCGGCGGCATAAAAGAGGTCGTTTTCTCGGTGCAGGGCAATGGCGCTTTTGGTCGCCTCAAATTCGAGAGTGGCGTACATCGCGTGCAGCGCGTGCCGCAGACCGAGGCTTCCGGGCGGGTACATACTTCGGCGGCTACGGTTGCCGTTCTGCCTGAGGCCGAAGATGTCGATGTTCGCGTCGATGAAAGTGAACTGCGTTTCGATGTTTTCAGATCATCGGGGCCTGGCGGTCAGAGCGTTAACACTACCGATTCAGCCGTGCGCGTAACCCATCTGCCGACCGGCATAGTGGTCAGCTGCCAGGACGAAAAGAGCCAACACAAAAACAAGGCCAAAGCCCTCAAGGTCCTCCGGGCCCGGCTGGCCGAACGGATGGAGGCCGAGCGCAACAGCGAGCTCTCGGCGATGCGCCGGAGCCAGATCGGAACGGG
>JAKJFO010000073.1 GCA_022704885.1 Candidatus Rifleibacteriota bacterium | reverse complement strand
ATACCAGTATCAGAAAAACAGGTGGGATAAGAGGAATCACGACAAACCACCAGGCGTTAAAAATATCGCCAACTTCCGCAAATGCTTTGGCTGTTTTGACTAGAATATTTGCGTTGAGCAATTTGGCGTCGTAATCTGGTATTTTCTGCATCAGTTCCCTGATCATATTCGCAACAGGAAAATGCAGGTGAACCGAAACATACAATATCAGCAGATATGGCAGTAATAAAATCACGAGTAGAATATTCATGGTTGATCCTTTCGAAATTAAATTCAGCCTGCTGTAAGCCATTTTACCAGATTGCGGTAGGCTGTGTTGATTTGTGCAAACTCAGCATGATGCCCGGCGGTTATGTCGGGGTGCATGGTTCTGGCCAGGTATCTGAAGCGTTTTTTCAAAACATCGATTGAGACGCCTTCTGGCAGATCGAGTATGGCGAGGCAGCGCCGGTATTCTTCGTAGTTCTGCAGCAGCTTCCAGGCGCCGGCCATGAATTTTTCGGCATTTTCGGCACTCAAAGCTGTAAAATTGGCGGGGTCGAGATAGAAGTAGCGGTCAGAAAGCCGATCTATGCCGGTTTCGTCGATTCTGGCCAGATGAAAATCGCAAAGCTGCGCTTCATTCTGGCAGGTCGCCGCGCAGAATTCAACCCGCTCATCGTCAAAATGCCGGCAGCTGCCGGTTGCCGGGTATTCTCTGACGCAGGTGCGCATGAAATGAATGTGCAGATAGCGGTTGCTCCCGGCATATTCTGGCACCAGCAGATAGAGCAGGTGAAACAGCACAAAATGCCAGCGGTACATTTCGAGCGCGCTGCCGCTGATCAGGTCTGCGTCGACAAAAGCTACTCTGATCAGCTCACATTCCCAGACCGGCTCGCGCTGCTTATCGAGATATTCTTTTAACGCAATCAGATTGGCCTGACGCAGATATGACGAAAACGTGGTCATTCGCTGGCACTTTCCGGCAACTCTTCACTGAAGCGGCCGACCTTCCACTCGCCTTCGATTTTTACCAGGGTGCGGTAACCATTCGAATCTGAACCTCTGGTCTCATTATAACGGGCCACGCACGAGAAACTGCGGCGGCGGGGTGGGGCGTCACGTTCCTGCCAGAAGCCGGTCGAGGTTATCTCAAGTTCGCTTTCGCCACGGGTTTCGACCTTGACTTCGCACCAGCCGGTGGCGTTGCCGAATTCCTGGTGTGAAGTGTTAAAGCTCCAGCGTGGCCCGCGTTTGGCGATAACTTCGGTAATGCGCAAAGGTTTGATTATAGCCAGAGCCTCACTGACGCCCATCTGAGTCAGATGCTGGTGCTGTATGCGGCCGACGGTTCTGACAGTATCGGCCCCGCGGGTTTTTGAGAGAAAGAGAAGCGTCGTGCCGAGCAAGGTAGCGACCAGGATAAAGCCGAGAACCAGAGGTATCGCCATGCCGGGTCTGCTGCTGTAGTGTCTGTTCATGGCAGGTTCCAGACGTGAACTGCGGTCAGCACCGATACCTGCCCGACAGTAATCGAAACTTCGACGAGGCCGCGCGTGTGTCGCGAAAAAGTCAGGCTGGCGACGCTGTGCATTATTTCGCGTTGCGTGTCGCTCTGATAGTCGATGCGCATGACGGTTCCATCGTCAGCATGTTCATAGCTGATTTCGTTGCCATCTTTGTTCATGAAGGTGAGACAGTTGGAACGGGCGTCAGAAGCCGGTACCGTCACGTCAGTCGCTGAGCGCAGCTCAGAATCGAGTCGCAGCAGAAAACGTTCGATCTCGGAACTGGCGACGCTTTTATTGTCGACACGGATAAAAGTGCGGCGGATAAATGAATACATCGAGCTCACGACGATTATGAGCCCTGCAAACAATGCCGCGGCGATTACGACCTCGACCAGCGTGAAGCCTCTTTGCCTGCTTTTGTGTGGCTGATGCTCAGATGCGTTTTGACTCATACATTAATAGCGCTCGAAGCGGGTAAAGCGGTAAGGCTTCGCGTCGATGCTTCCCTTTATTTCGAGCTTCTGCTCTTTTCCTTCGAATGCCCAGTCGACAGCGACGCGGATTTCGGCGACGCTGCCGGTGCCGAGAACAGTGACCATGATGCGGAACCGGCTGAACTCATCATAGAGCGGCGAATCAGGAGTGATTGGCTTGTCGGGGCCGAGGATATTGTTGAAGAAGTTTATGCTCGATGTCGAAAAGAAGCCGAGTGGCCTGCGCACCGGTGAGACCTCGAACCGGCTCGGGTAGCGGGTGATGGCGGCAGGGTAGCGCAGCGCTTCGGCCTTGAGCGATTCGAGCACGGCGTGGGCGAGGAACTGCGCCTGAATGCGGTGAACGCTCGAACCCATGCTGCGCGAGGCGAAGGTGAACATGGCAACGATCGGGGCCAGTGTGAAGGCGAGGATCGTAGTTGCGATAAGAATCTCGACCAGCGTCGTCGCGGTAGTTCTTGCTTTAAATATCATCATTTAAAGCAGTATAACCCAATTACGCTGGCTTGTTAAACAATACGATATTAACTGTCATTCTGCGCGCAGAATGACGGAGAGGGGATACATTCGTCCTGCGCGAGTCGCGCCGAAGCGTCAGCGTAGACGGGCGAAGTCGCAGAATCCAGACCAGTTCAGAGGCTGCGGACCATGTAGCCCTTGTCGGGGTCGCCGGGGTGTACGAGATAAAAGCCGTTGCCGATGGTGTCTTTGGGAATCTCCTTGACCAGGCCACGCTCGACGAGTTCTTCGAGTTCGACCGGGTAGCGGAAGGTTTCCTTTTTGAAATCTCTGGCCTTGTGTTCGAGCAACAGCATGCTCTGCAACCATATCAGGCGCAGATCTATCCATTCGCGGGCATCGTCGTTGTCGACAGATTCGCGCATTCCTTCGGTTTCGAGAATCGACTGTTCGAGTGTGCGGCCCTCGATCGGCAGGTTGGCTGCGGAATAGCGCAGAAAGGGTGGGGCACCCGGCAGGCGCGAAGCTTTCCAGTAGTATTCGGTGCCTTTCTGGATATTTTCAAGCTCGAGAAAGTTATAGCCGGTCCAGTATGGAATGCGCCAGTTATCAGGGTTCAGCTCGCAGGCTTTCTCGAGGAAGGCTGTAGACTTTTTCAGGCTGGTTTCGTTTGTCGGCGCCACCAGTCCGCCAAGAAAGGCTGCCTGGACAAGTTTTGGATCGAGCTGCATGGCCAGATGAAAATTTTCGAGGACCATATCGATTTTGTCGGCAGTTTCGCCGGCAATCTCGAGGGCACCGCGCATGTAGAAGAACAGCGCGACCGACGACCGGAAGGTTCCGCTCAGGCGAGCGACGTAGTCAGCCTGCGGCACGAATGCCAGGCCGCTGCGCCAGGACGGAGTGTCGCTGCCGAGGCTGTAAGACATCTGTATCATCAGCACAAAAAAGAAGATGAACACCAGCCAGGCATGGCGTTGCAGAAATTTTTCAATGCTCATGGCGGGCAAACACCCTCCAGGCAGGTATGAAGACGACTGTCATATAGATCAGTGTGTAAAGCGTAATCTCGATCAGCAGCATGGTGGCGACGCTCTCGCCGTGAATGGCTGAGTATTTGAGATCGATCTTGTCGAAGTTCGGCAGAAGATGATATACCATCCTGGAAACGCCTTCGGGCACAACTGAGGGGGAACGTCGCATCATGGCCAGCGGATATGAAGCATATTCGGCGGCAAAGTAGACGAAGACAGTCATCAGCGAAGCGAATACCGGCGACGTGAAAAGGTTGGCGAACAACGAGCAGAAAACACAGATAATGCAAAGTTTCAGAAAGATCGACCAGGCGCCAAATATGAAGACCCAGCTGAAGGCGCCTTCGTGCCAGAGGACAGCCGAGCAGCCGATGGTGGCCAGAAGAGTGTAGGCGCCGACCAGCATGCAGTTGCCGAGCAGACGGCCGAGAACGTGGTCAAAAGCAGAGACATAGGTCAGGTGAATAGCCTGCAGACGGCTTTCGCGTTCACGGTAAAAACTCGATACGCACCCGAATATGATCAGCAGCAGACTGCTGATTTCCATGATTGACAGGCCAAAGCTGCGCAACATCATTTCTTTGTGCCCGATCGACAGAATCCGCAGCGTGTAGGTCATTGCCATGATGGCGACGAAAAGCATGCCGACGATACGAAAGGTCTGGGTTCGGAAACCCTGTAAAAAAGTGATCGAAGCCATTGCGAGCATCTTACGCATGTATGTCTCCAATCTCTTTCAGGAAGGCATCTTCGAGAGAGTCAACCTTGTGCTGTTCGAGGAAGTCGGTGAGTGGACCGATGTAGCGGAGTTGATGATTGTGCAGAACGGCGATGCGCTGGCAGACCTTTTCTACCTGGGCGAAATCGTGCGAAGACAGCAGAATTGTCTTGCCCTGCGAGTTGAGTTCCTTCAGCCAGTCGAGCAGTCTGACTCTGACCAGCGGATCGAGGCCGAGGGTCGGCTCATCGAGAATGATGAATTCGGGCGATTTCAGCAGCGCAATTGCAAGGCCGAGGCGCTGAATCATGCCGCGGGAATATTCACCGATCAGCTTGTGCGGGTCGAGGTCGGTTTTCTGCAGCAGGGCATCGACATCTGGTTTTGGGCCGGATACAGCCATGCCAAGCAGATTCAGGTATTCACGTGCCTTCAGCTCGCCAGGCGGCAGATAAAACTCAGGCAGGTAGCCGATTTTTTCGTGTATGATGGGCACATCGAGCGGCTTATTGGCATAGAGTATCGCACCTTCAGTGGTTTCGATCAGCTTGAGTATGCACTTGAACAGAGTCGTTTTGCCGGCGCCGTTGAGACCGAGAAGGCCAAATATTTCGCCGCGCTGAACCGCCATACTCAGGCGGTTCAGCACGCAGACTTCTCCAAACTTGCGGGTTACCTCGTTTATCTGAAGAAGTGGTTCCTTTTCCATTACTCTCACCTGCTTTTAAACATATACTATGGGCGGTTCTCTGACCTCGACCGGTGGCCTGGGCGGAAAGATTTCACCGCAGTCGATCACCAGACCAGGCAGGGTTTTTACCTCTATTTTAGCGGTTTCGTCGTAGACTTCAGAGAGTTCCAGCCGGTTTTTGTGCAGCAGATAGACGAAAATAATTCGTTCATGTGGGCTGCAGATCCAATATTCTTTGACGCCGGCATTTTCGTATATTCGCTTTTTGAGAATCTGGTCGCGCCCGGCAGTCGAGGGCGAAAGAATTTCGATAACCCAGTCCGGAGCGCCACGACATGAGCGATCTGATAGTTTTTTTTCATCGCATACGACGGCAAGATCGGGTTGTACAACTGTTTTTACCAGTTCGTCCGCTTCGTCGCCTTTCGGCAGAAGAACGTCATAGGGCGCAACAAAAAGCTTGCACTTATGACCCTTTAAAAAAGCACCGACTGCTATGCAGAGATTTACCAGCAAGGTCTGATGTTCAGTGTTTGGAGCCGGCGACATTGCATAGATATCGCCTTCGATGATCTCCCAGCGGTCTGAATCTTTCCACTTTTCGTAATCACCATAATTGTAGCTTTCAATTATGTCTTTTTTTCCTGCTGCCCGTCCTGCCATTTTATTCTCTCCAACAACTTGTTATATGAATAGATAATGCCACGAAACGCAAGCACGATCAAGCAGAAACTGCTGGTTACAAGTATCATTTCTCCAGCCTGAAGTTCTTTTTCATTTATTTAATTTCATCTTCACGAAGATTTGAAAACTGATTATCGAAACCATGGAGTTGTGATATACTTTGCTGGCAATAAAGAAAAACGCGGCAAGAGGAAAATTCAAAAGCAAATCAAGTTATAGCCCGTTCTGTGGGTTTGGCTTGTTGTCAATGTTTCTATAAGCAGATAAAAGGAGGACTTTATGAAAAAAAGGTTGTTGACGGTTCTGGTAATTATGGTGATGGCGTATTCCTGCGTCCATGCAAAGCAGATGGCCAACATGGAACACATCAGGAAGACCACGAAGCTGGAGATAGGCTGCGATCTTCCAGCCAAGTTGGGAATAATAAAAAAGTATGACAAGGAATCTAAGGATCAGGAAGTTATCAGCGCTGGCATGTTGTCGCGCTATAACGCCGCTAACGTTACTCTCAGCAATCTCAAGCCAGAAGATTTTTCTTTTGCAGAGAATTCAATCTCTATCGAAAAGAATGGCTACAAGGTCTATATTAAATTCTCTGCTGATTTTTCAAAGGTTGAGGAAGCACTGGTAGAATATTTCGGCATGAGTCCAGATGGCAAGGGTAAAGCATGGCACTGGAAGCTCAAGGATCTGACGGGTGGCGAAATTAAATCACAAGGATGGGGGAACCTGCGGTCAGTTTATTATAATGCCAGAGTTCCATATGCAGAGTTAGATAAGCACCTGGCCGAGCTCGATTTCAAAGAGAATACAGATATGGTTTCCACCCGCTACCTGGGGCCGTCGACAATGGAAGAACATGAAAAGCACATCTCTGCAGATAACTTATATCACGCCAGAGAGCCTATGTTCACTCTGGAACTGCAGACGAATAAAGATTGATTATTCGGCTATTTCATCTGTTTGCGCAGCTGCATCATTTTCTGAAGAAGCAGGTTTGATTCTCTGGTGAGTTTCTGGCGGAGCTCAGGGTCTGTTGTTTTGTCGAACTGATCAGACAATTCCTGGATCTTCTGATTAAGCTGATTGACCTCGCGCATCACCTCGTCGTTCTTTCTTACCCGCTCGAGCATCTCTTCGGTCGTTGGTCTGCTTCTTTCGGCTTCGACAGGAAAGGCGCTGCCTTCCGGAAAACTGCTGCTTCTGATCTGAACATCTGAAGCGCTGTAAGTGCTGACTACGCCGAAAGCTGCGGCAGCAACGGCGCTCAGAGAAAGAATCTTCGATATTGTGCGGGTGGCACAACCGGGGCCGGCGGAATTGGCCCGATCAGCTGCGGCGGCTTTCAGCGCGAGATCTTCTTCGACATGTATGCCGCGTGCCTCGAGCTCAGCATAGAATTGCGTCACTCCGGTAAGTTCACTGAAGCTGACAACAGGTGAATTCGTGCCGTCACTCATTACCAGAACGAACCCGGGTTCGCCTTTATCATCGTAAAGTTGCCGTGACGACCGGCTGCGGGCTGATACTCTTCCGATCCAGAGCAGGATTTTCATCCACCAGGGCGGTTGATAAACTGCCGGGCGAAGCTCACTTACCCGCGCCATGTCATATTCAGTCGAGCCGAACAGGTTATTGAAAACCAGACTCTGACTGCTGTAATCGATGGTGAAAGCTCGGTACCAGGCAGTGAAAAGCCAGGCCGAGGCAAATAACAGGGCAAAAAACCAGAATATCGACGAAAAAACGAACCATTCCGGCGTGAATGTTTTCAGACCGGCTCCGATGGCTGCGCCACCTCCAATTGCAACGAATCCCGGCGCAAAGATGGCGGTGAAGAAATCCGGCCCGCGGCTTGTTTTGGCATGACTGAGCCGCACCTGGTGCGGATTTGTCGAAGGTCGTGAATTCATCAGATAAAGCAGGATGCCGGCCAGCATCATCCAGCAGCCGGCGTGGCGCAGAGGATAGGCAATATGGCCGGGGGCCTTGAAAGCAAAGTCTCCGGCGCCCTGCAGGCTGATGGCGAGGTGCTCATGCCGTTGGTTGGCGTCACTGATGCGAACGTAAAGAAACTTTCTGTCGTTCTCGAAGTTCTTGCGTATCGACGCAAGGGGCTGAAATGAAGCTGCGAAGTAGCCTCTGGTCTGTTCCCAGGCGGCATCACCGGCTTTGCCATTCTGCACGGCCGCCAGATCGGTAAACAGGCCTTCCCACTCTTTGCCGGTGACGTCTATCTGCATATCTTTTGTGCGCTGCGCTATGAACTCCGTGAGTTCGATATCATAGCGTTTCTGCAGATCATCGCCGCTGGTGTACGACTCATCGGTCAGGGCGGTCATCTGTTTGAGCGCGTGCCGCCACTGCTCGCTTTTGCGCAGAAAGTCTTCTGTCCAGTTGACCGCTTCGACCTTGAACAGCTCATCAGCCGGCAGAACCAGAAATAACGTGCCAACCAGGTAAAGTGCAATAGCAATAACCCTGAACAAAAGAAAAGTCGGGAAATAACTGCGCATAGCTGCTTCTCCTCCAACACCTCAAAAAACTTTTATCTTAGACAACATATATTATCGTACCTGATTTCGGTAAGCAATTCTTTCGATGCGGCTTTTCACGGTTTACCGAGCTTTGAAAAATTAAACAGCATTTCAGTCAGTCCTTTAACCTCGCCGAGAATTTCCGGAATCTCTTTGCCGCCGGTCAGCTGACGGATTTTTCTTGAAGCGGTCAACGGATCGATATGATCTCTTGCATAAGAATCGAAGATGTCGCGCATTTCTTTAAGCCGGTCAACAGATCGTTTCAGGCGTTCAGCCGAAGCCGCGGTGATGTTTGGCCGCTGTGCCGCTACTGTCGCCAGCTTGATCAGTTTGGTATCGAGTTCTTTGGCCAGTCCTCGGCACGCTTCCTGATGTGCTCCAAGTTTTCCCAGTTCTTTGGTCATACCAAGAGCTTCAAGACCCTTGTATTGAATTGTATTGCCCGTCTGTGCAGCCAGCCTGCGGTTAAGTTCTGCCACCTTCGCGGGATCGCCAAGATTCGAAGATATCATTTTCAGATCCATGAAGGACTCGGCATGGACTGGTGTCGTAAAATTGTGCAGCGCCTGGCCAGCATCTCTGCCGACCACCTCTTTGAACGCTTCGTTATAGAGCCTGGTGCCGTCTTTCTGCAGTTCGGTAAAGGTTGATGGTTTGCCGTTCTTGATCAGAACATTGTTGTCAAGAATCGAAACACCAAAGTCTCTGTCGATGCCTACCGAACCAAAGCTGCTGGCATTGCGAAAATCCTTGAACCTGATCTGGCTGATATCCCAGCCTTCTTGCTGAAACTTTTTGAGCAGCACCTCATCGACCTTTTCAAGGTGACGGGTAAGATATTTGTTATAGGCGAGCTGATCGGCCGGGGGCGCATGAAGCTTCAGAATTTTCCGGGCATGAAAACTGACAGATATGTCGGCAGCTTTTTCCATTGCCTGTCGCTCGAGCGCCATCACCTCTGCTGCCGGCACGCCAGAGCTTCTCGCTGCAAGAATTTTTCTCTCGAGTTCGCCCATTTCCATGGCAAGCTTTCTGCCCTGATGAAGTTCGGTCTTGAAAACATGCAGATCCCAGCGGCCTTTGCAGTAATTGCTGAGCTTGCCAATGCCGGCGGCGCCAGCTTCCAGAGCCTTCATGCCGACAAATGTCACCACTGCTCGATCTGCAGCACCTTTCAGACCAGTTTCGCCGGTGATAAAACCGCCGCTGCGATAGCCTTCGAAAGCCTGCTGCGCCATAGCCGTCATCGGGCTGTACCACAAAGCAAGATTACTTATACCATCGGCCGGGCCACCGCTGATATAGCCGGTAACTCCCGCATAAGCGGCTCCGGCCGGTCTGCCGAAAACTCCTGCTACACCGGCAGTAATGAAGGTCTGCCCGACATTGTAAATGGCCAGCCGGTTTTCGGCGCTCTTCAATTCGGGCGCAGCCTGAGCTGATTCATAGTAGCCCTCGACCTTTTTGAAGATTGCGTCGTAAGCCTGCTTTATCTCCTTCACATCGCCAGTCGCGACAGTTTTTGCGTCGGCATGCCTGGAGATGAACTCGCGTGCCTTGTCGGCTTCATCGGCGGGAAGCATGGCGGCAAGAGTCTGTGCGTCACTGAGAAGTTTCAGATTGGCCGACATTCTCGACTGATTTGCAACGATGTTCGTAACAAAGCTGTTATGCATGTAATCATCGAGCTCTGTTCGCGTTCGAACAATGGTCTGACTGTTGATTGACGTGATCAGATCGCGTTCAGCCTGAATGTCAGCGCGCGCATTCATTATGCGCCATTCCAGCAGCTGCTGCTCTGAGTTGTCTTTGGCCTGCGCAAGGCTTTGCATATCTTTTTCAAGAGATTTTTCGAGATAACGGATGTTCTCATTATGCATGGCGACCGCTTCGGCGCGGTCAGCAGCTTCTACCGCCGGGTCAGATTTTTCGTCTACACCGGTAAGAGGCTCGGCCGCTGCCTGCTTTGTCTTTGCCGGCATGTCAGGAACTTTGATACCGCGATGCGCGAGGGCATTTTGCAGATTCTTTATGGTGCCCGAAGTGTCAGGGGGCATATTCAGACTATATGCAATGCGTTGGATTTCTTTATCAACCGCGAGTGAATATGGAACTTCATTCAGCGGCGCGATCTGTGCTTCGAATTCTGCCTGCAGAGCCTGATATTTTGCCAGATCCTGCTCGAGATAATCAATTACATCACTTTCGGTAACCAGCCTGTCATAAGGTATTTTAACAACGCCGGAAGCGATTTCAATTGTATAGCTGCCAAGTCGTCGACTGCTGAAATCATAAAGTTCTTTGAATGTCAGTTCTTTTAGTCGCTCGACTTCGCTTTGAACATAGTCTGCTTCGATCCCGCCGGGGAAAGGTTCATCTTCGGCAATTTCTGCGACCCTGGTCATTACCGTTCGCCTTATCGGAAGAAAATATCCATCGATCGGCCAGCTTGACTGGTCAGGATCACGCCA
This sequence comes from Candidatus Rifleibacteriota bacterium, assembly GCA_022704885.1. The sequence continues at coordinate 7,241 of JAKJFO010000073.1, read as the reverse complement.
CAGATTATTCATTATCATTTCGTCGCCATCGAAGGTGACTTCAGTGAAACCACCCCAATGATGCGATGGAAATGACCGCATTAGCCATTTGCCATCCTCTGCCGGCACCATTGGATTGAGCAGAAAAAATTTACCTCCTTCATGCAGAAAAACTATCAGGCGATTCTGTTCGTCACAGCTGACAACTCGCAAATATGCAGCAACCTTAATCAGGCCGCCGTTATAAAAATGCTCCTGAAAGCCTTCCCAACGTCCTTCGACCGGAAATTTTCTGGCGATGTTGGCAAGCTCTCCCATTTCTTCGCGGTGTCTGCGCCGGGCTCGAAGTTTCGCCGCCACCGGGTCGGGAGGATTGCCGAGCTCCTTCACCTGAGCGGCAATTTCATTCATGCGCTTCTGCAGCGATTTCATGAGATTCAGTATTGTTTCAAGCCGGGCTGTCGCTTCGAAAGCGCCGCTGGCCACTTCGGTCTCAGCTGCGATGAGTGAATCTTCAAAGACAGCCTGATACTGTTCAAGAGCGTGTGACAGCATCGAAGAGGTTGTCAGGAATTCGGCAAGAAGGGGATTGAGTTTTTTGAAATATGCCTCTGCCTCAGGAGTCGGGAAATCGAATAATGGAGCCCATCTGTTTTCAAACGCCTTTGTTTCCTGAGGACTCATCGGCCCCTGAATTTGCCGCATTGCTGCCATGGCGGCAATGACCAGTCCGTTGTAGGCCTGGGTTGAAATTTTATTGAAGTCTACGGTCTGCGCCAGAACCAGGCTGTCAGCTTCGAGACCCTTTATGGTTCCGGTTGCCGATGGCTGCTGCCAGGGCACCTCGTCCGGAGTTTTTGCATAAATCGAGGGCTCGAGACTGAAGGCAAAGTCGCCGATTTTATCTTCTGCCGGCGTGGCTGAGGCAACGACAGCAGGTGTCGCCGAAGCTGCGTCAACTGGAGGGGCTTTGGGTTCAGGAACGACAACTTTTGAATGATTACAAATCATTACAATTTCATATGGTGTTTCCGCAACCTGTCCTTCAATTACAGCCTGCATTTTAATCAGGAAGCCGTCTCTCCAGAAAAAGATGTGGCAACAGGTCGTTTTCTCGTCGGGATAAAATCTAATGCTAAATGCGCTAGACATTCCAAAGAGTTTCATACCTTCTACAGATTTAACACCATTCGGCCCTTTAAAGGCGGAATACTTTTCTTCGTATTGTTTATATAAATCAGCTGTGATTTTCTCGTATTCCTGCTGGGTCGAGCAGGGAATCATCTCATCGAAAAATTCAAGTCTGGCCGGCTTTCCTCTGTCACTGACGAACCTTTTGTCAATGTTAAAACGGAAAAATCGGTTGCCATTTATTTTTTCTTCTTCAGCGCTGGCGCGCTCGAATCCTCGTTCTGGTAAGAAAACAACGTTCCCGACCTGAATTTTTACAGCGTCTTCTGCAGCTTTTGCGGCGTCTTTTGCAGCCTTTTCTGCAGCTGCTTCTGCTGCGACTTTTTCCGGGTCTTTGGGCGGATTCGGTAATTTAACTGTACAAAGAGAGCGAACAATTTCGGAGTAAATCTCCGAGTTGACGTCATTATCCTCGACCATGACAATAATTGTGTAGATTGCCTTGTAGTCCCAGGCGAAACTGTAGAAACCGGTAACGCCTTCTTCGGGTTTGAATTTTATTGTGGTTCTGCCATATCCACCGGCTACTCCCATAACATGATCCGGTTGTGCACCGGGGTGATTGTCATACAAATCTTTAACTGCCTCGTCAACAAGTTTTTTGCGCTTTTCTTCACTTGAATAGGGTATTTTCTCCGGTATGAAGCCGACTCTGGTGGTTACGCCATTTTTTTCAAAATGATAAAATGGAAACCCGCATTCTGCCTCTTCTTCGGGGGTTGAGCGCACCCAGTGAAGCCCGCGCATGATGCTGAAGTCGCCTATCTGTGCTTGTGCAAATGCAAATGAGTTGACAAGCAATGTTAAAAGCAGCACAACAAGAAAAACTCTGTTTAATGACATGTAAGATGTCTCCTCTCGGATTCAAACGCCTCTTAGCGGTCATCTTTGCGAATTCCGGTAGTCTCACTTTATATCATATCGCGCGATTCAATGGTTCAAACATTTTAAAATATCAGCTCTCATAGAGATAGTAATCTGGCTGACAGATTTAGCTAAAGGCTAAGTGCACCGGGGCGCAGCAGAGATTTGTGGATCTGCATCGGGGGTGACTGGCAGGCGAGGGCGGCGATGTAGCCGGGTGCCGGTTCGAATTCGTGAAAGAACCATGTTTGCGCGGCTTCGGCTGAATTGCGATAAGTCAGCATGGCATGCGGAAGGGCTGGCGCGAAGCTGATCTCATTATGCGCGAGTCCGGCGATGCCTTCGCCGGTTGCTTTGAGAACCGCTTCTTTGCGGGTCCAGCCTCTAAAGAAGGTGCGGCGCGGGTCTACCTGCTGGTATTGTGCATAACTGGCCTGCTCGGCCGGTGAGAAGAAACGGCGTAAAACGGCGGCAGTGTCGACCTGGCGCTCGAGTTGTTCGACGTCGATGCCGACGTCACGATCGGTAACTGCAATTACCGCAATACTCCCGCTGTGGCTGATGTTGAACGAGAGCTGAAAAGGGTTTTCGACAAACGGTTTGCCATTCGGCCCGGTTTTGACGATCAACGATTGCGGGGTTTCATCCAGATAGCGTCCAAGCAGATAGCGCAGGCCGGCACGCGCAGTCAACCATGTCGCTGCGATCTGACGACTGGCAAAGCGGGCATGGCGTTCGAGCTCGTCTGGTTGCAGAAAGCTACGTAAAAGCTCACTGTCGGCGGCAAATTCCCCGGTATCGATCACCCAGATATCGGCGCGCTGCTGTCTGAAGTCGGGGTTGGTATCAGCCGGCGTGAGCAAGGCGTTCTATCTGATCGAGTGTTCGCGGTGCAACCCGGTTGAGTTCGGGACAGAGCATGATGCCCTGACTGCGCAACTGACTCAGCCTCAGTTCGAGGGCGGCACCGTGCAGCATGTTCATCGCGACATCGACGACCTTGCGGTTCTTCTGGTCTTCGAAAATGCTGCCTTTTGCCCATTCGTTGAAAGCGCCCATGGCGGCTCCGCACCATATCTGGTAATCGACCTTGCGGGCTTCTTCGCCGGCTACCGCCCAGCGCGGCGATTTGCCGAGATACCACCTGAAGACCAGGGCCATCTTATGGTGCGGGTCTTTTTCGGCCTTTTCAAGCTGTGAGGGGTCACGCTGTCTGAAAAAATCGGCGGTCATCGCCCAGATATTGTCGAGAGTATCCTGGAAAACTGTTTTTTCAAGAGTCTGGCGCTCAGCCGCCGGAATCGCGTCGATGCTGTTGTATTTTCGATAAATCTCATAGAGCTTCTGAGCACGCATGGCAAACATGGTGCCGCGCTTGAGAACCTGCACAGTTACACCCATTTCGAACATGTCGCCGGCCGGAGCCATGGCGACATCAGCTTGTCCGGCGCCGGCGAGCATTGCACGTGCCGCGTCAGAAGTTCCTGATTCATTACATGCCTGATGCACCGAACCAACAACGATATAAGCAGCCCCCATTGCAAAGCAGGCGGCTGCCGAAGCCGGAGTGCCGATACCACCACCGAATCCGACGCGCAGAGGCATTTCGTAGTTGTATTCCTGCTGCAGATGGTTTTTTAGGGCAACCATGGTCGGGTGCAGAGAGACTGCCGGGCGATTATCGGTATGGCCGCCGGAATCTGCTTCTGATGTAAGATCCTGCGCGACCGGGATGCGGGCGGCAAGCTGAGCCTGAGCTTCAGTGATAACGCCTGAATCAACCAGCTGTTTGAGCATTTTTTCGGGCGGTGGTGCGAAAAATTTTGAGGCTACTTCGACACGGCTGACCTTGGCGATAATCTTGTTCGGCGTAACGATGCGGCCGCTGGCATCCTGATGTATGCCGGTAACCCGGTAACGCACCAGTGGCAGCGACATCGCAAGAAACGCCGAAGCTTCGACGAGTCTGACTTCATGTTTGAGATAAAGATCGACAATAGCGTCTTCAAGCCCCTTCTCGTTTGGGCTGTTTATGAGGTTAAAGCCAAAGGGTACCGGTTCAGGCAGACTTTTCATGCGCAGAATAGCCTGTTCGACCTTGGCCGGAGAATCTCCGGCAGCACCGATAAAGCCAATCATGCCATGTCGACCAAGCGCGATGGCGATTTCGGGCGAACTGATACCATGCGCCATCGAGCCGCCGATATAGGGGTAGCGCAGCCCGTGGTCGTGGCAGAATGAGCTGTCACCAAGCTGATCGAGCGGGCAGGGGGGTAGCATTGCCAGCAGTGGCAAGCTCTTGACTGGTCTGGTATTGAGATCGAACGACAGATTGCCACTGTTGGTGAAGAAAAGCTGTCCATCTTTGAGAACTACGCAGACGGGTTTGCCGGATTCGGCTAGAATTCGGGCGGTATTTTCGCTGTCGGAATGCAGTTGTTCGTTATCACCCTGCCACCAGGCGATGTGTTTCTGTTGCGCAATAGCCGGCCAGGCAATTTGTATGCTGTTGTTCATTCGGTTACCCTCATGCTGTGAATTTTGCAAGATGATAACTTTAATCAACTCAAATGTCCACTACCTGCAAAGTGTGATTGTCAGTTATATAGTAGTTTTGTTCTGATCAGGGCGTCGAGTTTGGCGCTGCCGGGTTTGTTGAAGGGGCTTTCGAGTGCGAACTGGTAACGGTTGTTGCTGTCGATGCCAATGATGGTGGGAATATCGTATTCGATTTTGAGGCTGCGCCCGATCAGCGCGTGCGAGTCGATCAGCAGCGGAATCTTGGGATTGAATTCCTTGAAGGCATCTTCAGATCTTTTGCGGCGGTCTTCGAACCAGCCGGCGTTCGGGTTGAAAACCCAGAGAATATCGGCCTTCAGAGCATAGTTCAGATTAAGATGCTCGGCCCATTTGCGCAGATCGTGACGCAGGGCCCATTTCCCGGTAATCAGCAGCAGCGGGCGCGTCAGATAACGGCGATTGCTCCAGGTGCGGCCATCGAGATCGACGATTTCGAAAGGAGTAAACGGCTCGCCGGGCGCCAGTTTTTTAACGTAAAACGGCGGAAACATCTTTTCTTCTGCGCTTGCCGGCGCCCTGTCGACTGTCAGAACGGCCATTAACAGGCAGAAAACAAATGCCGCAGCATGTTTGAGATTTTTCATGCTGAGATAAAGTATGCAATTTCACCCCAAACGCAAGAAATCATTGTTACGGGGTTGCAAGATGGGTTTAAAAGGGGCATCATATACAAAACCAAAGTGACTGGAGATTATTATGAAATTGCGTAGTCTGCTGCTTGCGATGCTGTTGTTGGGGGCACTGTGTCCACAAGTTGACGCCAAATTGTGTATAGGGTGCAATGCCGAACTGCCAGATAATGCGACATTCTGCGCCGGTTGTATGACGCCGCAGCCGAAAGTTGCGCAACTCAATGCTCCGGCAGCGAAGCAGATAAACCAGCGTGAGCAGGTAATGCAGCTTTTTTCGTTTATCGATGAATACGAAGGCTACTTTCACGATATGAAGTATCTGAATGTGCTCGGCAAAATGCCAGAGGTTAAGACAAAGTTTGCCAATGCCGCCGGTATTTATCGTCAACTTGAACCTGGACTGCCTGAAGAACTCAAAATTCTAGCTCAGATCTATGCGGCCAAATATCAACTTTTTGAGGGCATGACCGGAATTATGAAGAATCTTCGCATCGACAGCGGTTTCAAAGCGGCTATCATCAAGTCGAGCATGCTGGTCATGGCTTTGTATAATCAGGTTATCGACCTGTTCCGCGCTGACAGACATTTTGGCCCGCCAGAACTCGACCAGCTCAAGGCTCAGGTCGCCAATATTCCAAAACGCACGCAAAAATACAATGTTACTGCGAAATATCTGAAACTCGGTGATTCCAAGGTTCCGACCGGTCAGCAGGTGATGGTACTGGAAGTGGTTGGCAAACGTGCACACGTCATGCTGATGGGCCCGAGCATGGATAACAATCCGGTCGAAGGCCCCGTCAGCCTGCGCGACCTCGAAAAGCGCACGAGCTGGAAAAAAGAAAACATCAATTTTTACGCGCGCGAGAACCTCTGATGACTATTACTTTGTCACATTTGAATGTGTGCTTAAAAACTGTCATTGCGAGGAGCGGAGCGACGAAGCGGTATGCCGAAGGCATAAGCCAGCTCTGAGCTAATCTTTATGACAATGAGATTGCTTCGCTCCGCTCGCAATGACAGATAATACCCAGATTCAATGTTGACAGACCACTAATCGTCGAGAAGTTCAAGATCGGGAGCTTCACCGTCTGCACCGGGAACGCGATTTTTGATGAACTCGCGAATGTTGCCGACAGATGGTCGGCCGCTGCCGGTCGGGTCAGGGATGATCGGCAGGTCTATCTGCTCATCGGTGATGGTCTGATTGAATTCGACGTTGCTGCCACGGCTGTCGAGAGTGTCTGAGAAATGCTGGTTCATCTTTTCCTGATGCTGATTCAGAAGATTGTCGTATTTTTCGTCAATCAGGCTGAGAGTAGCGGTGAGGCTGGCTGAGTTGGCATGAAAGAGGTCGTCGACATCAGCCTCATCATTGGCGACATGCTGCTGAAAAATATCGAGATCGGCCATGGCCGCTGTGTGTCTGGCATGGTATTCATCATAGGCCTGCTTCGAATGCAGGTTGATTTCTTCGCTGCGCATGCGCAGGTATTCGCGGCGGTATTCGATGCGCGGCCGTTCGAATTCCTTGAGATCGCTGCGACTGGCGTTTTCTTCAACCTGTGCTGACAGACTGGCAAGACCGTTGCTGTAGTTATCGAGATAGGCCTGCTGTCTCTGATAGTTGGCAAGATGTTCGGCACCGACCCGTTCTCGCGTCTGCTCGATGAGGGCCAGCGCATCAGACTCTGACAGGCCAAGAAGCGAAGCGCGGTTAAGACCAAAAACCGGATGTGATGGTGGCGGTATGATCGGCCCGGTGAGAAAGACCGAATCGGGGCCATCTATATGCAGATCACTGAATACCGAGCGCAGCGTCATTTTGCCGGAGCTGCCGGAATCATCGGCTTCTGGCTTATAGACTGTTTTTGTCGGTGCGGTATAGAAACCTTTGCCCTGCTCTTCACTTCCGCGCAGCCGGCTGACAATCTCGATATTACGGCGGGTGCCGTCGGCTTGTGGTTTCGGTGTGGTGTAGGTCAGGCGGTAGTAACG
>JAKJFO010000072.1 GCA_022704885.1 Candidatus Rifleibacteriota bacterium | reverse complement strand
AAGGCATGATGAGATACCGAAACCGCCAGTATCGCTCTCAGAACGGCGAAACCGGGTTGGGGCTGCAACGCGGAACCGGCAGCTGCATGGCGATTGTTTCCGCCAACAGCGTGAGTGTCGGTCTTGAACAGTGTTCGATCGAAAAGCTCGAGACCGGTGAAATCGTAATTACGCGCGGCAATGGCACTGCCATCACGATTCCGGCACCCGATGCATCTGGTGATGTCAGCAGTCTGACTGTCGGCGAAATCATCTGGGAAGTAACTTACGGCGATGACGGCGAACCGCTGGTCGAAATCAAAAATACCAGGTCTGGTGTCAAGCTCAGCATCAATGAAAGCGACGACGGAACTCTCACCATAGTGCGCGACCTGTCGGAAGTATTTCGCGGCAGATGGGCTGAGAACGGCGATCTTGAGCTCAATGACAATCAGGGTAAAAGATTCAGATACAGGTATGGCAAGGCAAACTGAAGACTGAATCATCGAAATAAATCACAGGAGGCAGGGATATGAAACACTTAAGTATCGTTCTGACAGTAGTTCTTCTTCTCGGCGTCGGCATAGTATATGCTCAGGACAGTATCGCAGCTCAGAACCTTGGCAGAATGCGCGGCAACAGCCAGCGCGCGGTTCTCAACCAGAGCGCACAGACTCAATCGACAGTCGCAGCCCAGACCTCGACCACCGCGACCCCGACCCAGGGCGTCATCAAAAGTGAAACCTGCGATGGCAGCGGCCGTGGCTATGGCGATGGCAGCAAGCCCCAGCCCAGAGACGGCAGCGGATTTGGAGCCAAAGCCGGCAAGCGCCAGCAGCGCAATGCAAAACTCGGTAACGGTCAGGGCAATGGCCTGCGCAAAGGTCAGGGAAAAGGCGCCAAAGACGGCTCTGCCCAGCGCGTCAGACGCCAGCTGCGCGACGGCTCATGCGGCAATCAGAGCACCAGTAATACAGTTCCCAGCACAGGCGAAAGCAAGTAAAACAACTTTCTCTCACTCTCACTCAGCAGGCCGGCCGGTTAACCCCGGCCGGTTCTGTCATTATGTGCGCAGCGTAGGGGTTCAACATGTTGAACCCCTACAGAAATCTATGCTTATTGAACAACCACACAAAGTCTGCTTTTTACGAGTTTTTGTTTTGGCGGAGGTATTCTGTTAAAATTCATAGATAACAATCGAGGGGAGCAACTCATGCAAAGCTGGCGGCAGGGGCTGTTGATACTGGTAGCGATCGTATTTTTACTGCCGGCAGTGGTGCTGGCTGATTCGTGGCAGGTTTTCAACGAGTCTTCGGGAATCGGCGGCCGGGTCGTTAACTGCTTCGCCTCGTTCAAAACAGTGATGGCGGTCGGCACCGATCAGGGAGTCAGCATTTACAGCGGCAATACCGGCACCTGGTCGGTGGTGGCACTGCCCGATCAGGTTGCGACAATGCCAGTCAAAGACATCGCTTTCGACGAGTACGGCCATCTGTGGCTGGCAACTGCGAACGGACTGGCCTGCATTCAGGAAAAGAAAATCTTCGTTTTCGACACGAACCACAATCTGCCCACTTTCGACATAGATCGCATACAGATCACAAAAGACCGCATATATATTGGCTGTTTTGGCGGCTATGTGGCACAGGCTTATATTCCGCAGACAGGTACAACCGTTTTTACTCCGGTCAATTACACCGACACATCAGAAGGAGACAGTCTTAAAATAAGATCGGTCGGGGTTTCCGGCCTGGCGATGACCGGGCCGAGCCAGGGCTGGTTCAGCACGCGCGGCGGCGGGTTGGTAGAAATCAATGGCGGCAGCCAGTATGCAGCGGTCAGCAGCAATGGCGAGCCGGAACTCTGGATCAACGATTTCTTCATATTTGCCGGCAAGAAGCGCGAAAAATATACGATTGCTGCGACACCGCAACATCTGAGCCTGATCAGAAACAATCGGGCCGACTACGAAATCGGCCTGCCGATTGAAGACCCCTGGCTGAACTGCGTCGTCACGGTCAAAGAACCTGACGAAATTTTCGATCTGCTCGACAGCCCCGAGTTATCAGACAGTGAAGAGAAACTGTTCGATTTCTTAGGCAAGCATTCACTCTATGTCGGCACGCGAAACAACGGCCTGTGGCGCTTTCAAAAGGGCAAGTGGACACAATACCTGACCGTCAACAGCATATTGCCATCTGACAGCATCAACCGCCTCTATGCCATCGGCCGACTGCTGATCGTCTGCACAGACGCCGGGCTGGTACTGATTCATCTCGATTCGAACCAGTATGACGAGTTCAAAAAAATCGGGCTGGGTTCGGCTTATTTCAAGACGATTTATCCGTTTCCGCCGCTCTATGCTGCGATGATTCCGCATTTTCAGATTATCAGGGGCGGCAGCAGCTACTGGTTTTCGCACCTGCACGGCCTGACCAGGTGGCGATCAGGCAGCTTCCCCAAAAATTATGACCAGCAGACACTGCCTGACGTGAGCAGCCGCATCGAGCAGACAAAAGAGGAAGAAGAAGAAAACACCGGCCATCTCGACAATGAAGAGCCTGAACTGCCGGTAGACAATATCGGTGAAGAGGCTCTGCGCGGTTACTGGCAGCTGTTTACCAAAGAATACATTTTTTATGATGATACTGATCTGTTTGAAATACCTGATCAGAGAATCACCTGGATAGACGTCGATCGCAATTCAGACTTTCTCTGGGTGATCTTCAACGACAAGCAGCTGGCGCGCATGCGCATGGAAAAGAAGGTCGTCAAAAAAGACGGCAAAGAGCAGAAGGTCGAAAAACCCAACTGGCTGATGATGGATAAATACGCGCCATGGGGCGACGGCACCGAGCTGAACGTTGTCTGGTACACGCCCGACAGCATTTACGTTGGCACAAAGAAAGACGGCTTCTATATACTGAAAAACCCCGGCAGTACCGATCTCAAAAAGGAACCGTTCGAGTGGCAGCATCACAGCATTTACACCGGCCTGCCAGATTCTGATGTGCGCGGATTCGCGCAATGGAAACGCGAACAGGGGCAGGTTCTGGCGATTCAGCACAACAACAGCATCAGCACCTGGGATGGAGATTTTTACAGCAATATCGATCTCGGCGGACGACGGCGCTACACCTGTATTGCAGCTGGAGCCGAAGGCAATCTATGGGTCGGCTCGGTCGGCGGGTTGTTTCGCGTCGATCCTTCCGGCCACGTGTATTCATATACCAAAACCAACGCCCGGTTCGAATCGGATCACATTACCGCAATCGGTACGCTGCCGGCAAGCAGCGAATTTCAGCTCGGCGTCTGGGTAGCCTGCGACGCTCTGGGAGATGACATCGACATGAACCCGCTGTTGAACGGCTCAGACCAGGCACCAATGATAATTACCGAAGCAAACGGCAAAAAGAAGGTAATTGAACAGATCATCGCCGGTTCGTCGTTGCATTACTTCGACGGCAGAATCTGGGACAAATGGCTGGTCGCCGGCGTCAGCCACATCATGATCGATCGCGAATTCATCTGGCTGTCGACCAACATCAGAGTCCGCCGCCTGCGCATACCGCGCTAAAGCGTCAGTAAGACTGCACGACGGTTGGCATGTAGAGGCGCATGACACGGGCCGACGTTGCTAACCACAAAAAATCCTGATCGAACATCATGGAGCGCACACCCGATCTGGGCAAGAGTTCCCACTCTTTGCCGTCATAGAGCATGATCTTCGAAGACGCAGTCGACACATTTAAGACTCGCAAACGATAAGCGCTGTCAGATCCTTGCCTAAGTATGGGCATCAAGTCTGACGATCTGAAAAATTTGTAGACAGCAGAACTGTCCCCCCGCGCAGCATCATCGATCGCGACAGCCACAGTATAAGGGTATTTGGCATCGTCAGGCGCCGCCGCCAAGCCCACGACACTTTCAGATTCGAAACCGTGCATGCGCCCATGAATATCTTTGAATTTGCCAGCCGGAGTAAAATAAGAAAGCCCCTGAAGAGAACCTACCCAGAGGTTATGTTCACGATCCTGCACCATGCAGGTATAGGTGCGTTCGGGAACGGAATGAAAAGTGAGCCTGCTGCCGTCGAAGGTAGCCATGGACTTTTCAAAAAGCAGAGCTGTGACGGTGCCTTTATCTGTTTGCCAATATTGTATGGCAACAACATGTTTGAACTGATCGAATTCTTTAGAGTCGGCCGGAAACTCGATTCGCCGCCAGTCAGACGGTCGCAGGTCTTTGAGCGTTGCGGTATGCGCATCTGGCAGATAATAGACACCGCTGTCTTTGGCACTTACGTAAATGGCCGAACCGATACGCTCAATACAGAGAAGATCATCGAACTTCTGCCATGGCAGCCTTTCATCAGCAAACTCAAACCAGTTGTTGTTCGCCGGATCGGGCACTGTTTCACCGGGGGGAGTGTCGAGGCAGACCAACCGGTTGTTATCCATTACTACCCAGATACGCTCAAGCAGGTCAATCGCCATATCGTTGACACTTTCCGATGGAATCGCGTGCAACGGACATTCCTGCATCAGAGAAGCCACTGAATACAGCTGATGTCCCCTGGCATCATATCTGTTCGGACCAACACTGAACACCGGCCTCAAACGCGGAGTAGAAGATGCCTGACCCGGAGAAGCGGCACATGTTTCAGCATTTTCAATGTTTTCATCTGCCTCGTCACCCTCAGCAGCAGGGTCAGATTCGTCTGTATCGGCCGGGCCGCCTGCGTCATCATCTTCAGAGTCTGCATTTTCGCTTTCTCCGGTGTTTTCACTCGAATCTTCGTCGGCTTCATCCTCTGTTGTGCCGGCGGTTTCGCCTTCTGCCACCTCTTCGTCTGAGTCTTCATCTTCCGCCGGCTCTTCGGCTGACTCTCTTTCAGCCGCCCGTTCAGCCTCTGCGAGCGCCTGGACCCTTCTATATTCTGCGGCAGCGGCAGGAATATCAGCAACAGAGTCCGCGACTATCACTTCATACTCATCAGGGCCAACCATGGTCTTCATGTCGAGCGAGACAAATATTTGAGATATCGGAGCCAGGCAGTAATCGGTGGGCTGCTCTTTACAGTAATGATGCCAGATATCTTCACCGGCCTGAATCGGCGGGTGATCACCGGTAGTGCTGTTGTCTTCGATCGTCAGATCTTTGCTCGGATCGTTTTCTTTGCATTCAAATTTCCCGGCAAGATGAAGGCGGTATTGCATCACGCCGAGAAACGGCGCCGAAGGAAAGACATAACGTGAGATACCCCGGGAATGCGCAACCCAGATATCCTTGCCACGCAAAATTTTGTTATAGGCAATGCACGGCTCGATCGGATAACCTTTATCGGTTGGATAGCCGTAGACGTATGGCCCCCAGCTCTGCATGAATGGCCAAAAAGACTTGGCCCAGTAAGGGTCTGAGCCACTCACCTGAAAAAGGTCGAACTGCGTCTCTTCGGTGATGCCAAGCATGGTAAGACCGCCATCAGAGAGAATCGCGATCTTTTTCGGGCCGGGCAGATAATAAACCTTGTTGATATTATCTGATGGCAGCGGGCTGTCGCGCATGGTGAGATTGCTCCAACGGCCGTCATCGAACAGCCACAGGCCCTGACCACGCGTGCCGGCAATCAAAGTTCGCTTGCCGATAAAAGTTTCGAGATGCAGATAGCCTTTGGGCTTCTCGCGTTTGTATTCATCGCTTTCCTGATCGGGGGCCGTGGTAACGCAGCTGATCCAGCAGTCTTCGGCCGGCAGCGAGCAGCGCCCGACCGAACGGTTGTTCGAAATGAGATTCATCTGATTCTGGGTCACCGCGATAATGCGATTGGCGTTGCCCTCTTCGAACGACCAGAAGTCATTGACCCAGTCAGAAAAAAGCTCGTCCTCGCCAACCAGATTGCTACCGTCTGCGGCGCGCAGCAGGCCTTTTCCCTTGGTCGAATAAATGCCGCCCTCAGGATAATCCATTGCCAGCGCGGTGATACCGACCGACATAAATTTGTTGAGATCTTCGACAGCCGCCCGGTTAACCGGAACGAAGCTCGAAATGCTGCTGCCTGGAGAAATCGACGCGGAAAAAAGCCAGCCGCCATAGCAGCCAACGTAGATCTTGTTATCGACAACCTGCACGACCTCGACATCTATAGTCGAGAGGCCGTGCTCGTGGTCGTAACGCCTGAGCCGGGGCGCGCTGTCAGGAAAGTGCTCGAGCTCTATCGCAAACAGCCCCGACGGCGTCGCCGCCCAGAGCGTGTTGTAATCGTCGAAATCGAGCGAACGCACTGCGAGGCCGGCCAGCTGCTCATGATAGTTCGCGAGACTGAACCAGCCGGTGTAATTTTCGAGGTAAAGTCCGATCCCCTGATCGCTGCCGACCGCCATCATGCCTTTGTTGATGGCCAGACAGCTGAGATTATTGCTGGGAAGCCCGGAGCGGATGTTCCAGGTCATCCAGGTCTGGCCGGCAAGCAGGCCAGACGTGACAAAGAGCATAGCCAGAATCACAACACAATAAATTCTGATCGCTGATTTCTTCATAGCATAATCATACTACAAACAGTTGTAATGAAATATATGATAGTATTTCGATAAAGTCTGAAATAAAGAAAATGAATGGAGAAAACCAGTGAGCGAGCTGATCAACAATTCTGAAAACCGCAAGAAAAAGCTTAAAGAGCTGATTTTGAAGCTTCACGACGGCCAGTCGCAGGAAACCGTTCGCGAAGAATTACTTAAAAGCCTGAGCAACGTGCCTTACGAAGAAGTTGTTGAAGTTGAGCAGGAGTTGATTAAAGAAGGCCTGGCTGAAGCCGAAATTCTCAAGCTGTGCGATGCCCATTCGGCGGTGCTGCATGGCAACATCGACCTGTCAAAAGCGCGAAAGATTCCGGCCGGGCACCCGGTCGATGTCATGCTTAAAGAGAATGGCGAACTAAAAAAGCTGGCCGTCAGTATCCGTCAGCTGCTCGAAGAGATTAAAAACAGCGGCGATAAAAATCTCGATCAGAATCTTTTGAAACTGCGTGGCTTTTTCAACAATCTTTACGATGTTGACAAACATTATCTCAGAAAAGAATATCTTCTGTTTCCATATCTCGAAAAGCTCGGCATTTCAGGCCCGCCGAAGGTCATGTGGGGCAAGCACGACGAAATCAGAGGCCAGATCAAAGGCGCGATCGAGCTGCTGAAAACCGATGGAATTACCGCTGAAGAGCTGCTCGCCTCAGCTGAGATAGTGCTGGTTCCGGCAGTAAACGGGGTTGTCGATATGACGACGAAAGAAGAAGAAATTCTTCTGCCAATGTCTCTCGACAAGCTTTCTGATGACGACTGGTATGAAATTGACCGGCAGTCGCTCGAAATCGGTTTCTGCCTCTACGACCCGCCGCAAAACTGGAAACCGGCAGGGGCACCGGATGACACTCTGGCAGAAATGAATAAGAGCGGCGGCAACATTCAGCTGCCGTCGGGCAGTTTCTCGGTCGAAGAGCTGCTGGCCATTCTCAACAGCCTGCCTGTCGATATGACTTTTGTAGACAGAAACGACAAGGTCAAATACTTTTCCCAGGCCAAAGAGCGCATTTTCCAGCGAAACCGGGCGATTCTCAACCGCGATGTGCGACTTTGCCATCCGCCCGCCAGCGCTCATATCGTCGATAAAATCATCGACGACTTTCGCAGCGGCAGAAAGTCGCGGGCCCCTTTCTGGATCAACATGGGCGGCAAAATGATTCACATCGAATATTTCGCACTGCGCAATGAAAAGGGTGAATATCTCGGCACTCTCGAAGTATCGCACAACGTACAGCCCTATCGCGATCTCGAAGGCGAGCAGAGAATTCTGTCTTATAAAGAGTGACGCCATGCCGGAACACAAACTGATCATAAGCCCCAAAACCAAAGTTCTCGAACTGATTGAAGCTTATCCACAGCTTGAAGAAGTTCTGATCGGCTTTGTTCCCGCGTTTGAAAAATTGAAAAATCCTATTCTGCGAAAAACCGTGGCCAGAATTGCATCATTGCAGCAGGCGGCAACCGTCGGCAATGTCAAAATCGAAGAACTGATCAAGGTTCTGCGCCAACAGGTCGGGCAGGATACCATGCACATCACCGGCGACGCCACTCACTACTCGGTCGAAAAACCGGCCTGGTTTGAGCCGGGCAAAGTCTGCAAAACGGTCGATATCAGGCCGATGCTCGAAGCCGGCGAGCAGCCGGTAAATCAGGTAATAGCCGACCTTACCGGCATCGCAGCCGGCAGCATTTATGAGGTCATTGCGCCGTTCATACCGGCGCCGCTCATCGATAAAGCCGTCAGCCTTGGCTTCGACCACTGGATAAATCAGGTCGAGAGCGAACTGTTCAAAGTCTATTTCCTGAAACAGAGCTAAGCCCCAGCATTCTCTGGCAGTGAGAGCAGAATGTTGACAAAAAATTGAAAGCGTGAGGTAAACATGGCCGGGGTACAAGATTGTCATAAGTTGCCGGATGATTTGCCATTGGCGTTTGCCGAGATCGGGCAGGGTTTTTCGGCGGTTGAAAAGTCTCTGGCGCTTTTCGTTTTTGGCAGCAGTGTCAACGGTGATTTCTGGGATTATTCCGACATCGACTTGTTTTTCATTCTAGATGGTGATTCCGAGGATTATCTTGAATGCACAATGCTGAAGCATGGCCGGTTCAACGTGCACGTTCAGTCTTTTACCCGCGTATCGTTTCTGAAAAAGATTGACGGCCTGGTCGGACGTCCGTTTCACACTGCTTTGTCTTCGGGACGTTTTTTGTTCTGTCATGATCAGACGCTGGAAAAAAGAGTCGCGGAAGTCTGCAGCATTTCTGAACCTGATCGATCCCTGCGCGCTCTTGAAGCTTATTCGGCGGCGCTTTATCATCTATATCATGCGCGCAAGCATTTTCATTTCAAACGGGAATTTGACGCCAGAGATTCTTTCTGCCAGGCGTTGAATTATTACTGTCGCGCTCTGATTTTTCGCAACGGCAGACTGCCGCGGCGTGACCCGGTAAATCAGGCGCAACAAATGAAAGTTTTAAATGAAGATAAAATTTTGCAATCAGACGCAAGTCGTGAATCTCTAGAGTTTTTACACCAGTTTATTAACCGGCAGGCCCCCGACTTCGCCTTATGCCTGGTAACTCACCTGCGGCAGCAAAGCGGGCCCCGCACCGAAGAACAGCTGGAAAACGATTTCCCACAAATCGAGCTACACCCAGATCCCCTGCTGTCTGTCCTGGAAACCCACGGTCTGGTAACTCACATCGAGCAACCCTTCGCAATAAACAGTCACCCCCTCTTCAAAGAGCAGTTCTGGCAGGCTGGTTGAGTTGTTTGAAATTGAAAAACTACGCACTCAAAGCTGAGATACAAAGCCTAAGCGTGTATGAAATTATTTTTTATGATTTGTATGTCCGTGGATCTAAGATATAATTTACTGGGAGATAATTAATAAATCAAACTGGCAACTGTGTGAGCAGGAGAAGGAACAACATGAAGAATGTACTAGGGGGTGTTCCTTTCGCGGTCAGCGGAATGGGCAAACGCAAGTTAGTGGACTAAAAGGTTATGTTGCGTCATTGAGAAACAATATTTACAGAGAGCTTTAAACGCTGGAAAGCAGAAGTAAAAATAGGAGATACTATGAAAGCGAAAGTTGATGCTGACACCTGTATCGGATGCGGTTTATGCGAGCAAATTTGCCCCGAAGTGTTCAAGATGGAAGATGATAAGGCCATTGTAAAAGTCGCGATGGTACCGACTGCAGCAGAAGCAACCTGCCGGAACGCGGCTGATCAATGCCCGGTTACAGCTATTACGATTGAATAGAAGGATAGTCTTTGTGTTAAAATTTCAATTGCGGTACCGGCAGGCTAAAATGACGTGAGTCAAAGGCGCGCGCAGCCTGCCATAAATTTCAATCAGGAGAAGATCATGGAACCTCGAAAGCTTACCGATAGAGTTCAATGGATGGGAGCCGTCGACTGGAACCGGCGCCTTTTTGACACGCTGATACCCTTGCCTGATGGAACCAGCTACAATGCTTATCTGATCAAGGGCAGCGAAAAAACCGTTCTGATCGATGCCGTCGATCCGGCGATGCAGAGCATTCTTCTGCACCAGCTCAAGGGCGTCGAGCGCATCGACTACATTGTCTCGCAGCACACTGAACAGGATCATTCCGGCGCGATTCCGGTTCTGCTCGAAAAATATCCCGAGTGTACACTGCTCTGCTCTGAAAAAGCCAAAAGCCTGCTGATTGACCATCTGCTCATTGACCCGGCACGCATCAAAACGGTTGCCGATGAAGAAACTCTGTCACTCGGCGACTGTAACCTTAAATTCTACATGACTCCCTGGGTTCACTGGCCGGAAACCATGGTTACCTACCTGCCTGAAGACAAACTTCTCTTCAGCTGTGATTTTCTTGGCTCTCATATTGCAACGACACGCCTTCTCGCCGGCAATGATCCATTTGTCGCCGAAGCCGCCAAACGCTATTTCGCCGAGATCATGATGCCTTTCCGCACCTTCGTGAAGAAGAATATCGAAAAGATCAAAACACTCGACATCGCCATGGTGGCGCCCAGCCACGGCCCGGTTTACGACCAGCCCGACTGGATAATCAGAGACTACGAAGACTGGGTTTCTGACCGCTACGACAACCTTGTCGTGCTGCCTTACATCAGCATGCACGGCAGCACCGAAGTCATGGCTGATTTTCTGCTCACCGCGCTGGTGAAACGCGGTATCGAAGTGCAGAAGTTCGAACTGTCGACTACCGATATCGGGAAACTGGCGATGTCGCTGGTCAGTGCGCTGACGATTGTCATCGGCACGCCGACTGTGCATGTCGGCCCGCATCCGACCGTATTTTCCGCCACGCATCTGGCCAACGCCCTCAAGCCAAAGCTTAAATACGCGGCAATAATCGGCTCATACGGCTGGGGAACCAAAGCGGTCGAACAGATTTCTGGCCTGATACCGAACCTCAAAGTCGATGTTCTCGGGACTACTCTGTGCAAAGGCTACCCGAAAGAGGCTGACTTTGCGGCACTTGATGCTCTGGCCGAAACCATCGCCCAGAAGCACCGCGCGCATTTCGGCTGATATTAAAGAATTACTGCAGGTAATCTTATCTATGCTTATAAACAGGCCAGGCACAACTGCCTGGCCTGTTTTTTTAAGTCTGGCCTGCAAAATACCAACAAAACCTTGTTAAATCGCATGCAGAATTCTGCTGATCTTGTTATAATGACAGTATCATGGAACTGATCAGAAAAGTCTCTCAGCTGCTGACGAAGCTGCGCGATCGCAAAGCGGCCGCCAGGTATGGCGACGCCGATGTCAGTGCGCCCTGCACAATGAATGCTGCTGAGTTTCCGCAGCAGGCGTGGCAGGATTTTCTTGGCTATGTCGATGAAGTCCAGAACAATCGCGAAAGCCGAATACACGAATGTCTGCAGAGCCTGGTCAAAATGCAGAGCGAAAGCGAGAGCGAGCGAATTGAGTTTTTTGCCGGGCTGGCTGAAAGCACCGACGAATGGCGGCCGCTGCTGGGGTTTGCCGAGATTCCGGCCCAGTTTGACAATGACCTTTTCGATCAGCTCACCAGCGAATTCAGCAAAGCAAAAAGCTTAACCGAGCAGACCGAGATGATTCCAAGACTGTTTGCAAATGCCGACCCGACCCGGCTTGAACTGCTCAGCCTGCTGTTGACCGGCGATATCGAACGCCACCCGCAACCAGCATCGCCAAAAATCAAAGAGCTGATAGAGCGCGAAAAGGTCGCACGCAATCAACTTTCAGAGCTGCTTTCCGGCGAATTGAGTGATGCCGTGCGCTGGTGGTTGATACGTGCCATAGCCTGCTCTGAAGCGCCGATTCGTGGCTTTTTAAAGAGCCGGTTGCCAGAAAGCCAGGATGAACGACTGGCCTGCATGGCGCTGCCGGTATTGCTTAAAGCCGGTTTTGCTCTGCTGAAGAGCAAAAATGTCAGCGACAATCCCAGAGTCGATCAGGCTCAAAAGGTCTATGCCGGCCAGCTGACGCGGCTGACCGGAGTCATCGGCAGCAGCGCTACCTGATGGCAATCATGCGATAATAGGCTTTTTTCAGGCCCATTTTTTCATACAGCTTGATCGCTTTTTTGTTCTCGACATCGACATGCAGCGAAAACCGGCCATCGGTAAGTCTTCTGACCATTTCCATCAGTCGCGTGCCAATGCCACGCGAACCCGCAGTGATATCGGAGCCGATGTATACAAGGTGATACTGCGGCATTACCAGTCCAACCGGCATTTTTATCACTACAGCAATGCCCTTCATTTCGCCCGAAATGTAGGCGCCAAGGACAAATCCATCGGCCAACGCCACTCTTATCGCTTCAAGCACGCTCTGCCGGTCATCGCCGTATTGGCCGAGATAGCGATCGACATAGTCAGCCAGCTGCTCGATGTTTTCATAGTCATCTTCGGTCAACTGCCTGATATTCAGCTCATTTCTGCCCTCTTCGAGAATTACCACGCCATTGTCAGAACTCTCGATCAGACCCTGACGAAGAGCATTCTCGCAGGCCGCCAGTGAAGCCGCACCCCGGAAAGCAATCTTAAGGTTTTCTGAAGCTTTGACCCTGGGTATCATTTCGTTAATTTCTTCAGTGGTAACGCTGACAAAAGCCCCGCCAGAATCGTATACAGCGTTGAGAACGTTCTGTGGATCAACAATATTGTATTCAACCGTATTTTTGCTCAACCCACGATAACGATTCAACGCGCGCGTCGCCTTAACTCTGGTCTCACGGTTTTTCCAGGCCAGATACAGCGGGTTATCATCGCTGGCACAGGCAACAAACAAGCGGGGAATTCTCTGCACCAGACCACGTCGCCACAAAGATCTGAAGCCTAGATGCAGACCTGTTATCAGCGCGCCATTACTGAGAAAGCAGAAAAGACTTTTCGGGCTCGATTGCAGCTTTGCCACGATTTCTTCGGCGATTTCGGCAAAAACGTTGTCGGTTATACAGCAGTTGTCGTAGCCATGATTTGCATCATACCAATTGTTGGCAGCAGCCAGTTCGCGGCTTTTGTGATATGCTTCGCTGTAATTGCCGCCATGCTCGATGATCTCGACATTCTTCTGCTGATACCAGCGCTTCTTTCGATCAAGAGAGCCTTGCGGCATGACAACCCGGCATGAAAGCCCAAATCTTTCAGAGATAAAGGCCAGAGACTCGCCCAATTGACCAAGAGAAGCCACCGCTACGGCTTTAAAGCCAAGCTGTACCGCTTCTTTTACCAGATAGTAGGCAATGCGGTCATGCATGTGACCAGTGGGATTGAGACCTTCCATTTTCAGATACAGGTCGGCGATTCCGATTTCCTGATTGAGATTTGTGGTCTTGTATAATACAGTGCGTCCGATGCGCTGTTTAAGAAGTTCCATTACGCCTCCTCACGTTCAGGCAAACCGGCACAATTAATGATCTTTATAATCTGATTCATCGATGGCCCAAAAGCTAAAATCAGCTTGAGCGAACGCCGGTTATACCCAAATATTTAAGCTTCTACCAGCATAGTAAAAAAATTCTGCTGATGCAAGTTTAGTTTGCCCGGCGGAAGTGAATGGTGTAAAAAGATTATGTACAGCGGGTTGATATATAAGAGCTCATTGATTAATTCGCTTTCTGTAGCTTCGGCCCTCAGCCGGGTTGCTTTTTCTCCAGCGATTCGCTTCGCTCACAAGCTTACGAAAAAGTAATGCCGTCTTCAGGCCTCGCAATTTTGAATGAGCTTTTGTATAGATTAACTGCAACCGCCAGTAACAGAGACTGATTGCCCGGAGGAAACGCCATGACCCTGTTCCAAAAGAAGCTTGTTGCCGCTATTTGCGTTGCCATTATTGTTGCCGGCATGACGGCATCTGCTCAAATACGCGGCCTTTACCCCATGCGGATTGAACCGGAAGGGAACCATGTCTACATAAATACAGAAGGTAAAGTGATATTGAACATCGATAGTCTGCTGGCAGAAGAGTTTTCGCAGGGATACGCAGCTGTCTGTGCAAATGATGTCTGGTATTTCATTAACAGAGAAGGCAAGAAGGCATTTGGCCGCGACTTCGAAGAAGTTTTGAGCTTTACTGAAGAGCTGGCTGCCGTGAAAGTTAACGGTCTGTGGGGGTATATCAACCTGGCCGGCGATATGGTCATTGAACCAAAATTCGCGCGCGCCTTCAGCTTTTCAGACGGTCTTGCCTGCGTCATGATCGGTGACCAGGCTGATGGTTCAGCCTGCTACGGCTACATCGACAGAGAGGGGCAATTTGCAATAGAACCGTCTCTTCGCTGCCTTGACAACCAGTATTTTTCACCGCCCGGCGAATTTTCGGAAGGACTGGCCGCCGCCTGGCTGCCTCTCAACAGCGATGGCGACTACATGGTTGGCTATATCAACAAAGAAGGTAAAACCGTGATTGCGCCTAAGTTCACGGTTGCCGGAAAATTCGTCGATGGCCTGGCGCCGGTCAGCATAATGATGAACGATGAAGTGCCACCAACCGGCTTTATCGACAAAAGCGGCAACTTTGTCATTCAGCAGGCTTTTTCGCAGGCTTCCCACTTTTCTGAAGGGCTGGCACCAGCATCAACTTTCGATCCGAAATACGAAAAGCCCGAAATGTGGGGCTTTATCGATACGAAGGGTAAATGGGTGATCAAGCCGACTTATGAGATGGCCGAGCCCTTTGACGGCGGAATCGCGCGGGTTTACGATCAACTCAGCTCTGGCGGCGAAGTCTATATCAAAAAAGACGGCAGCATCGTTGCCAACAGCAGCATGCTGCAGGGTAAAGCGACCGGCCAGACCGGCGTATACAGGCTCGAAGTAAAGTCGGTAAAGGCATCAAGCGTTTTGCCGCCGGCAAAGAATATCAGCTACAAACCCGAAAACCTTCTTGACGGCGACATTGCAACCGCCTGGGTCGAAGGTGCCAAAAACAGCGGAACTGGTGAATGGCTCGAGTTCAAATTCGCCAAACCTGTCGAACTTCACAGCATCGACATTTACAACGGTTATCAGAAGTCTGCGACCGACAAACGAGATCCTTTCAAGGTCAATCAGAGCGTTGCGAAGCTACGCATCGTGATTAACGGCAAAACCAGCGAACACGTGATCAGGGATGAGCGCGGCGCTCAGACGATCAAACTCGACGGTCCGGTCACCAGTTCAGTCAAGTTCGAAATTCTGGCAGTACATGAAAAAAAGGGCGATCCTGACTGCTGCATTTCCGAAGTAGAATTTACCGGCCGCCTCGTCCCTTGAAGGCATCGCCTTTTTGCATGTCATCCTGCGCGAAGCGTAGCGCAGTCGCAGGATCCGGAAAAGTACAAAAACGACTTAAATGATACGGTTTTTGTGATATATTTTTAGCATCTGGCGAGAAGGAGTAATGTATGCCCGGAATTTATGAAGATAACAGCATGAGCATCGGAAACACCCCTCTGGTGCGGATCAATCGAATAACTCAGGGCGCCGGCGCTATGGTGCTGGCTAAGATAGAAGGACGCAACCCGGCTTATTCAGTAAAGTGCCGGGTTGCTGCCAGCATGATCTGGGATGCCGAGAAAAAAGGCATTCTCATGCACGGCGACAACAAAGTCACTCTGGTCGAGCCGACGAGTGGCAACACCGGCATCGGGCTGGCCTTTGTCTGCGCTACGCGCGGCTACCCGCTGATACTTACCATGCCTGACACCATGTCGATCGAACGGCGTCGAATGCTGGCCGCCTTTGGCGCACAGATAGTGCTGACAGAAGGCGTCAAAGGCATGCCAGGAGCCATAGCGAAAGCTGAAGAAATCGTTAACAGCGCTCCCGAAAAGTATTTTATGCCGCAGCAATTCGATAATCCAGCGAATCCTGACATACATTTCTGCACTACCGGCCCTGAAATCTGGAACGACACTAATGGCAGAATCGACATATTCGTGGCCGGCGTTGGCACCGGCGGTACCATTACCGGTGTCAGTCGCTATCTCAAAAAAGTGCAGCGGCACCCGGTCAGATCGGTAGCGGTCGAACCGGTTGAATCGCCGGTGTTGACGGCAATAAGAGCCGGCAATACACCCAAACCCGGACCGCACAAGATACAGGGTATCGGCGCCGGCTTCAAGCCAGCCAATCTCGATCTCGACCTCGTCGATGATATCGTCACGGTAAGCAGTGAAGAAGCGATCGAATACGCCCGCCGCCTGCACCGCGAAGAAGGCATCACCTGCGGAATTTCATGCGGAGCCGCCATGGCAGCAGCTGACCGTCTGGCGCGACAGCCTGAGAATGCCGGCAAGACGATAGTTACATTGTTTCCTGACGCTGGGGAGCGCTATTTGAGCACGGCGCTCTTCGAAGGCTTCACTGGCAGCTGATGTTTGCTGAAAACTGGTATTTATCAGCAAAAAGGATAAAATATTACAAACTAATATCACGGAGGCATAAATGCGACAATATAAAGCAATTTTTACCGCACTTCTGACATTTTTCATTCTGCTGCAGCCAATCTCGGCTCCAGCAAAAACAGACTTTGACTTTTCCGCACTCGAAAAGTCGGTTTTCGAGCATAGTCTCGACAATGGACTCAAAATCATCGTTCTGCCGCGCCACGACGCACCGGTTGTTTCGCTGGTCACCTGGGTCGATGTCGGCGGCGCCGATGACCCTAAAGAATACTCGGGCCTCGCTCACATGCTCGAACACATGGCCTTCAAAGGCACTGTCACCATCGGCAGCCGTGACCCCGAAAAAGAACCTGCCCTGATGGCCGATGAAGACCGGATATTCGAAAGACTGCGCCTCGAAAGACTCAAGGGCCGACTCGCCGACCCGGAAAAGCTCAAAAACCTGCAGGAACAGATGAACGAGGCAATAGCCAATGCCTACGCGGTTATCGAACCGAACGCATTTTCGAACATTCTGCAGTCTGAAGGCGGCTCCGGCCTCAACGCCTTCACTTCACGCGACCAGACCGCCTACATCATCAGCATGCCTTCGAACAAGCTCGAACTTTGGATGGCAATGGAATCTGAGCGTTTTTTCGAGCCACTGCTGCGTGAAATGTATAAAGAGCGCGAAGTCGTGGCCGAAGAGCGGCGCATGACCGTCGATAACCGCCCGATGGGCAAGCTTGTCGAAGAATTTCTGAGCACTGCTTTCAAAGCGCACCCTTATGGAAACCCGCTGATCGGCCACATGTCAGATATTCAGAACTATTCTCGCGAAGCTACTCAGCGCTTTTTCAAAAAATATTACACGCCCAGCAACATGACTATCGCGCTGGTCGGAGATGTCAAGCCTGAAACGGTTGTCGAAATGGCCGAAAAGTACTGGGGCAGAATTCAGAAGCGCCCGGCGCCGCCACGCATCGCGACGGTAGAACCGCCACAGCAGGGCGAACGCCGCCTGACCATCAACGACCGCGCCCAGCCGGCAATGATCATCGGCTGGCATATCCCGGCCGAAACTCATGACGACATGCCGGCGCTGGCAGCTTTTGCCGACATTCTTGGCCAGGGCCGCACTTCACGCCTATATCGCCGCATGATCAGAGACGAAAAAGCTGCCGTTTCGGTCAGTTCATACGCAGGCTGGCCCGGCAGCAAATACCCGTCTCTTGGCGTGATATTCTGCTACCCGGCGCCCGGAAAAACCAATGCTGAATGCGAAAAGATGATCTACGAAGAAATCGAAAAGCTGCAGAACCAGCTTCTGACCGACGAAGACCTTGAAAAGGTCAAGGCCCGCGCCATGGCCGGCTTTATCAGAGGCCTCAACGACAATATGGGGTTGGCTCAGCAACTGGCCACTTATCAGCAGATCTGGGGCGACTGGCGCAAGCTGTTTCGTGAACTCGAACGCATCAACAAGGTTACACCGCAGG